>CAYRTS010000001.1:0-18957 GCA_964427285.1 uncultured Anaerolineaceae bacterium
GACGACTGACAGAATCACTCGGCAGTTGAACTGACAGAATCACTCGGCTTCGACAATTGCAGTGGGCTCACATTACCACCTCGACACGACCCACCCGATGGGGTATGGTCAGCGCGCGGTGGACGGGAGGTCTCCGCGCTGCGGGATGTCCGCTCATCCAGTTGCCTCGGCAGGCGTTGACGCTCGCCAGAGGGTAGGAGGGTCCGTCATGTACCGCGTTCGTCCCCTGCTTTTGGTGGCCGTTTTGGCGTCGGTCATCTTCGGAGCCTGTGCCAGCACCACCACGCCGTCCGCCAGCGCGCCGGGCGCGACAGCGGCTCCGACTGCCGGCGCCACTGCGGCCCCGACCGCCGCGCCGACAGCGGCCCCCACTGCGGTTCCGCTCGAGCCGCTCACCGTGCATCTCTACCAGGAATTCAGCTCATTCGATCCATGGAGCGCGTCGGGGACCGGCGGCGACTCGCTGTCGATGGAGCTCCAGTGGGACTCGCTCGCCGCCTACGACGAGACTGGCGGCGTGCAGATGCGCCTCGCCGAATCGATCACCGCCAGTCCGGACGCCAAGACCTGGACAGTCAAACTGAAGTCGGGTCTAGTGTGGAGTGACGGTTCGCCGCTCACCTCGCAGGACGTCCTCTTCTCGTGGAAGCTGGGCGCGAACCCCACCCAGTCCGCGAATGCGGGCCTGTGGACCAACGTCGTCGGCATGGTCGACTGGCAGAAGGGTCCGGACTTCTCCAAGGACGTCGCGGGGATCACAGCCCCGGACGACGCCACCGTCGTCTTCGAGCTGATCGATCCGAACGCGGCCTTCTCCGCGACCTTGCTGAACTTCCGCAACTACATCCTGCCAATGGGCGCGATCCTCGCGGCATCCCCGGACGTCTACGCGCTGGGCCAGAAGGAGATGTGGGCCCTACCGTTCTGGCAGGAACCGACCGTCGGAGCTGGCCCGTACCTCTGGAACAAGACCGAGGTCGGCCAATTCATGTCATACCTGCCGAACCCGAATTGGCGCGGCAACCCGGCCGCGTTCAGCGAGGTCATCCTCGTTCCGAACAACGACACGGCCGTCGCGGCCGCGCAGCTCCAGTCCGGCGACCTTGACCTTGCCACCGTGACCCTCGACGACCTCGATGGCCTCGCGGCAGCCGGCCTGACCACCGGCACCCAGGTCACTCCGTTCCCGATCCATACGGACTTCAACAACTCGCCGTCGTCGCCGATGAGTGACGTGCGCATTCGGCAGGCGTTCATGTTCGGCTGTGATCGGCAGGGCTTTGTGGACAGCTTCCTCAAGGGCAAGGGCATGAAACTGGACACCTACTTCTTCCCGGATTGGGTGCCGAAGGATGGCGTCAAGACGTACAACTTCGATCTCGCCGCGGCCAAGGCGCTGCTCGACGAGGCAGGCTTCGACTACTCGAAGACGGTCCGCTGGCTGTCCTGGAACAAGGACGCCCGCGACCGCCAATCCTTCATCGAGGACTGCCAGTCGAAGATGAAGACGATCGGCGTCACCATCGAGATCACCAATGGGCTCGACGTGACGGACGCCCTCGGGCGCGCCGGCGACTGGGACCTGCAGCTCTACGGTGGCTATCCCATCCAGGAACCAGACCAGATTCGCCAGTTCACCGCCTGCGCGGCCTTCGGCGGCAACAAGCTCGCGAATGGCTACACCGAGGGCGGCGCCAACGTGTCGAACTTCTGCAATCCCGAATTCGATGACCTGATGGTCCAGGCCTCCAGGATCGCCGACCAGGGCGAGCGTGCCGCGCTCTACTCGCAGGCCCAGGACATCTGGCTGGAGCAGGTGCCGATCATGGTCACCTACCGCCGCGCAACCGCGTATGCGTGGGACTCCAGGCTGACCGGTCTGTCCGTCTATGGTGACCCATCGCAGATGTTCTGGAAGATCGACGAATGGTCGTTCACGCCATAGGCAACGCTCGAAGCTGAGCCGTTGATCTGGCGCGCTGTCGCGAGGTTCCCTCCGGCAGCGCGCCGTTTCATTCCGCGACGCGCGGCCCCACCCATCGGACCAGTCGCCACCCCGAACCATAGCGAGGATCAATGGGCCGCTGGCTCGCCCGCCGACTGATCATCACCGCGTTCACGTTCGTCGGGATCACGATGCTCGTGTTCCTGCTGATGCGTCTCGCGCCGGTGGATCCGGTCGACATGTTCCTCAACACGAAGCGACAGCAGGGCGGCCTCACGACTGCCGACATCGCGCGGATCCGAGCGGACATGGCACGTGCCCTCGGCCTGGACCAGCCGATCCCCATTCAGTACGTTGTCTGGCTCCGGGAAGCCCTGACCCAGGGGAGCCTCGGGTTCTCATTCATCACCGGTCGACCGGCCCTGGACATGGTCGTGGAGCGCGTTCCGCCGACCCTGATCCTGATGGTCGCGGCCCTGGCACTCCAGTTGATCATCGGCATCCCGCTCGGGATCCTGGCGGCGCTCCGGCGCAATCGGATCACCGACTACGTGGTCTCGTCATTTGGACTGTCGGTGGTGGCTGTCCCATCGTTCTTCCTCGGCCTGGCGGCCATCTATGTCTTCTCGGTGAAGCTCAACGTGCTGCCGTCAGGCGGCATGTTCAAGCCGAGGAGCGACGATGTCGACTTCCTGGATTTCCTCCAGCATCTGATCCTGCCGGCCAGCATCCTCGGCCTGGCCGGGGTAGGACCAGTCATCCGCTACGTCCGAACCAGCATCCTCGAGACCCTTGGCCGGGACTACCTCGTCACGGCGCGGTCCAAGGGCCTGCCTTGGACCATGGTGGTCGTTCGTCACGCATTCCCCAATGCCCTGCTGCCGCTGATCACCATCGTCGGCCTGCAGGTCGGCATGCTGATGGCTGGCGCGTTTATCACCGAGCAGATCTTCACCTGGCCGGGCATGGGCCGGCTCGCGCTCGACGCGATCCTCAGTCATGACTACCCGGTCATCCAGGCATTCGCGGTCATCACGGCGTCGGTGGTCCTGCTGGGCAATGTGTTCGCCGATCTGGCGTATGGCGCAGCCGACCCGCGGATCCGGCTCGAGTAGCCGCAATGACCGCCGTGGCCGTCGTCAACCCTGGATCCGTTCCGCGCCGCCGAAGCGAGAGCGCGGGACGACGGGCGCTGCGCCGATTCCTGCGCCACCGGGCCGCGCTGGCTGGCCTGCTGATGCTCGGGGCCATCGCGTTCGCGGCCATGGTCGTCCCGTTCATCTACAACGTGGACCCGGAGATCACGGATCTCGCCATTGGCTTCCAACCGCCAGGGCCGGACCATCTGCTGGGCACGGACCGAATCGGACGGGATCTGCTGGCGCGGCTGTTATACGCGGGCCGGGTCTCGTTGTCGGTCGGCGTCGCCGCCGCCCTCTTTGCCACCTTGCTGGGTCTCGTGATCGGTCTGATTGCCGGCATGTTCGGCGGATGGATCGATGCGCTCCTGATGCGAGTGACGGATACGGTGCTGGCCATCCCGACCCTGATCGCGATCGCCATCGTCGTCTCGATCGTCGGGACCGGGCTCGAGATCGTGGTCCTGTTCATCGGCCTGTTCAGCTGGCCGGAAGCCGCGCGGGTCGTCCGATCGGTCGTGCTCTCCCTGCGCGAACAGGACTTCGTGATGGCCGCACGCGCGCTGGGGGCCACCAATGGCCGGATCATCCGAAAGCACCTGATCTTCCACGCCCTGGCGCCACTCACCGTCACCGGAACGTTCACCGTGGCCATCGCGTTGCTCACGGAAGCCTCGCTGTCGTACCTGGGCATCGGCGTCAAGCCGCCGCAGCCGTCGTGGGGCAACATGCTGTACGACGCGCAGCAGCTGTTCATCCTGCGCGATTTCCCGTGGTACTGGCTCCCGCCGGGCCTCGCCATCTTTGTGACCGTTCTGGCCGTGAACCTCGTCGGGGATGGCCTCCGCGACGCACTGGACCCGCACGGTTGACCTGCAGCGAACCCGGTACGCTGGACACCCACTGACCCGGACCAAGAGGAGACCGCGACCATGACCGTCAGCGAGCCCCGGACCTTTGCCCCAGCTGAAGGGTCAACAATCCAGACGAACATGACCGGGAAGGTTCGCGTCAACGGCGAGGCGCTGACGGAGCTTGTTGCCAGTTTCTTCCGCCACAACGGGATGCCGGCGGCGGACGCGTTGATTTCGGCCACGGGCCTGGTGCTGGCTGATTACGTGGGCCATGAGTCGCATGGCGTTTCGAACAACCTTGCGGGTTTCTATCTTCCCGGGCTCGAGAACGGCGACATCAATGTGACCCCGAACATCCGGATCATTCACGAATCGCCCTCGACGGCGACGTGGGAAGCGGACCGGGGCATGGGCTTTGTGGTGGGCCACCGGGCCATGTCTGATGTCATGGAGCGCGCGGCCAAGGTCGGCTCCGGCTTCGCCGCGGTCGGCAACTCGCGCCATTACGGCATGGCCCAGGTCTACTCGCGGATGGCGCTCGAGCGCGACATGATCGGCTTCTCCCTGACCAATGGCGTGACGCCCGGCGTCGTGCCCTTTGGCGGCCTCGAACCGAAACTTGGTACAAATCCAATCTCCGTCGCCGTCCCCTGCGGCGAGGAGCCACCGTTCGTGCTCGACATGGCCACCTCGACCAGCGCGTTTGGCAAGATCCAGAACTATCAGCGGGACGGCAAGACCATCCCGCCAACCTGGGCCCTGGACCGCGAGGGTCACCCGACCACGGACCCGGACGAAGCGATGGCGGCGGTCAAGCTCGTGACCTTCGGTGGCACGCGCGAAGGGGCGGCCCACAAGGGCTACGGCCTCGGCGTCTGGGTCGACATCTTCTGCGGCGCCCTGTCGGGCTGGGGCTTCACGGCCAAGCCGGGCGAGGAGGAGAACGTCAATCACTTCTTCGGGGCCTGGCGCGTGGACGCGTTCGTGCCGATCGAGCGACACAAGGCGCTCATGGATGAGCGGGTGCGCGACCTGCGAGCGACGCCGCCGGCGCCCGGCTTTGGCCGCGTAATGGTCGCGGGCCAGCCGGAGTTCGAGAACATGGCCGACCGGCGCGTGAACGGCATTCCCCTCCACCCGTCGGTCATCGAGATTCTGCGCGGCTACGCGACGAAGTACGGAATCGCCTTTGACCTGGTCGGGTGAGCGCCCACGCCTCCACAGCCAGCACGGATTCGGGCCATTACTTCAGCCTGGACCCCGCCCGGGCCTACCCGATCCTCGATCGAGCTGACCATGTCTACGTCTGGGACGTGGACGGCAACCGGTATCTTGACGCGATCGCCGGGATCGGATGTATCACCGTGGGCTACGGCCGCCGGGAGATCGCCGAAGCGATGGCCGCCCAAGCGGCCCGGTTGCCGTTCAACGCGGGCAACATCTTTGCCAGCGAGCCCGCGATCCGGCTGGCGGGCGTAGTCGCGGAACTGGCCCCCGGCGATCTCAACTGGGTCCACTTCACCAGCGGCGGCTCAGAAGCCGTGGAGGTCGCGCTCAAGATGGCGCGCCAATACCACTTCGAGCGCGGCCAGCCTGAGCGGGACAAGATCATCGGGCGCTGGACTTCGTATCACGGAGCGACGCTCGGTGGCCTGTCCGTGGGTGGAGCCGTCGGGAGGCGGGCAAAGTACCTGCCGATGCTCCTGGACATGCCCCACATCCCGCCGATCTACTGCTATCGCTGTCCGTTCGGCCTCACCTACCCTACTTGCCAGGTCACCTGCGCGGACGAACTGGAACGCGAGATCCTGCGGCTCGGCCCGGAGCGGGTCGCGGCGTTCATCGCTGAGCCAATCGTGGCGTCGGTGGGCGGCGCCATCCAGCCACAGGCCGAGTACTTCCCACGGATCCGCGAGATCTGTGATCGCTATGGCGTCCTGCTGATCGTCGACGAGGTGATGACTGGATTTGGGCGCACCGGGCGACACTTCGGGATCGAGCACTACGGGGTCGTGCCGGATCTCATGATCATGGGCAAGGGGATCAGCAGTGGCTACGCTCCGTTGGCTGCGGTCGCGGTGCGGGACCATGTTCGGGCCGCGTTCGTCGAGGCTGGCGTCGCGTTCGAGCACGTCTTCACCTTCGGTGGGAACCCGGTGGCTGTTGCCGCGGGCCTCGCGGCGCTTGACATCTACCGGCGCGAAGGCCTCATGGAACGTGCGGCGCAGCACGCGGAGGCCTTCGCCGCCGCGCTCAAGCCACTGGAAGAATTCTGGTTCGTCGGCGACATCCGGACGATCGGGCTGATGGCCGGGATCGAGTTCGTGAGCGATCTGGTTACCAAGGAGCCGTTCCCGCCTGCTCGGAAGCTGGCCGCCTTGGTCCGCGAGGCCGGCCTGCGCAATGGCATCGTGACCTATCCCGGAACGGGGATGGCCGGCGGTGGAACAGGTCCGATCGCGGGCGACATCATGTCGCTCACTCCCCCGCTGACGTTCGGCTCGGCCGAGTTCGACGAGATGGCCGACAAGCTCCAGGCGACCTTTCGCGATGTGGCGGCGACCCTCGGCGGCTGACGGCTCCGCTATCCTTCGTCGATGACAACGATCGCGATGGGCGCGAGATCAGCGTGATCTGCTCTAACTGCGGGACGGAGAACCGCGCCGGCGCGAAGTTCTGCATGGAGTGCGCGACGCCGTTTGCGGCATCCTGCCCGAATTGCGGGGCGGCGAACCTCCCGGCCGCGAAGTTCTGCTCCGAGTGCGCGACGCCGCTGGGCGGCGGTGCGTCCCGAGCGACGGCGGCCGCAGGATCAGTCTCGGCCGCGCCGAGTACGTCGCCCGGAACCCCCGTTACACCCGGCGCCCTGGAGGCTGTCGCCGAGCGACGCCTCGTGAGCGTCCTCTTTGCCGATCTGGTCGGCTTCACGGCGTTCTCCGAGGGCCGCGATTCCGAAGAAGTCCGCGATCTCCAGACTCGCTACTTCGATACCGTGCGAGAGATCATCGGCCGCTACGGCGGCACCGTCGAGAAGTTCATCGGCGATGCGGTCATGGCGCTGTGGGGCGCGCCGATCGCGCGCGAGGGCGACGCGGAGCGGGCGGTCAGGGCCGGCCTGGATCTCGTGGCTGCCGTGCCCAGCCTGGCCTCCGGGATCACCGTGCGTGTCGGGATCCTGACCGGCGAGGCGGCGGTCACGCTGGGAGCGCCGAACCAGGGGATGGTCGCCGGCGACCTGGTCAACACGGCGAGTCGCCTCCAGAGCGTGGCGCCGCCTTCGACCGTGCTCGTCGGGGAGGCGACCCAGCGAGCGGCCGGCGGAGCCATCATCTTCGAGCCGGCGGCCGACCAGGTCCTCAAGGGCAAGGTGAGCCCGGTTCCCGCCTGGCGCGCCGTTCGGGTCGTCGCCCAGCGTGGCGGGGTTGGCCGATCCGAGGCGCTCGAAGCGCCGTTCGTCGGACGCGACGAGGAGCTCCGCCAGCTGAAGGATCTGTTCCATGCAACGGGTCGCGAGGGGCGGCCGCGTCTCCTGAGCGTGATCGGGCCGGCCGGGATCGGGAAGTCGCGGCTTGCGTGGGAGTTCCTGAAGTACATCGACGGGCTGGTCGAGCCCGTCTGGTGGCACGACGGCCGCAGTCCCGCCTACGGCGACGGAATCTCATTCTGGGCGCTCGGCGAGATGATCCGCGGCCGGGCGGGACTCCAGGAGACGGACGACGAGCCGACCACCCGAGCCGGGATCGCGGCGATGCTCGGCGAGCACGTCGCGGACGAGACCGAACGGGCCTGGATCGAGCCGGCGCTGCTGTCCCTCCTCGGCGTGGAGTCGGGCGCCGGGTCGCAGCAGCTGTTCGGTGCCTGGCGCACCTTCTTCGAGCGGCTGGCCGCGAGCGGGCCCGTCGTGCTGGTCTTCGAGGACCTCCATTACGCGGACGCCGGCCTCATTGACTTCATCGATCACATGCTGGAGTGGAGCCGCAACGTTCCGATCCTGATCGTGACCCTCGCCCGTCCCGAGCTGCTCGAGCGTCGACCGGGCTGGGGCGCGGGCAAGCGCAGCTTCACGTCGATCCACCTGGAGCCGCTCGGGACCCTGTCGATGCGTGAGCTCCTGGCCGGGCTGGTGCCGGGCCTGCCGGCCCCAGCTAGGGACGCGATCGTCGCGCGCGCCGACGGCATCCCGCTGTACGCTGTCGAGACGGTCCGGATGCTGCTGGCCCAGGGTCGGCTGGTCCTGGAGGACGGGGTCTATCGCCCGGTGGGCGACCTGTCCGATCTTGCCGTCCCGGAAACGCTGACCACGCTGATCACGGCGCGCCTCGACGAGCTGGATGCCGCCGATCGCGGGCTCGTCGCCGACGCGGCCGTCCTCGGCCAGAGCTTCACGCTGGCAGGCGTTGCCGCCGTCTCGGGACAGGATCCGCTCGAGCTCGAACCGCGATTGCGCGCGCTCGTCAGGCGGGAGCTGCTGATCCAGATGCTTGACAGTCGATCGCCCGAGCGTGGCCAGTACGCGTTCGTCCAGGCGCTGATCCGGGAAGTCGCCTACAACACGCTCGCGAAGCGCGACCGGAAGACCCGCCACATCGCCGCCGCTCGCTTCTTCGAGTCCCTCGGGACAGAGGAGTTGGCCGGAGCGCTCGCGGGCCACTATCTGGCCGCCCAGGGCTATGCGGCCGACGGGCCCGAGGCGGACACACTGGCAGCCCAGGCGAGGGTGGCCCTTCGCGGTGCGGCGGACCGCGCCGCGGCCCTCGGATCACACACCCAGGCGATCAGGTTCCTGGAGCATGCCCTGGCTGTCAGCCGGGAGGCCTCCGACCGGGTCGACCTGCACGAGCGGGCGCTCGCATCGGCGCTCCAGGGCCTCGTGGGCGAGGTCGCGGAGCGACATGCGCTCGGCGCGCTTGAAGCCCGGCGCGACCTCGGTCACCGCGAGGCCATCGCGATGGCCACGGCGGAGTACGTGGGTGCGATCGAAGAATTCGGTACGGACTCCGACCGGGCGCTTGCGATCATCCAACCCGCGTGGGACGAGTTCTCCGATCTCGAGGAGACGCCTGCGGGCGTCGCCCTCATGCTCCAGCTCTCGGGTGCCTACGTGCATCGCGACGACACCGTTGCGCTTGCCTGGCTGGAACGTTTGCTCCCGGTCGCCGAGCGGCTCAACCTGCTGCCAGAGACCGCGTCAGCGCTTTCGAGGCGCAGTGGGGCCCTGTATCGGCTCAACCGCCCCCGCGAGGCGCTCATCATCCTTCGTGGGACCCACGAGCTTGCCGTCGCAAATGGCCTCGTGAAAGCCGACCGGAATTCGCGGACCTCGCTCACCTTCTACGAGCAGTTCGCCGATCCGGTCGCAGGGCTCACCATGGCCCGTGAGGGTCTCGAGATCGCCAGCCGGCTCGGGTCTGCGATCTACGGCTTCGTCATGGTCGGGAACGCCGTTTCGTGTGCCATTCGCATCGGGGAATGGGGGTGGGCGGTGGAGCTGCTCGAGGAGTGGCTCGCGAACGAGATCACCGGGGCGTTCTATCTCGAACTGTACGTGGACCGGGCGGTTCTCACGGCTCTTGTGGGCGGGGATCCTGCGACCGATCTGGCCGAGGCCGAGCGGCTCGCTCCAGGCCTCCAGGACACCCAGTTCTCCTCCTATTGCCACTGGGGCAGGGCCTGGACGGCCATCGTCGCCGGGCGACTGGACGAGGCCCGCCTGGAGGCGGTCGCGGCCGCCGATGCAACCGGGTACTTCGTCCCGATCAGCCTGCCGCTGGCGGCCCGAGCCGCGCTGTGGGCCGGTGACGCCGCCACCGCCGGCGACCTCATCGCGAGGATCGAGCCAGCCGTAACTCGCGGCGTGGCGATCACGCTGGATCACCTGACGCTCCGCGCCGGCATCGCCGCGCTGGAGGGTCGCCGGACCGACGCGATCGCCGGCTACCGCGAGGCGCTGCGCGGATGGCGCCAGCTCGGACTCGCATTCGACGAGGCGATGGCCGCGCTTGACATGGCGATCCTTCTCGTCCCGACCGAACGGGAGATGGCCGAAGCGCACACCGTGATCGAGGCGGCCCGCGAGACGCTGACTCGCCTTGGCGCCACGCCGTTTCTTGCGCGTCTCGACGAACCGCGGGCAGCCACCGCCCATCCTGCGCGGCCTGCGCGGAAGGCCTCTGTCACCGTGGCGGACGAAGCACGCGTCAGTCTCTGAATGAGGCGGGCGCCCGCTGGGCTATGGGGAGGTGCAGCTCTCTGGCTTGACCGCACATCAGCGCGCGATCAGCTCCAGCTTGGCGAAGTAGGAGCGATACCGAGTTGCGTCGCGGGTGGGCAGGCGATAACCCGCGACCGCCGCGTGGGCACCGATTAGGGCACGAGGGCGTCGTTGACGATCTCCACTGGGTCGGACATCCGCATAACCTCGCCGGGAGACTGCTACGGAGCGAAGGTCGGGCTGACAAGCGTCGAATCGGGCTGTTTCGGGTGAATCGGGCGCAACTTTGGGTCGGCCTGAGCGTGGATCCGGGCCGACGGCCCGGATCCATCGCGCACCCCTCTCCGTACCAGTCCCTGGATGCGGTTATGCGAGGAAAGAGGCCCGCGGCCGCCCGCTCGTCAACTAGATCCGGACCCGATCCTTGCCCTTGAGGTCCAGCATCTCGCGTGCGGCCGCCGGCGAGGCAACCTCCAGCGACAACGCCTCCAGGATCAAGCGGATCTTCGTCACCTGTTCCGCGTTGCTCGTGGCCAGTTGGCCCGGGCCGATGTAGAGGCTGTCCTCAAGGCCCACCCGGACGTTGCCGCCCATCGTGGCGCCCATCGTTGCGAGCGGCATCTGGTGTCGACCCGCCGCCAGGACGGACCAGACGTAACCCTCCCCGAATAGGCGGTCCGCTACGGAACGCATGTGCATCAGGTCCGAGGGGTGTGCCCCGATCCCGCCCAGGATGCCGAAGATCGTCTGGACGAAGAGCGGCGGCTTGACCAGCCCGCGATCGAGGAAGTGGGCCAGGGTGTACAGGTGTCCCACGTCGTAGCACTCGAACTCGAAGCGCGTCCCGTATCCCTCGCCGACGGTCAGCAGGATCGCCTCGATGTCCTTGAACGTGTTGCGAAAGATCCGGTCGCGTGAGCCCTCGAGGTACGGCGCCTCCCAGTCGTGCTGCCACGTCGGGTAGCGGCTCATCATCTGGTACATCCCGAAGTTCATCGAGCCCATGTTCAGCGAGCAGACCTCGGGCTGGAACGCGTGGGCCGCCGCCAGCCGCTCATCGAGGGTCATCGTGGCGCTGCCGCCGGTCGTGATATTGATGACCGCGTCCGTCCGCTCGTGGATCTGGGGCAGGAACTCGGCGAAGACCTCCGGATCGGGCGTGGGGCGTCCGTCGCGCGGGTCGCGCGCGTGCAGGTGCAGGATTGACGCGCCCGCTTCGTACGCATCGATCGCCTGGCGCGCCACGTCGGCCGGCGTGAGCGGCAGGTGCGGCGACATCGTGGGAGTGTGAATGGACCCGGTCACGGCGCAGGTGATGATCACCGGACGACGGTCAGCCATCGATCTCCTCCATTCGGGTGCGAACGATACTCGCGATCAATGCGTTTGGAAGCGGACGGTCCGGCCGCAACCGGATCGTGCCCTTCGAGGTGTCGAACTCCGCCAATTCGGCCCGATGCGCCTCCATGACCGCACCGCTCATGGGGAAGAGCGAGCAATGCGCCTTCGCCGCCGCATAGGCGACGAGCGGTCGACCGCGATAGCGGAACGCCGGGACGCCGTAGCTGATGGTGTCGACGGCATCGGGGGCGGTCGCCGCAATGGTCTCGCGCAGCGCCTGGAGCGCCGTCCGTTGATCGGCCGGAAGCCCGGCGAGCGTAATACCGATCCGCATTGTCGCCGCCACGGCCTCCGCCTGCGCTGCCTCGACCGTCTTCCGCGCCATCAGCCTCCCCTGTTCCTCCCGGAGCCGTCGTCCAGCCATACGCATCGTAGTCGGACAAGAGCGGACGAATAGGCCAACAGGCTGCCCGATCCGCGGATTTCGAGCTATGGCCGTGGGTCCAGGTGCAAGCCAAACTCGATCCCATGTCGAATCAGGCCTCTAACGCCTCCGTCATCGGCTGGCTCCGTCCGACCATCCCGGGGCGCGGCATGCCTGCACCCGAGTCAGCCGTCCGGCAGTGGGCGATCCGATCCATCGCAGTCCTGGCCCTGACGGTCACGGTCGTCTATCTCGTCTGGCGTGCCGGCTGGACCCTGGCCCTCGATGTCTGGTGGGTCTCCGTCCCGCTGCTCGTGTTCGAAGTGCATGCCGCGTTCGGCCTGGCGCTCTTCACGT
The DNA here is from genome assembly GCA_964427285.1 of uncultured Anaerolineaceae bacterium. GTDB lineage: Bacteria > Chloroflexota > Limnocylindria > Limnocylindrales > CSP1-4 > SPCO01. The sequence goes on from CAYRTS010000001.1 coordinate 12,272, forward strand.
TCTCCCTGTGGGACATCGATCGGCGTCCGGCGACGGATGACGCGTCGACGATCCCCGGCCGGGTCGCGGTGCTCGTGCCGACCTACAACGAAGGACTCGAGGTCCTGACCCCGACGGTCGCCGCCGCGGTCGCCATGCGCCTCGACCATGAGACCTGGGTGCTCGATGACGGGGCGCGCCCCGACGTGGAACGCCTCGCGATCGAACTCGGCGCGCGCTACCTCGCCCGCCCGACCCATGAGCACGCCAAGGCGGGCAACCTCAATCACGCCCTCGGGGTCATCGACGCCGACTACATTGCGGTCCTCGACGCCGATCACGTGGCCTCGCCCGACTTCCTGGTCCGCACCCTTGGCTACTTTGACGACCCACGGCTCGCTCTCGTCCAGACGCCACAGGATTTCTACAACGTCGATTCGTTCGAGCACGAGGGCGGCGGCGTCAATCGTGCGGCGACCGATTCTGCCCGAAGCGAACGTTTCCACGAGCAGGCCTTGTTCTATCGGATCCTGCAGCCTGGCAAGAACCGCTGGGGCGGCGCCTTCTGGTGCGGGACCGGCGCGGTGGTTCGGGTCGCGGCCCTGCGCGAGGTCGGCGGGGTGGCGACCGAAACGATCACCGAGGACATCCACACCACGATCCGGCTTCATCGACGCGGCTGGCGAACCGTTTACCACAACGAGGTCCTGGCGAGAGGCCTCGCGGCCGGTGACGCTGCGACCTATCAGCTGCAGCGCCACCGTTGGGGGACCGGAGCCATGCAGGTGCTGCGCAAGGAAAACCCGATGATCGTCGGCGGGCTGAGCCTCGGTCAGCGGCTGTCGTACGGATCGACCCTGCTCGGCTGGTTTGACGCCTGGCGATCCCTCGCCTACCTGATCCTGCCGATCGTGGTCATCGGGACCGGGGCCGTCCCCATCCGCGCCGAACCTGCGACATTTGCGGTGGCGTTTGCGACGACGTTCATCCTGGGACAGTTGTCTCTTCGCGTGCTCTCGCGTGGGTGCCACCGGCCGATCTTGTCCATCCTGTTCGAGTTCGTGCGGATGACCCCGCAGCTGCTGGCCACGATCACCCTGCTCACGAACCGTCGGGCGGCATTCGCTGTCAGTCCCAAGGGACGCACCGGTGATGGACGGCGATCCAACCGTGTTCCTCGACCGCTCGCCTTGGTACTGGTCGCAAGTGTCGCCGCCGCGGCCTGGTACGCGGCCACGCTGCTGGGCGCGACGCCGAGCGTGTATGGCAACGCATGGGCCGTCCACGCGGCCTTTGGCTGGATGCTGGTCAATGTCTCACTCGTCTGGCTCGCCATCCGGCGGATCCGTTCATCCCACTACGCCGCCGAGCGACGCGCGAGCGTCCGGTTCGAAACGAATCTGCAGGGGCGCCTCGGCGGGATCGAGGCACAGGTCCGCGACCTGTCGCTCACCGGGGCTCGCATTGAGCTTCCGACCGGTCATGCGATGACTCCGGCGACTCGGCTGGTGGTGATCCCCGCGGGCGAACCGCCAATCGAGCTGGACGGGACGGTTCAGTCGAGCTGGAGCACCGGTAACGGCTGGATCATGGCCGGCTTCGAGTTCGATCCAGGACAGACACCCGCCCGGGCGCGGCTGGCGCGTATGCTGTTCGAGGAGCGTGCCGCGAGACTTCCAAGCACGGTCGGTGCCCTGCCGGCGGCCACTCCGGTGCCGAGCGCCGCGTAGGCCGGCGTAGTCCAGGCGGCATGCCGCCTGGTGCTGGAGATGTCAGGCGCGCGGCCGTTAGCCCGCCTGCGCACCCGTGAGATGATGCGCGCATGGTCGAGTACGGCGGGACGGTCAGCGGCGTTGGGGGCCAGGTTGCCGGTGGGTCTGGCGGCGGCGGGCGCTCGATTGACGTGGGAGCCTCCGCGAGCCAGTTCATCACGAATACCATCGACACGCTGTCGTCGCTCCAGCCGATGGGGCTGCTGGCCCTGGTCGTCCTGGTAGTGCTCGGTCTGGTCATCGTCAAGCGGGCGTTCTGAGGGTGCGTTGCGCGATTCTGGCCGACGCCACGCAACGCCCGGACGGCCCGCCGGCCACCCCGGGCGATGGTTCGCTAGCCGCCCGCCGAACTGGAGTCGCGTGATTCGATGAGGGTCGTCGGGGCATTGTGGATCGCCGGGATGGAGCCGAGGCGGCCCGCCTGGTAGTCGGCGAAGGCCTGCATGACCTCCTCGCGCGTGTTCATCACGAACGGACCCATCCAGGCTACGGGCTCCCGGATGGGACGGCCGCCGAGCAATAGGACATCCAGGCTCGGATGGCGCGATTCCTGGATCGGATCCGCCGCAAGAGTGACAGCCTCGCCGGGGCCGAAGACCGCCAGTTGGCCCGTCGCAACCGGCCGCCGGTCGGCCCCGACGGTGCCGTGCCCCGCCATCACGTACGCCAGGGCGTTGTAGTCCGCCCGCCACGGGACCGCCAGCTGAGCGCCGGGGCTCAGCGTGGCGTGGACCAGGGTCATCGGGCTGTACGTGGCACCCGGTCCGCTGTGCCCGCCGATCTCACCAGCGATCACCCGTAGCAGCGCCCCGCCGTCGCTCGACGAGACCAGCGCGACCTCGCTCGCGCGGAGATCCTGATAGCGGGGCGGACTCCATTTCAGCGCGGCCGGTAGGTTGACCCACAGCTGGAACCCGTGGAACAGCCCACCGCTGACAACGAGGGCCTCCGGCGGCTTCTCGATGTGCAGGATCCCGGCGCCAGCGGTCATCCATTGCGTGTCCCCGTTGGTGATGACCCCGCCGCCGCCGTTCGAATCGCTGTGCTCAAACGTGCCATCGATCATGTAGGTGACCGTTTCAAAGCCTCGATGCGGGTGCCACGGCGTACCCTTCGGCTCGCCCGGCGCGTACTCCACCTCGCCCATCTGATCGAGATGGACGAACGGATCGAGATCGGCCAGGTCGACCCCGGCAAACGCCCGCCGGACGGGGAATCCTTCGCCTTCGAACCCGCGCGGGGCAACCGTCACGCTGCGGACCGGTCGCTGGCGGGTCATGACCGGATCAGGGGCAGGAATTCGGGGCAGGACGGTGATGTCATCGACGACGACGGCGGGCATGGGGACTCCTTCTGTGTTGTCACGATAGCACGGCACGGCACGGTCGTTGCTGGCGCAACTAGCTGACGAGGGTGTAGGCTCGCATCGTGAGGTGCAACGATCGTGCGCTGTCGTAGTACGACGTCGCAGCAAATCCTGGAGCGGTCGTCCGCCTCAGTTCGTCCTGCGACGCCCGCGGAAGCCGGCGATGTCCGCGCGATGCACGCAGCCACCCGCGCGGCCTGGGATGAGGCGGCCGAGCGCTACGAGCGTTGGCTCGATGAGGCGATCGAGCTGATCCGATGCGGCGGCACCAACCTGTTCGGTGCCGAGGTGGAGTTGATCGGTGACCTGCACGGCCGATGTCGACGCGCCATTCATCTCCAATGCGCCGGCGGTCGAGACACGCTGTCGCTCTGGAACCATGGTGCCGATGAAGTGATCGGGATCGACTTCAGCGCTCGAATGCTTGCCCTGGCGGAACGGCTGACAGCAGCCACAGGAGCCCCAGCTCGGTGGATCCTGGCGGACGTGCTGGACACGCCACGTGACCTCGACGGCACCGCCGACCTTGTCTATACCGGGCGCGGTTCGCTGATCTGGCTTCAGGATCTCGACGCCTGGGCTGCCGTGATCGCCCGGTTGCTCACCCCGGGCGGGCGGTTCGTGATCTTCGAAGGCCATCCGATCGAGTGGCTATTCGACGCCGACGAGCATGGACATTGGGTCACCACCGACTACGACTACTTTGCCGGCCCCGAGGCGTCGCAAGGCTGGGCTCCCGAATACATCGACCGGCTGTCGATCCCCGAGGCGGACCAGAGCTGGAAGTTCGCCCGCGCCTGGACCCTGGGCGAAATCATCACGGCGCTCCTGGGGGCCGACCTTCGCCTTGAACGCGTCGTGGAATACCCGATCGACTGGTGGGGCGGCCACGACGATGTCCGCACCAAGGAGCGCGGTCGAGTGCCGTTATCGTTCTCGGTCGTCGGTCGCCGCGGCGGATAGATGCGCGACGTGACGACAGCTCGCCGGTTCGCGTATCGGCTCGGGTCGCGCTCCGGCCCGGTCTTGCGGCTGTTTGGCGTCCGTGGGCCGGAGGACGCGTTCGTCGACGTCTCAGACAATGAGCTCATCGCCAGGTTCGGAAGGTTCGAGGCTCGGACGCCGATCACGAACATCTCGTCATGGCGGATCGAGGGACCGTGGCGCTGGATCACGGCGATTGGCGTCCGACTGAGTGTTCGCCACAACGATCTGACGTTCGGTGGATCGCATCACGGCGGCGTCCGCCTGGACTTTCAGACGCCGATCGCGGTCGCTCGTCTGCATCCGGTGGCGCTGTACGTGACCGTCGAGGACCTGGACGGCCTCGCCGCGGCCCTCGCCGCGCGAGGGATCGCGGGCGAAGACGCCCGAACGACCTGAGTCCGGGCTTGCCCGGCTGTGATCTTGATCAGTCCATGTTGAGCGCCGCGAAGCGCCCGGTGCCGTCACGCTCAACACGGCCGACAGCGACGATGGCGGAGCGGGCAATCGGGCCATAGACGTGCGGGTACGGCGAGCCCGGGGCGTCATACCGCCACGGAACGTCGAGCACATCGAGGTCCAGCGTCAACGCCAGAAACGCCCGGGTATCCGTCGCGTAGTGACGGTCGAACGTCGCGGCCAGCTCGTTGACGCCCTCAGTGCAGTGCGCGAATCCCTCGGTCGCGAGCGAGAGGGCAGCGTAATGCACCGTCGCATCCGTCGCTATCCAGACTTCGACCGGGACCAGGTGATACGTCTCGCGCATCAGGCGGGTCGCTGGTCCACCGAGACCCAACGTCGATCGAGGGCCAGCTGGATCACGGTGAGACGATCGGCCGCAAGCGCCGTTCGAAGCGCAGCTTCGAAGTCGTTGTCCTTGTCGACGCGAACCCCGCGCGCTCCACAGGCCCTCGCGATGGCTGCGAAGTCGACAGGGCCAAGCTCCGTACCCACCCCGAGTCCTGATCCGCGCCCCTCCTGCCACATCCGGATCGTGCCGTAGCGTTCGTTGTCGAAGACGACGACAACGGGTCGTGCGCCGACCCGGACCGCGGTCTCCAGCTCCGCCATGGTCATCGCGAGTCCGCCGTCCCCGACCAACGCAACCACAGCCCGATCATGATGGACGAGCGACGCCGCGATGGCCGCTGGCAAGCCGTAGCCCATCGCGCCGGACGTAGTCCCGACAAAGGTGCCGGGCCGACGGAAGCGAAACCCGCGTCCTGCCCAGCCGGCGAAATTGCCGGCGTCCGTGGTCAGGATGGCGTCGTCGGGGAGCACCCGGCGGAGCGTGGTGATGGTCCTGCCCGGGTGCACGCCAGGCCCGTCCCACGGATCGGCGTCGACGATGCTGGACGCCTCCCAGGCAGCGCGGTCGGCGGTGTTGTTGGCCTGGCGGGCGGCGACCCGCTCAGCATCGAGCACCGACCGGCCAACGAGGCGCTCATTGGCCGCGCGAAGGAAGGCCCTGGCGTCGCTGGCCACCGCCAGTTCCGGCGCCGGCAGGCCGCCCGGGCGACCAGGCGCCAGATCCACGTGGGCCCAGCGCTGGCCGACGCCGGGTACTGAGTACCCATAGCTGGTGGCCTCATTGAGTCGTGATCCAAGCACGAGCACGGCGTCGGCACCTTCGAGCCGCTCGCGCACGGAAGGTGCGGCACCGAAGCCGGCCATGCCAAGGTAGAGGGCATGGTCGTTGGAGACCACGTCCGACCGGCGCCAGCTCGCGATCATCGGGACCTGGAGCAGCTCGGCGAAGCGGAGCAGTTCGGTCGAGGTTCGAGCCCGCAGCACGCCAGCACCGGCCAGGATCACGGGGCGGCGGGCAGACGCCAGCAACTCGATCACGGCCCGGATCTCGTCGTCCGTGGCGCGCGGCGCGGTCGGACGGATGTGCTCGACCCTGGCGTCAGGCGGCATGATCTCGTCGAGGAGGTCTTGTGGGAGGGACAGGAGCACGGGCCCGGGTCGACCGCCGAGAGCCTGGCGGATCGCCTCGGTCATGGTTGCCGCAACATCAGCCTTGCTATGCGGTTCGGCCGCCCACTTCGCGAGGCCGCCGAGCGTGGCGACCTGGTCGATCTCCTGGAAGGCTTCGCGCCCGAGCAGCGCACGCTCGACCTGGCCGCTCACCGCAAACATGGGGGTGGAGTTCTGGCGGGCCGTGTGGATCCCGATGGCCATGTTGGCTCCGCCCACGGCTCGCGTCCCGAGACACAGGGCCGGCCGGCCGGTCAGTTGGCCGTGGGCCTCGGCCATGAACGCGGCGGCGCCTTCGTGGCGGGTCGCGATCACCCGGATGCCCGCACCTTCGAGGGCATCCAGCAGCCCCAGGAACGACTCGCCCGGGACGGTGAACGCGTAACGAACCCCGGCGCTGCGGAGCGCTTCGGCGATGAACCGGCCCACGGTTGGCGGGCCGACGTCGGGCGTGGTCTCGACGACCGCGCCACCCAAAGTCGCCGGTTCCGGCTCGGGTTCCGGTTCGGGCGCTGTCGCCGGTTCGGGCGCTGTCGCCGGTTCGGGCTCGGTCGCCGGTTCGGGCTCGGTCGCCGGTTCGGGCTCGGTCGCCGGTTCGGGCTCGG
>CAYRTS010000001.1:19057-107944 GCA_964427285.1 uncultured Anaerolineaceae bacterium
CGGGCTCGGTCGCCGGTTCGGGCTCGGTCGCCGGTTCGGGCTCGGTCGCCGGTTCAGGTTCGGTCGCTGGCTCGGGTTCCGGTTCGGGCGGGGTCGCCGGTTCGGGGTCCGGTTCGAGTTCCGGTTTGGGTGCGGAATGCGCTTTGGGGTCCGGCTCCAGCTCGATTGAGGTGGCGAACTCCGGTTCAGCCTCGGGTCCGCCGGCGGCCAGCGGCGCAGGTGCGGGTTCCGAAGGTTCCGCTACCGGTGTTTCGGGCTCCGGTGCTTGCGTACCGATGGGCCCGGAGATCGGCTGATCGACTGGTGTGGCTTGGGCGTCGAGCTCGGTCATGGCGACGGCGCTCCTTCAGCGATGGGACCCCGACGGGGTTGGTCAGCGATAGTTCTCAAACTGCAGCGGAACGGGCAGGTCGTCGAGTTCGCGCAGCCGGGTCATGACCTTTTGGAGATCGTCCCGGCTCTTGCCGGACACCCGCACGGCGTCGCCCTGGATCTGCGACTTCACTTTCGGGAATTCATCACGGATCATCCGCGTGATCCGCTTGGCGACCTCGTCCGAGAGGCCCCTTCGCAGTCCGATCCGTTGCCGGACCTTGTTCCCGCCGGCCTCTTCGACCTTGCCCCAATCGAAGATCTTGAGCGACAGGCTGCGCCGGATCGCCTTCGACTCGATCAGCTCCCTGAGGGCGCCGGCGCGATGCTCGTCATCCGTGACCAGGATGAGCTCTTCCTTGGCCTGGGTCAGGTCAACGGTCACGCCCTTGAAGTCGAAGCGCGTGCCGGCCTCCCGACGCACCTGGTCCAGGGCGTTCCGCAGCTCCTGCTCGTCAAAGTCGCTGACGACGTCAAAGGATTGGTCGCCGGCCATCGAACCTCCTCTCTGTGAGACCGCTGCGATCGTGCGTCCCCGCGACCCATGGTCTGGACGCGGGCGTCGCTCAAGGCGGGGAGCGCCGAACGGGCGCTCATGATACCCGGCCGGCGATAGATGTAGCCGTTCCGGGAGCAAAGACACGCATCGAGCCCGCATCGTTGCATGGCGGTTCCGCGGCTGCCGCCAACCCGATCAGCCGGGCGCCCGCAGGAGCTCCAGAAGGCGTTGCCCGATCCGGGAACTTGCGCCACCGCCCATGACCAGCACGACGTCGCCCGGTCGAACCTCCCGGGCCAGTCGCTCCGCGGTTGCATCCACGGACCCAGGCGAGAAGACCGGCATACCTGGGCGCCGCAGGGCGACGGCATCGGCCAGCTGCTCAGGCGAAGCGATCGTGGTGTCCGGATCACGGCCCGCCCAGATATCAGCCACGACCACGGCGTCTGCCACGGCGAGGGCATCGGCGAGTCCATCCAGCATGGCCGCGGTCCGATGGAACGTGAGCGGCTCGAATGCGGCCCACACTCTTCGATCCGGCTCGCGCTGACGCACGGCGCCCAGGGTCGCGCGGATCGCGGTCGGGTGGTGACCGTAGTCGTCGTACACCGCAACGCCGGATACCTCGCCGAGGCGTTCGAGACGTCGCCCGACGCCCCCGAAGGAGGCGAGTCCGGCCGTGATCTGGTCAACCGTCAACCCGAGGGTCATCGCGGCCCCGGCCACAGCCAGGGCATTGGCCGCGTTGTGTCGGCCGGCCGTCCCAAGACGAACCACGACGACGCCACCGGCCGGATCGAGACCCTGGATTTCGAGCGTGGTGGAATCGCGCTCCATTGCCGTCACGACGCCGACCAGCGAGGGTGACGCCGCGACGCCCGCCGTCCCTACCGGACTTCCGCCGACGACGTCTGCCGGTCCCCGGTCGACGACCGCGTACCGGACGACCGGGCCAAGTCGATCGCCGAGGCGCTCCACGACCTCGGCGACCCCAGAGTCGGCCAGATTGGCGACAAGCGTCGCCCCTGCAGGTGCCCGGCGCAGCCAGCGTTCGAAGGCTTCGACCACGGCCGCGCGGTCCGCGAATACGTCCGGATGGTCCCATTCCACGCTCGTCAGGACCGCGACCGACGGCAGGTACGGATCGAAGTTACCGGCGTACTCGTCGGCTTCGACTACGAACGCCTCTCCCCTCCCCGAACGAGCTGTGGACGGAGGCCCCCCCGTGAGCGACGAGGGCAGCAGCGCACCCACGAAGGCGGAGGGATCCGCCCCGGCCCTCGCCAGGACGTGCACGAGCCAGCCCGCCGTGGTGCTCTTGCCGTGCGTGCCGGCCACGCCAACGAGACGACGCCCGAACGCCGCGTCGGCGATCACCTGCTGCCACGGTTCGAGGGGGATCCCCGCCCTCCGAGCGGCCACCAGTTCAGGGTGATCCGGATCGATGGCGGTGAGGGCCTTCGTTACGGCCAGCCGGTTCGGTGCTGGATTCCCGGCGACATGTCGAGGCGAGTGTCCCGTCTCGACCGTGATCCCGTGCGCCTTAAACGCGAGCGTGTATGACGACGGACCACCCGCGTCGCACGCGGTCACCATCGCGCCGGCAGCCGCGGCCAGGAGGGCCGCCGCGCTTGCGCCCGCGCCACCGGCGCCGACGACGTGAATCCGCTCTCCAGGCATGATCGGGCGCGCCGGGCGAGTTGCGGCCAGACCGGCCCCAATGCGTCCGGCCCCGACGCGGTCGGCTCCGGGGCCGCCGGCCCCCCCGAGACCGGCGAGGCGGGTCATACCGAACCGGGAAGCGTGTTCACGCCGGAGCCACGCGCGCGTCAATCCGCTCATGGATGAGCCCCAGCAGAGCGGCTGCGCTCGCTCGTTTGTTCTCGGCTCGCGAACCTTCCCAGAGATGGCGCCGAACCTCTGTGCCATTGGCATCGGCCACGGCGACGTAGGTTAGCCCGACCGGCTTCTGGGCAGTGCCGCCGTCCGGGCCGGCGATGCCTGTCACCGCGGCCCCCACGTCAGCCCCGGTCCGGAGGCGTCCCGCAACGGCCATCGCCAGTGCGACCTGGGCCGAGACTGCCCCATGTGCGGCCAGGACCTCCGCCGGCACGCCGACAAGATCGAGCTTGAGCTGGTTGGCGTAGGTCACGAAGCCACCGAGATACCAGGCACTCGACCCCGGCGTCTCCGTGATCAGGTGGCCGACGAGCCCCCCGGTACACGATTCGACCGTGGCGAGGCGGAGCCCGAGGCCTGTGCATCGCTCCCCGAGCCGCGCCGCCCGTGCCACCAGCTCTGTGAGCGGATCGTCGGCCACAACGCCGAGGATGTGCTCATTTGCCACGCCGCCTACCGCCGCTCGGTCTGGACCGGTGGATCCGGTGGCTTGAACAGCCAGGTTTCGGGAATCCCGGCCGGGCCCAGCGCCCCGAGCGCGGTCCCATTGAGCGTGAAGTGGGTGGCACCGGACGAACCGGAGCGCACCTCCACGGACTCCTTGCCGGTAAACGTCAGCGCCCGACCAGCCGCAATGACAGAGCCGGCGGCCCCGATCTCGGGATCCAGCTTGCCATCCACCCAGACTTTGATCCAGGCGCGGCTGCCCAGGACCGCCACCACCAGATTGACGCCCTTGTAGGTCACCGTCACGGTCCGCGTGAGAGCCGCCGTCTTGCCCTGCGGACTGGCGGCGGTCACGGTGATGGCCCACGTGCCGGCGGTCAGGTCAAGCGGCGTGGCGAACGATCCGTCATCGGCGACCTTGACCGTGATCGGCGGGGGAATCTCGGGCGGGACGGGGATCACAGGCGGCTCGGATGTCGCGGCTCCTTCACTGGGGACCGGCCCCGATGGGCCAAGCCAGGCCGCGCGGATCACCACGGAGGCCGCGTTGGCGGCCCGTCCGGCCAGCGGGATTGCCCCATTTTCGAATGTCGTGCCCTCCGCCGGCTGATCGACTGCGAGGGTGGGTGCCTCGATCACCAGGAACGGCACGGTGATGAACAACCGGACCGTGTTCTCGGACCGCTTGCCGGTCTCGGGGTCAAGGGCTGCAACGTCGAACTGGTTTCGGCCGCGACGCAGGTCAACGTCAGTGGTCCAGTCCCCATCCGGGTCAGCACTGACCTCGTACGGGTCGCGACCCGGCGTGGCAATCGACACGGTTGCCCCGGGAAGAGTGAGGCCGCGAAGCCTGTAGACCGTGGTCGATTCGTCGACCTCGAGGAGCGCGGTCGCCGGATCCGTGACCGCGATCGTCGGTGGTTTCGTAAACCGCAGGACCTGGCTCCCGAGGTAGGCACCAAACGCCAGCACGAGGGTGGTCAGCAGCGCGATCACCACCAGACTCGGTGACACCGTGAAGGCGGCGCGTGGCCTGGCGATGGGTTTTGGCACGCTGATCGCCGGCGGAGTCTCGCGAACCTCCCCACGCTCACGTCGCCAGAGGAGCAGGATCTCGTCCGGGTCCAGCCCAAGATAGAGCGCGTAGTTACGCAGGAATCCCCGTGTGTACACGGGGCCGGGCAGTTCCTTGTAGTCGCCACGCTCGAGAGCCGCCAGGTAGCGGGATCGGATCTTGGTGTCGCGTTCCGCCCGGTACAGGTCCACGCCCTTGCGCTCGCGGGCCGCATAGAGCCGTTCGGGCAAGCCCGGCTCCGGGTCACTGGCCAGGCTTCGGCCCGCGCCACCCCGATCCGTCCCGACCGCCCGGCGTAGCTGCTCCGGCGTCGTCAATCGTCGTCCTCGTGACGGGCGACGTCCCCCCCGCCGGATGCAGCTGCATCTTCGCGGCGGAGTACCGGTCGGGCGTTTGATCCATCGAACGCGCCAATGTATCCGCGCGTCTCGAGTTGATCGATCATCCTGGCCGCCCGGGCGTACCCGACCTTGAGCCGGCGCTGGAGGAGTGACGCGGAAGCGCGATCGTACTCCCGGATCACCTCGACGGCATCCGGCAGCAGGCGGTCAGCCTCCTCGTCCGCGAGATCGTGCGCGGACGCGGACCCCTCGTCACCGGTGTCGACGATGGACAGGTCGTAGCGGGGGTCCCCGATCTGGGCCTTCCAGTGGTCGACGACGCGCCCGATCTCCTGATCGGATACGAACACGCCCTGGAGACGCATCGGGCGGGGCAGATCCGATGGTTGATAGAGCATGTCGCCGCGGCCGATCAGATCCTCCGCACCCGGCGAATCGAGGATCGTGCGCGAGTCGATCTGCGACGCCATCGCGAACGCGATCCGGCTGGGAAAATTCGCCTTGATCAGGCCGGTCACGACGTTGACGCTCGGTCGCTGGGTGGCCAGGACCATGTGGATCCCGGTCGCGCGCGCCTTCTGGGCCAGCCGGACGATCGGATCCTCGACATTCTTGCCCTCGCGCATCATCAGGTCGGCGAGCTCGTCGATGATGATCACGATGTACGGCATCCGGTCCTCCGGATCGACCCGCGTCTCGTTGAACGCGCGGACGTTTCGCGCGGCGGCTCCGGCCAGGCGCCGGTAGCGTGCCTCCATCTCGTTGACCGCCCACTTGAGCGCGGCCTTGGCCCGTTCCGGTTCCGTGATGACCGGCACCAACAGGTGCGGCAAGCCGTTATAGGCCGCCAGTTCGACGCGCTTGAGGTCCATCAGGATCATCCGGACGTCGTGCGGCGTCGCCTCGCACAGCAGGCTGGTGATCAGCGCGTTAACCATGACGCTCTTGCCGGATCCGGTCGCCCCTGCGATCAGCAGATGCGGCATCTTGGCCAGGTCCACGGCCTGTGCCTTGCCGGCTACGTCACGCCCCAGGGCGAAGGTCAGCGTCGAGCCGGAGGCCTTGACATCGACCTCTTCGAGGATTCTTCGAAGGGCCACGACGTTGAATTCCTTGTTCGGGATTTCGATGCCTACCGCACTCTTGCCCGGGATCGGTGCCTCGATCCGAAGCGAACGGGCGGCGAGCGCCATCGCCAGGTCGTCCGATAGCCCTTCGATTCGGCTGACCTTGATATCCGGAGCCGGCTGGACCTCGTACTGGGTGACAACCGGCCCGGCGTTGCGGTTCACCACCTTGGCCGGGATCCCAAAGCCGGCCAGCTTCTTGACGATGATCTCTTCGTTGCGCTCGTGAGCCGCCCTGTCGCCGCCCGCACTGATCGGGAGGGCAATGTCGTCCAGCAGGACAAGCGGCGGCAGGACGTACTCAATGCGGTCCTTGGTCGGTGGTGAGTCGGAGACGTCGGTGACGTCGTCCCAATCCGCACCCACGCGGACAGGGACCACGGGGGCGAGGGGCGCGGCCAAGGCGGTCGCCCCGGAACTGCGGGCGGGGGCAAACGTGGATGAAGTCGGCCGAGGGCTCGGAATTGGGACCGGAATGGCCGAGTCGTCGCCCTCACCCCAGGCGCCGGTCTGGCCGGGCGACGGCGCCGCCGCGACGGATCTCCAGCTCCCGTTGCCAGCTGACCGTTCCCGGCCAGTCGGCGGCGTACCAGATCCCGGCACCGAACGGCCTGGCTCGCGACCAGGCGGTTCGTCGCTGCCATTCCGCCGGAGGGACGCTGCGGCCGTCGTTCCGACCCAGCGAGCGGTCCCCATGGCCGGCCGGAGCAGTTGCCGCAATGGGATGCCGAAGCCGACGATCAACCCAAGCACGGCCAGCGCAATCAGCAGCACGAAGGACCCGATGACCGGGAAGAGGTCGTTCAGCGTCCCGGCCAGGAACCGCCCGATCCGACCGCCAGAAATACCCAGGACCTGGGCGGCCCCAACGAGCCCGGCGTAGGTGATCGCCATCCCCGCCACCGTGATCCCCCAGCCCGACCCCGGGCGTCGTCCGGGACCCCATTCCAGCCACCAGCCGGCCGCCAGCAGAAAGAACGGGAGCAACCAGCGCATCGTCCCAAACCACGGCGCGAACACATCCGTCCACCAGCTTGTGAGAGTGCCCTGCCCCGGGAGCATCAACGCGATCAGGGTCATCGCCCCCAGGACGAGCAGGGCCAGCCCGAGAATGGACCGGACGACATCTGGCGTCAGGCGGCTGCCGAGCGATCGCGCCCGACGCGTTCGCGTCCGCGGACCGGATGGGGCAGCCTTGGGCGTCGCCGTGCGGCGGCGAGTCGCCACCTCAGACCTCGACGACGACCGGGAAGACCATCGGTCGTCGTTTGGTCTGCTCATACAGGTAACGCGAGACGCCATCCTTGATCTGTGTCTTGAGCAGCGCGATTTCGCTGATGTGGTCGCCCGGTGTATCGATCGCCTTCATCACCCGCTCCACGGCTTCCTCCATCAGAGGATCCATCTCATTGAGGTGGACGAACCCGCGGGTGATGATCTCGGGCCGGCCGATGACGGAGCCGGTCTGCTTGTCCACGGTGACGACGATCATGAACATGCCGTCGTTGGCCAGGGCGCGCCGGTCGCGCAGGACGACATCGCCCACTTCACCGACCGACAGGCCGTCGACGTACACGTAGCCGGCGGTGACCGGACTGGCGCGCCGGGCGCTCCCGTCGGCGTAGAACTCGATCGGCGTGCCGTTCTCGATGATGAACACGTTTTCCGGTGCGACCCCGGTTTCGATCGCCAGGCGGCCATGCTGAACCTGCATCCGGAACTCGCCATGGATCGGGATGAAATGCTTCGGCTTGGTCAACCCAAGCATCAGCTTGAGCTCCTCCTGGCTGGCATGTCCGGAGACATGCGCCCGCTTGATCGTGTGGTAGTAGACGTTGGCGCCGGCCTTGAACAGATTGTCGATCGTGCGCGAAACATATTCCTCGTTGCCCGGGATCGGGCTGGCGCTGACGATGACCGTGTCGCCGGGCTGGATCTCGACGAACCGATGGTCGCGGTTCGCCATGCGGGCGAGGCCCGCCATCGGCTCACCCTGGGCGCCGGTCGTGGCGATCACGAGCTTGCTGTCAGGGTGGTCCTTGATCTTGTCCTTCGGGACGATCATCGACGGGTCGTACTTGAGGTATCCGAGGTCCGTGGCGATCCGAAAGTTCTGCTCCATGGATCGCCCGATGACCGAGACGCTCCGATTCATGTCGGCTGCCGCGTCGAGCACCTGCTGCACCCTGGCAATGTTGCTGGCAAAGGTCGCCACGATCACCCGGCCGTCGAGCGGCTCCATGATCTCGCGGAACGCCTCGCCGACGGTCCGCTCGGATGGGGTGTAGCCGGGGTTTTCTGCACGAGTCGAGTCGGACAGCAGACAGATCACGCCCTCCTGTCCGAGGCGGGCGAGGATCGCGAAGTCGGATAGCTTGCCGTCCACCGGGGTGTGGTCAAACTTGAAGTCCCCGGTATGGACGATCGTCCCAACCGGCGTTCGAAGCGCGATCCCCATCGCGTCCGGGATGGAGTGGCCCACCCGGAATGGCATCACGTGGAACGCCCCGATGTCGACCTCGTCGCCCGGCTCAAGCGCGATCAGCGGGTTGTTGTGAAGCTTGTGCTCCCTGATCTTGTTGCCGAGGAGCCCACGAGCGAGCGTGGAGGCATAGACCGGGACGCCCGGGAACTCGGGGAGGACGTACGGCAACGCCCCGACATGGTCCTCGTGGGCATGGGTGATCAGGAACGCCTTGACCTTGGCCCGGCGTTCCTTGAGGTAGGTGATGTCGGGGATCACAAGGTCGATCCCGAACATCTCCTCGTCGGGGAACATCAAGCCGCAATCGATCACGACGATCTCGTCGCGGTACTCGAAGACGTACATGTTCTTGCCGATCTCGCCCACCCCACCAAGCGGGATGATCCTGAGCGGCTGATCGTCTGTGGCGGCGGCGCGCTTCGTTCGGGCCATGGCTAGAAGAGTGTCAACTGGGGGGTCTGTTCGTCAATCGGCATTGGGCCACGGGCGGACCCGGTGGACGGTGCGGGCTCGGCGAACGGGGCTGGGTCGGCGGACGGCGTCGGCTCAATCGGCGCGATGCTGGGCTGGCCTGAGTCGGCGAGCTCGCGGCGCCGGCGCGATTCGATCAGCGCGGCCGGGAGAAGCCGCATGTCGTCGACCAAGGTCTGCCGATTCGATGCCTGATAGAGCGCGAACGCCGGGTGATACATGGCGAAGACCGCGGCATCGCGCGCGCCAGTTACCGGATCGGCCAGCGCGGTCGTGCCGTGGACGCGACTGATCCGTTCACCCGGCCGGAAACTGTTGAGCGAATGCTTGCCGACGGTCACCACGACAGCGGGGTCGAGGACTTCGAGCTGGCGGTGCAGGTAACCCGAACAGGCCGTGATCTCGTCCGGGAACGGATCGCGGTTGCCGGGCGGACGACACTTCACCAAGTTCGTGATGAAGACGTCGCTCCGCTGCCAGCGGATCGTCTGGATCAACTCCGTCAAGAGCTGCCCGGACGCGCCGACGAACGGTCGCCCCTGGCGGTCCTCCTGTTCGCCCGGCCCCTCGCCGACGAGGACCACCTCGGTTTCAGGGTCACCCTCGCCGGGGACGGCCAGGGTGCGAGTCTCATGGAGGCGACATCGCGTACACGTCCGCACCTCGGCAGCAATGGCCTCGAGCGCCTGGTGGCGCCCGGCGTCGGTCACGCGCTGGCCTCGACGAGGGTCGCGGCACGATACGGACGGGCGCCCCTGGCAGATGACGATGCGATCCAGCCGCGCTCGCGCAAGATCTCGGCCAGCTCAACCGCATTGGTGGCCGCGCCTTTGCGCAGATTGTCCGACACCACCCAGAACGCCAGACCGCGGTCGCCCTCGATGGAGACGTCGCGACGGACCCGGCCGACGAAGATCTCGTCACGGCCGGCGGCCTCGCTGGCCAATGGGTACTCGTGGCTCCCCGGGTCGTCCTGCACGATCACGCCGGCAACCGCCGCGAACAGTTCCCGTGCCCGCTCCGGCGTGATCGCGTTGCGGGTTTCCACGTGCACGGCTTCCGAGTGACTGACAAAGACCGGGATCCGCACCGCCGTGCACGAGATCCGTAGATCCGGGAGGCCCAGGATCTTGCGGTTCTCGTTGACGATCTTCCACTCTTCCTTCGTGTACCCATTCGGGAGGAAGACGTCGATCTCGGGGAGTGCGTTGAACGCGATCGGGTGGGGATAGACGGTGGCTGTTTTTGCCTCGCCGCTGACGTGCGCGCGGATCTGCGCCTCCAACTCGGCCAGCGCATCCGCGCCGGTCCCCGACACGGATTGATACGTGTCGACGATCACCCGCTCCAGCCCAACGGTGTCGCGCAGGGCCATCAGCACCGGCGCGAGTTGCATCGTGGAGCAGTTCGGGTTGGCGATGATGCCCGGGTGTCCCTCGAGGTCATCCGGGTTCACCTGCGAGACAACGAGCGGGATATTCGGATCCATTCGCCAGGCCGATGAGTTGTCAATGACGGTCGCGCCTCGCGCGACGGCCGCCGGCGCCAGCTCGAGCGAAACGTCGGCCCCGGCCGAGAACAGCGCGATATCGACGCCCTCGAACGCGTCGGGGGTGGCCTCGCCGATCTCCACCGTCCGACCATCCACCGAAATGCTCCGCCCCGCTGACCGCCCCGAGGCAAGCAGACGCAACTCCCCGATCGGAAAATCCCGTTCGGCAAGGATCCGGATCATGGTCCGTCCGACGACGCCGGTGGCGCCGACGACGGCGACGGTGAGCGGCTTGCTGGTCACAGTGAGCACGGCTCCGCAGCGTTCATGGTCGAGTCGGGCACGTGCCGGAGTATATCAGCGCTCGATCAAGGCCCTGGGAGGGGTTCGACCGGGGATCATCGGCCACGATCGACGCGCCCGGCCCTGGGCGGACTGGCGTTCCGGCCCTCGCTTCAGTTGGGCCGCCCTGCGATCAGCAGGTCGCGGCCGCGACCTCACGGGGCCCAATCCCCTGGTTGACGGAACCACCTTTCGCGCCGCAGCAAACTTCCGCGCAGGGTACGGAATCGAACGAGCCGCGGGTTTACCCCGCGGCCCGACTCGTTCAGTGCCGCTGCGGGCGGCGCCAGGTCAGGCCGGATCCTTGGCCAGGTGGCGCTGCATGGCGGCCTTGCGCGAGAGGTTGACCCGGCCCTGCCGGTCCACTTCGAGCACCACCACCATGATCTCATCGCCGACAGAGACCACGTCCTCAACGGTGGGGACGTGGTAATCGGCCAGTTCGCCAATGCGGACCAGGCCTTCCTTGCCCGGCAGGATTTCGACAAAGGCGCCGAAGCCCATGATCCGGGTTACCTTGCCCAGGTAGAGCGCACCGACCTCGACGTCCCGGGTCAGACTCTCGATCCATTGGATCGCCTTGCGTGAATTCTCGCCCGAAACGGCGGCGATCTCAACCGTGCCGTCGTCCTCGACGTTGATCTCGGTCTGGGTTTCTTCCTGGATCTTGCGGATCATGGAGCCGCCCTTGCCGATGATCTCGCGGATCTTTTCGGGGTTGATCTTGATGGTGATGATCCGCGGCGCAAAGTCGCTCATCGTCTGGCGCGCGTCCGGGATCACCTCGGCCATCTTGTCGAGGATCTCGAGACGGGCGGCCAGGGCCTGCTTGAGCCCGTCTCGAATGATCGCCTCGTTGATCCCCTGGACCTTGATGTCCATCTGGAGGGCGGTGATGCCGTCCCGGGTGCCCGTCACCTTGAAGTCCATGTCCCCGATCGAATCCTCTTTGCCGAGGATGTCCGTGAGCACGGCGAACTTGCCGTCCGGTTCGCTGATCAGGCCCATCGCGGCGCCGGCGACCGGCGCGGAGATCGGCACGCCCGCGTCCATCAGGGCCAAGGTTGAACCGCAGGTCGAAGCCATGGACGTGGACCCGTTGGATGACAGGCATTCCGAGACGAGCCGGATCACGTAGGGGAACTCTTCCTGCGACGGCAGGACCGGGATCAGCGCTCGCTCGGCGAGATTGCCGTGGCCGATGTCGCGACGGCTGGGGCCGCGCATCGGCTTGTTCTCACCCGTGGAATAGGGTGGGAAGTTGTAATGGTGGATGTAGCGCTTCTCGGTCCTGGGGCTGATCGTGTCGATCCGCTGCACGTCCGATGACGCACCCAGCGTGGCCACGGTCAGGACCTGGGTTTCGCCGCGCGTGAACAGGCCCGTGCCATGCGCCCGCGGAAGGATGCCGACGTCGACTGAAATCTGGCGCAGCTCCGTCAGGCCGCGTCCGTCCATCCGGATCCCCTCGTCGAGGGCCAGCGCGCGAGCGGTCTTCTTGAGGATCAGGCTGAACAGGCCCTTGCTGACCCGGGCCTCCCGCCGGGCGGCGTCCTGGAGCGCCTTGCTATCGCCACCCTTGCGGGTCGCTCGAATCGAGTCGCCGATCGCGCTGCGCAGCGTTGCGATGCGCCCCGGCAGGTCCTTGCCAAACCAGATGAGAAGATTCGCGGTTGCCTCGGCGTCGGGGCCGGCGCGGTGCGCCTGCGTAAGCTCGATGCCGAAGAAATTGGCGAGGGTCGGCAGCTTGTAGTTCTCGAGATCCGGGTAGCCCTCGCGGGCGATGACCAGGGTGTCGAGGTAGCGACCCTGCTCGAAGCGCGTGCCATCGCCCAGTGCCGTCTCCAGGAAGCCGAGATCGAACCCGACCGAATGACCGACGATCTTCGACCCGCCGATGAACTTGAGCGCCTGCTGGGCGGCCTCCGCCGGCTTGGGCGCTTTCTTGACGTCCGCGTCCTTGATCCCGTGCATCTGGTTGCCCACGATCGCCCGGCCCGGATTGACAAGGGTGGACCAGCGATCCGTGATCTTGCCGCCTTTGACCTTGACCGCGGCGATCTCCACGAGATCCGCGGATTTCGGATCCGTTCCCGTGGTCTCCACGTCGACGACGACGAACTCCTCGCCAGCCTCGACGCCCGCGGCGAAGTCGAGGACAGAGCCGGTACCGGCATCAAGGAACGGCGTGAACTTGGCCTTGCCGGCCGCCTCGCGCAGCTGCTCCTGGAGATCGATCAGGGGCTGGAGCGCACGATGCCCAAACAGGATCGCCTCGGCCATGACGGCCTCTGGCAGGAGCTTGGCCCCCGCCTCGACCATCATGATCGCGTCACGCGTGCCGGAGACGATGAGGTCGAGCTCGGACTCGGCGAGCTGGGTAAACGTCGGGTTGACGACGAATTCGCCGCCGATGCGCCCGATTCGAACGGCGCCGACGGGACCGGCGAACGGGATCTCGCTGATCGTGAGGGCAGCGGACGCGGCGATCGTCCCGAGGACGTCCGGGTCGTTCTCCTGGTCCGTCGAGAGGACGGTGATGACGAGCTGGATGTCGTCCTTGTAGCCCTCGGGGAACAGCGGACGGATCGGGCGGTCTGTCAGGCGTGCGGCCAGGGTCGCCGCCTCCGACGCGCGGGCTTCGCGCTTGATGAACCCGCCCGGGATCTTGCCCGCGGCGTACATCCGCTCCTCGAATTCGACCGTGAGCGGGAAGAAGTCAAGGCCCGGACGCGGGTCGGAGCGGTTGGCCGTCCCGAGGACGAAGGTGTCGCCGTAGCGCACGGTGACCGCGCCGCCGGCGAGGCGCGCGAGCTTGCCTGTTTCGATGGTCAGCGTCCGGCCACCGAATTGCGTCTCGAATGTGTGAGACAAGGGAACTATTCCTCCTTGGTCGTGGAGGAAGGCGACGACCCGTGACCGGTCGGCCGACTGCACTGCTGAGCGTCGTTACGCGTTGGAACCCCGGTCTGTGCCGGGGTCCCCGGGGCTGCGACGCCTAGCGGCGGAGTCCGAGTCGTCCGATGACGACTCGATAGCGCGCGCTGTCCTTCTTCATCAGATAGGCGAGAAGGCGGCGGCGCTGGCCGACGAGCTTGAGGAGGCCACGGCGCGAGTGATTATCCTTTGGGAAGCCCTTGAGATGCCCGGTCAGATCCTTGATCCGCTCCGTCAGGAGTGCGACCTGAACCTCCGGCGAACCGGTGTCACCTTCCTTGGTGGCATACCCGGTGATGATCTCCTGCTTCTGTTCCCGCGCCAGCGGCACTCGTTCCTCCGAACACGACGTGACTACGTGATGTTTCCAATCTTTGACCGGCGGATGGTAGCACGATGCGCCAAACGCAGCGCAGGACAGTCGTTCGGTGTGAAGGTCGCCCGATAGGCCGACAATGTACCCATGCCGCGACTTGACAGAATCTATACCCGGACCGGGGACGAAGGCATGACCGGGCTAGGTGGTGGCCAGCGCGTCCCCAAGGATTCGCTACGGGTGGACACGTACGGCACGGTCGACGAACTGAACTCGCAGATCGGCGTCGCCCTGGCGACTGGTCTGTGCGCGCGGCTGACGGAGGAGCTTGGATTGATCCAGAACGAGCTGTTCGACCTCGGCTCCGACCTCGCCACCCCCGCCAGCAGCCAGGCGCGCCACCCTGTCCCGACGGTCGAGACCCGCCATATCGAGAAGCTCGAACACTTGATCGACGAACTCAACCAGGTCGTCGGCCCGTTGGCCAACTTCCTGTTGCCCGGTGGGTCACCCGGCGCGGCACAGCTCCACCTGGCCCGGACCGTCTGCCGGCGCGCGGAACGCCTCGCGACCACCTTGGCGCGTGGCGAGGCGATCGGCCCAACCGTGCTCCCCTATCTCAACCGCTTGTCCGATGGGCTCTTCGTCATGGCCCGCTACGAAAACCATGAGCGCGGCGTCAGGGAGCCACTCTGGCAGCCGGGGCGGTGAACCCCTGAGAGCGCGACCGAACTCCGGTCCGCTGGCTACGACCGCCCGTCGCCCTCCGCAGTGCCGGGCCCACGGCGATAGACGCGCAGCTCGATCACGCTCGACACGTGCCACTCCAGCGAGAGCATCACCCGTCGACCGCTGCCGTCGACATCGACCTGCTGGAGGGACTGCAGCAACGTTCCGGGTGACACGCCCAGGACCGCGGCGAGATCGACATCGGCGCTCGCCGGCGCCACGACCGCCTCCCCGTGGTTGACCGCGTGACCGCAGGCTGCGAGGAGCGCGTAGATCGAGCCGCCGAGCGCCTCGATATCTCGATCGGCGTCGACGATGTCGCCCGGCAGGTGATCGATCGAGTACACCGCCGGCCGATCGTCCGCCGTCCGAACGCGGCGCAACTCAACGATGGGCTGTCCGGGTTCGAGATGGAGCTGCTCGGCGACGGAGACAGATGCCGGGATCGTTCGAATTCCGAGCGTGCGCCGGCCAGCGCGCACGCCGGTCGACTCGAGGTACGAGGTATAGGAGAAGTTCCGGTCCAACGAGTTGCGCAGGAGCGGCCGTGCTGTCACATAGGTCCCGGAACCATGGCGTCGTGACAGATAGCCCTCCTCGACCAGGCCTCGAACCGCTTCGCGAATCGTGGGCCGGCTGACGGCGAATCGCCGAGCCAGGGCGTCCTCGTTGGGAAGCTTCGAACCCGGACCGTAGGCGCCCTGGATGACCGCTCGGCGCAGACCGTCACGGACCATGTCAGCCAGGAGCGGTCGGGCGTTTGGCCAGCCTTGCGTCGTCACGTCGAGACCGTGTCGCCGGTCGCGGCGTCAGGCGAACGCCTCCGCTGCCGGCCACGCCGATAGGCCAGCCCGGCGAGCAACATCGCCAGGATCGTCACGGCGAGCAACACGCTCGCGATGGCGTTCACTTCCGGGCTGATTCCACGACGGATGGAGGCGAACAGGTAGATCGGCACGGTCTGGTCCTGGCCACTCGTGAAGAAGGCGACGATGAAGTCGTCGAAGCTGAATGTGAACGCCAGCAAGGCGCCGGAGACAATCGCCGGGAGCAGCTGCGGGAGGGTGACCTGGAGGAACGTTCGCCATGGGGTGGCGAACAGATCTTCCGATGCCTCGACAAGCGTTCGGTCCATCCCGCGCAGCCGGGCCCGGACCAGGATCGTGACGATGGCCGTGGTGAACAGGGTATGGGCCGCAATGATGCTGGCGGTGCCAAGCCCCAGGTGCGGTGCGCTCTCACCGGCGACGTAGATGAGCCACGGGTTCAGCCAGTCGAACGCGAATACCAGGAAGATCAGTGACGCGATCCCGATCACGATGCCGGGCACGATGATGGCGACATAGGCCAGCAACTCCATCAGCCAGCGCAGGCGCGGCGGGAGTCGGTCCATGGCCAGGGCCGACGCCGTGCCCATGAAGGTCGCCAGAACGGCCGTCGTACCGGCAATCGTCAGGCTGTTGCGCAGCGCGTCCAACAGAAATCGGTCCGACCAGGCCGAGGCATACCACTGGGTGGAAAAACCCTTCAGGTCGGTCACGTGGCTGCCGGCGTTGAAGCTGTAGATCACGACGATCGCGATCGGCAGGAACAGGAATACAAACACGAGCACCGTATAGATCCGCGTCGCGCGATCGCCGAGGCGCTCCAGGCGAGCCGCGTGGAGGGCGGCGCGGAGGTCCAGCCCGGTCATGCCGGTCACAGCAGGCTCGCTTCCCGACCGACCCGGACGAGCCGCCGTGAGACGGCGAGATAGCCTGCCACAAGCGCGATCATCCCGGCCACGAATACGCTCGCGAGCGCCGATCCGAATGGCCAGTTCCGACTCTGCAGGAAGAGATCGGCGAGGGCGTTGCCAAGGAAGTAGGTCTTCCCGCCGCCCAGGAGAATCGGGATCAGATACTCGCCCATGATCGGGATGAACACGAGGACGATACCCGACAGGATGCCGGGCGCCGCAAGGGGCAGGACAATCTGCCGGATCGTGGCGACGGGTCCGGCCCCCAGGTCGCGCGAGGCCTCCATGAATGAACGATCGAGGCGCTCCAGGCTGACGTACATCGGCAGGACCATCAGCGGCAAGTAGTTGTAGACGATGCCCAGCGACACCGCGAAGGGCGTGTTCAGCAGCTGGACCTCCCCGAACCCAATCCAGCCCAGGATCCGTGGGACGCCGTTGGCGCCCAGCAGCGTCATCCACGCGTAGGTACGGATCAGGAAGCTGGTCCAGAACGGGACAACGACGAGTGCGATCAGCACGAGCTTCCAGCTGCCGGTGACCTTGAGTGCCAGGGTATACGCCACCGGGAAGGCGACGAGCAGGCAGATGACCGTGTTGAGTGCGGCCAGGCCCAGGGTATTGGTGAGTGGCGTGATCCTCGTCGTGAGGTTGGCGTACTGCTCGAGGGTCAGCGCCGGGGTGTAGCCGCCATTGGGCGATCGCTCGCCCACGGAGATGACGGCCAGCACGACCAGCGGCGCGATCAGGAAACCGACATACCACAGCGCCGCGGGTACGACGAGCAGGGCAGCAAGGCCACGCCGCCCGGCGTGGCCTTGCGCAGCCGCCCTGCTCGTCGTCGTCATCTGGGGGTCAGGCGGATGCCTTGATGCGCGCCCAGGTTTCGGCCCGCTCGGGACTGTTGTACGTGGCGTTGACGGCGTACTCCAGCTTCACCAGGGAGTCGGCGCTCGGGTAGATAACCGGGTTGTTCTTGATCGCGTCGGTGAGGAGCGCGGTCGCCTTGTCGTTGGCGTGCGGGAACAGGCAGAACTCCGTCTCGGCCGCGGCCTGCTCCGGCTGGGTGATGTAGTTGAGGAAGGCGTACGCGGCGTTCTTGTGCGGTGCGTCCGCGGCCACGGTGTAGCTGTCGATCCACAGCTCACCACCATCCCCGGCGACGACGTAGCGGGCGTCCGCGTTGTCGCGGCTCACCTGGACACCGTCACCGGTCCACGCGATGGTCAGCCACGTGTCCAGCGCGCGCAACGCCGGCTGTACGTCCGACGAGATCGCGAACAGCCTGGGCTTGAGCGCGATGAGCATCGCCTCGACGCTGGCCATCTCCGTCGGGTCGATGGTGTTCAGCGAGTAGCCCATGGCCACGGCCGCAGAGCCGAACGAGCTGATCTGATGGTCCACGATCTGGGCCTTGCCCTCGTACGTCGTGCCCGCCAGGTCAAAAAACTGCTCCCAGGTGGTGAGATCCTGAGTCACCTTGGAGCTGCGATAGGCGATGCCGGTCGTGCCCCAGTTCTTGGGCAGGGAGTGCTTGTTGCCCTTGTCGAACGCCTGGTCCATGAACCGCGCGTTCCAGTCGGCCCTCACGAAGTCGGGCATCCTGGCGTAGTCGAGCGGCTCGATCAGACTGTCTGCCACCCAGCCCTCGATCGCGTAGTTCGACGGTACGACGACATCGATGCCGGAATTGCCAGCCCGGATCTTGGCTTCCATCTCCTCGGTCGATCCGTAGACACCGACGTTGATCGCAACACCGGTCGACGCCGTGAAGCCGTCCAGGACCTCCTGGCTGTGATAGTTCCCCCAGGTCGCGAGATTGAGGGTGTTACCGAGACTGCTCCCGCCTCCCGCACTCGACGCCGCAGCCGAGGGGGCTGTGGTCGCCGCGGGTGCCGGGGCGCAGGCGGCCAACGCCATGGCACCCAGGCCAGCGCCAGAGCCGATCAGAAAATGTCGCCGAGAAATCCGGCGCTCGATCGCGAGGCGCGTGATTGCGGCGGAATCCCACCGCTGAGCCGGGTCACGTCGGTTCGTCATCGTTCCTTCCTCCTGGGTCCGGGTCGCACCCGGGTCCTCGATCATTCGGGTCTGTCCGTGCGGTCGTCTACGCGTCGTCGACCACCACCTCCCTCCCGGCTGCGGCTCGGGTGAGCTCGAGCGCGCACGCGACCTGCTCACGGATGGATGGGCCGGCAGGCAATCTGCGGTCGAAGATGGCACCACCGATGGTGTACGCCCAGGCGCCGGCGCGGGCCAGGGCATTGATCCGTGCCACGGAGTCGACGCTGCCGGCCGCGATCACGGGGCCCGCGGAGGCGTGAACCACGCTACGGACGAGCAGCGGGACATCGCCGTCCCAGCGGTAGGCCAGGAGGTCCAGCCCATCGACGCCCTCCCGCGCCGTCAGATCGCGGGCACTCGCCGAAATCTCCTCGATCGTCCCCTCGAGGATGCTCGGATGACCGACGACGCGGCCCGGAAACGGACAGTACCGCGGACGCCCGGGCGTGCCCGGCGGACCGATTCTGTCGAGAATGGCCAGTGCCGCGTCCGGATGGGTCCCGCCGAGCAGCCAGTCGACCCCGATCTCGAGTGACGCCTCCACGCTGCGGATCTCATCCTCGGCGCGTTCCGACACGACTTCGAGGAATACCTCTCGGCCGTCCGCACGCATGGCCGAGGCCAGGTCGCCCAGCCGAGCGGTCGGCAGGCCGACGTCCTTGAACCCGACATAGCGCACGCTGGTGTCGCGGATGTCGGCGTAGACGTCCATGGCGTCCGCGACGGTCCGGTCGTGGTGAGTCAGCATGAAGATGAACTCGAGCACGTCAGCCTCCTTATCCCGGCGGGACGGAGCGACCCGGGTCGCCCGGCAGAATATCGGCGATACGGTCGAGGATGAAGTCCGGCAGTATGGTCGCGGCTGTCAGGGAATTGACCGTCGTCGCCCCGGTCAGGACAAGCGCCGAGACCATCCCTGCTTCGTGCGCCATTCGAACGTCGGTCAGCAATCGATCGCCGACGAGGATCGTGTCGCTCGCCGACAGGGCGAGACGGTCCAGGAGCGCCGCGGCCATGTGTGGAGACGGCTTGCCGACGATCGCCTCCGCTCGTTCGCCGGTGGACGCCTCGATCGCGGCCAGCATCGCAGCACAATCGGGCAGGTCGCCGTCCGGCGTCGGGCAGAACGGATCCGGGTTCGTGGCCACGATGCGAGCGCCGGCGCGAACGGCCCGGAACGCCGCGACAAGCTTGGCGTAGTCGAACGAGCGGTCCCACGCGACCACCACGACGTCGGCGTCAGTCGGGTCGTCCAGCGCGGGATCCAGGACCGTGTAACCGGCGTCACGAAGCATTCCCGAGAGGAGCGGCTCGGTGATCGGAAGGATCCGGGCGCCACTGGCATTGCGGGCCAGGTAGCGCAGCAGCGAGTCGGTCGAGGAGACCACCGCCGACGCGGTTGCTGGAATGCCAAGGTCCGTCAGCTTGGCGGCGTACGCGGCCGGCGTGTCGAGGGGCTTGTTGGTCAGGAACGCGACCCTAGCCCCGCTCGCGCGAACGGCTGCGACCGTTTCCGCCGCACCGGGAAGAAGGCGGTCGCCAAGATAGAGGGTTCCATCCAGATCGAAGACATACCCGCCGAAGAATCGGGGCGGGCGACGCCGGGCTGCGGTGGGTCGCAGATCGGTCATCGGCCGTTCTCCATGATCCCCGACCGGCTGAGCAACTCGTCCACCGTTGCGTTGTCCCAATCCCCGGCGAAGAAGCGCAGGTCAGCCACGGTGAACCGATCGCGCATCAGCGGGAGGGCGCGAAGCGCCCAGATCACCACCTCAGGTGGCGGACACGGCTCGAGCGATGCAACACGGGTCGCCGCGCCTGCGTCCCGCAGGGCGCAAGACAGCCGCTCCGGCGTGGCAACGAGGTCGCGGAGGGCGGTCCGATGCGCTTCCCAACCCGCCGCCAGGGCTTCGACCCTGGAGCGTTGGGCGTGCCAGCGCTCCAACTTGCGGCCGACGTCGCGCCAGCACTCGTCGGCCATCCGGCCGCTTGGGTCCAGCGGGTCAAACGTGGCGCGGACGCGGCGCTCGACCTGATCCGCAGGCGGGAACGCCGTGTCCCGCAGGAGATGAGCTGGATTGAGGTGGTCCAACGTGTCGTGCCAGACCGTCGCTGCGAGGATGCTGGCCACGCCGACCTGCGCGCCGTGGAACGCCAGGGGCCGACCGGCCCGTTGCGCCGCCATGTCCAGCAGGTGGCTGAGCAGGTGCTCCGTGCCCGAGAGCGGCGCAGTCCGGCCGGCCACACCCATCGCGATGCCGGTGAGGGTCATCCGCGTCGCCAGCTCGGCCAGCATCGTGGGGTCGTTGGCCCGGACCCGGGCCGCGCCATCAAGCAGACCCTCCGCGCCGTGACGGAAGAGGTCAACGATCCCAGGGTCGAAGTCGTCGGCGAGCCCAACCGCGCTGGCGAGATACCAGTCCGCCGGTGCCGTGAACATCGAACACAGCTCGCCGAAGCCAGCTCGGTTCATGGCCGGCGGAGCGTCCGCCAGCACCTCGAGATCCACGATGAGGGTGTCGGGCCAACGCGACGGCATGGTGCGTTTCACCCCATCTCGAGACAGCACCGCCATGTCGTCGGAGAACGCATTGACTGACACCGCGGTCTGGACGACGACAAAGGGGACGCCACCGGCGCGGTGCGAGGCGTCCTTAGCGATATCCGTGATCGTCCCCGAGCCCACGGACACCACGCAGCCGGCCCCGATGATGGCAGCATCCGCCTGGGCGAGGGCGGCCCCGTCGGCATGGAGTTCGGCACCGTCCGCCCGGATCACCACCAGTCGCGTTTCGAAACGGGCGGACAGCATGGCCGCGACCAGGGCCTTGAGGTCGGCGCCGTCGCGACGGATGGCTGTCGCGTCCACGATCAGGACGACTGGTCCCGGGCGACGGACAGCAGCAACGTCATCAGGCAGGGCGGCCAGTGCATTCGAGGCGATCCGCACCGTGCCAAGGCCGATCGGTTTCCGCGTGGGGCCATCAGGTTCGGTCAGAAGCCGACGGCGCAGACCATTCAGGTCCGTGGGATCCGGGAGCGCGATCCGTCCGGTCATCCGCGCGCCAACGACCCGGCGGCCACGCCAGCCGCGCGGAACTCCGGCTCCACCGCGTCGAACAGACGGCGATAGCGCCCGTAGGCTTCGTCGTAGGCCGCGCGGTTGGCCGGATCGGGTTCGAACACCGCGGGCTCCAAGGTGGTCAGGCGATCCACCGCCTCGTCGAGATCGCGGAAGATCCCGGCGCCCACGCCGGCCAGCATGGCTGCGCCGAGCGCCGTGGCCTCGGTGGTGGCCAGGACCCGGACTGGGCGGCCCATCACGTCTGCCTTCATCTGGAGCCACAGCTGGCTTCGCGCCCCGCCGCCCACCACCCGGATCTCCTCCCCGGCGAGGCCAAGGGCATCGAGCCGGTCCACGATGTCCCGGACCGCGAAGGTGCAGCCTTCCAGCAACGCCCGGAACAAATGCGCCCGTCCATGGTTCAGCGACAAGCCGCCATACACCCCGCGCGCACGATCGTTCCAGCGCGGCGTCGTTGCCCCGGACAGCGTCGGCAGGAAGGTGACCCCGTCCGAGCCGGGCGTCGTGCCCGCACTCGCTTCGAGGTCGAGTTCGGCCGGTGAGGCGCCGCCGCCGATCGCCTCGCGAAACCAGCTGACGCTGCCACCGGATACGAAGCCCGGGTTCTCCACCAGCCAGACTCGCGGGTCGGCGTGGCCGTGCGTTTCCACGAGTCCGGTATGGTCGATGATGGCGCTGGTCGCCGCGACGCAGACCGGTTCGGCGGTGCCGGCAATATCCACGACCACACCCGGCCGGATGCCGCCGGCGCCCAGGCACGCCCCATGCTCGTCACCGGTGCCGGTAACCACGCGCGTTGCGATCGTGAGCCCGAGCGCCTCGGCTGCCGGGCGCCGAAGCGGACCGACGACCTCTGCTGCGGCCGCAATCGTCCCAAGCCGCCGGACATCGATGCCGGTGAGATCGAGCATCCGAGGTGACCAATCGCCGGTCGTGATGTCGTACAGGAGCGTGGACGAGGCGTTGGCGTGGTCAGTGACGTGCTCCCCCGTCATCCAGGCGACAAGCGAGCTGCCGGGGAGCAGGAGCGCGGCCGCGCGCTCGTACACGCTGCGGGCGCGTTCACGAAGCCAGAGAATCTTTGGGGCGACATGGGAGGCGTCTGTGTTGAGTCCGGTGATCCGCCTGATATCGTCCGGATCCAGCGATTCCCCGATCGCCCGGGTCTGGTCGGCGGCCCGTCTGTCCAGCCAGATGATGGCGGGCTGCAGCGGTTCCGCCTCCGCATCGATCGCGACCAGGCCGTCCACCTGCGCGGCAAGTCCCAACATGCCAACTGCCGCCGGCGTGACGCCAGCATCGCGCAGAAGCTGGCGGATCACATGCCCAAGGGCAGCACGCCAATCGAGCGCGTTCTGCTGGGCCCAGCCCGGATGCGGGTACTGCACCTCGTAGGCGGCCGACGCCTGCGCCATGACCCGGCCCGCGGGATCGAGCAGCATTCCCTTGAGGCTCTGCGAACCAAGATCGCAGCCGATCGCATACATTCGGAGACCCGCCCCCATCAACGAACGGTCATCAGTCGTCTGATGACTTGAGGATACGACCGATCGCGCCGGTGTCAATGGACGTGGCGCTAGTCGCTGACGAACTCCAACGCGACTCGCCCTGACGCCTGCACGCCGCCGATGTGGACGCCACCACCGCGAATCTCGATCGTGCGATCCGCGGAGCCGATCCGCACGGCATAGCGGCCGTCAGGAGGCAGCGCAACGGGCAGCTCGAATGAGAGCATCGCGCCCGCGACGATCCCGGTCAGCGTCACGGGCCGTCCCAACAGGGCCGCGGCGGAGGCAAGATTCCCGGCCGCGATCTCGACGCGGATCTCGGAACTGCGGACGGTGCGCCCATCGAGCGTGAACGGTGGGACCACGACGACCTCGAAGCCCAGTTCCTCACCGAGCCGCGCGAGGGCCTCGGGCGTGCCACGCCGCTCGTAGCCGAATGCGGCATCCGGCGTCATCAGGAAGCCCCGGAGTTCGACACGATGTCGGATCCGCTCGACAAAGGCGACGTAGGTCGTCTCGCGCAGGGCAAGATCGAAGTGCTGGACGACGGTGGCGGCCACGCCGGCTTCCTCCAGGCGGGCAAGACGCTCTGTTGGGTCCAACAGCAACGGTGGGGCGTGCCCGGTCAGGATCTCATCGGGATGGTGATCGAAGGTGATGACCGTTGGCCGGGCCGAGCGCGCCTCGGCGACAGTGACCAGGTGGCGGAGCAGGTAGTGGTGCCCGATATGGAGCCCGTCGAAGACGCCGATGGCCACGAACACCGGGCCGTGCTCAGCCGACAGTCGCTCGATCCCGTGGACGACCTGCATGCTCAAGGCGGGGGCTCAGGCGGTGGTGGCCGCGAGGGCCGGCGTGCCGGGGTCCACGAACACCTTGTCCGGCGCGAGCCGCCCGGCGGACACCGTCGCGATGGCGACGAGATCGCCCCGCGGCCCACGCAGCAGGCAGGGGCCGGCGCCCTCAGGCAGACCCGCCGAGGGCCGAACGTATTGCCCCCGGGCGATCGCGACGACCTCCACGTCCGTGAGGACAACCACGGGCAGCGCGTCAAGCCCGGTGTCGAGCGGGCGCAGCACGGGCAGGAGGCCGGCCGGGCCATCGGCAGCCGAGGCGCGGATCTCATCCAGCGGAATGGCGTCGGCCAGCGTGAATGGCCCGGACGCCGTTCGGGTCAACGCGCCGAGATAGGCCGCACTCCCGACGGCTTCCCCGAGGTCTCGAGCCAGGGCGCGGACATAGGTTCCAGCAGAGCACTCCACTTCGACCAGCGCGACAGGACGGTCCGCATCGGTGTCGTCCCAGACCGTCATCGCAAATCCATGGATGGTGACCTCGCGCGTCGCGAGGATGACCGTCTCTCCAGCTCGGGCCATGGCATAGGCTCGTCGCCCACCAACCTTGACCGCGCTGAACGCCGGTGGCCGCTGGGCGATCCGGCCGGTGAGCGTCCGCATCGCGGCCCCGACCTCCTCGCGCGTCGGGGCACGCCCGCTCCCCGGGGTCAGCTCGCCCTCGAGATCATCCGTGGTCGACGAGGCGCCAAAACAGATCGTGGCCCGGTACGCCTTGCGATCCCCGAGGTGGTACTCGACGACACGAGTCGCGTGGCCTAGAAAGACTGGCAGGACGCCCGAGGCAAACGGGTCAAGCGTCCCGCCATGGCCGACGCGTCGAGTTGCCGCCAATCGACGCACCAGCGCCACCACGTCATGGGACGTTGGGCCGGCCGGTTTGGCCACGATCAGGATCCCGTCCAGACCGGGTCCCAGCGATGCTCTCGCCATTGTCAGCGCTGGATCATGGCAGCCAGGCGGGTCGCCGCCTCGAGGACGGCTTGACGCGCCTCGATCAGCGGTGCAGCCACCGTGGCGCCGGCCGCTCGGGCGTGACCACCGCCACCGAACTGTCCGGTCAGGATCGTGGCATCCACGCCACCGGGACGGGTCCGGACGCTGACCCGGGTCTCGCCTGGACCCGCCTCCTTGAACAGGATGGCCACCTCGGCCGTCTCCGCCTGGGACAGCAGGTCGATCAGACCCTCGGAGTACGCTCGTTCAACGCCAGGCTCGGCCAAGTCGGCGTCGGTCACGCTCGACCAGACGATCGATCCGCCGGCGTTGCTCTCGAGCCGCGCCAGGATCTGCCCGAACAGGCGCAACTGGGCTTCGGGTTTGGTGCGATACAGGCGGCGCGAGATATCCGAGAGGGGCGCCCCCGCCGCGACCAGCCAGGCCGAGACCAGCAGCGTGCGCGGTGTGGCGTTGGGATGGGCGAAGGTCGCGGTGTCCATGACGATTCCGGCCATCAGGTCCGTGGCCAGTGCCCCATCGTCGAGATCCGGACGCGCCCCGAGCCGCGCCGCCAGCAGCGCGACCATCTCGCACGTCGCCGCGGCGCGCGGATCGATCCAGTCCGTCTCGCCACTGGCACCGTTCGACGCATGGTGGTCGATCACGACCCGCGGGAGACGCGCGAACAGCTTGGCCTGGCGCGTGCCCACGTCGCCGATTCGGTCGAGCGAACCGCAGTCCACGATCACGGCCAGATCGTACGGGGCAGCGGGGTCAGGGTCGGTACGGAAGCGCTCCACCCCTGGCAGGAAGTCGTACAGCGGCGGGACCGGATCCGTACAGATCGGGTCGGCGGCCCCGCCCATCGACTCCACCAGGCGCACCACGGCGAGCCCCGCCCCGAGCGTATCGGCGTCCGGGTTCTCGTGGCTGACGACCAGGACGTGTCGGGCGCTCCGGAGACGTGCGATCACGGGCTCCGGGACGGCCTCAAGGAACGGCGACAGATCGATGGTCACCGGGTCGCCCGTCGGTCGTGTCGAATCCGGGCAGGCCCGGGGCTGCCTGCCCGACGACGAGCTGGAGGCTCGGGCAGGCGCACGGCCGAGGGAGGTTCATCGGGGAGATCCCCCGAGTGTGGCAACCGGGCGACCGGAGTCGGCAGCGATTCACCAACCGGAAGTTCGCTCTCCGGCGTCCGGCCAGATTCGAGCTCGCTCAACAGTTGGAGCACGCGGGTGCCACGCTCGGCGGTGTCGTCCAGGTGCACGTGGAGATCCGGGATCCGCCTGATCCGCAGGCGGGTGCCCAGCTGGTGGCGCACGAAGGGCATCGCATGACGCAGCGCGGCGACGGTCGCCTCGCGTTCGGCGGGCTGCCCGATCACGCTGACCCAGACCTTGGCATGGCTCAGGTCCGCCGTCGTCTCGACCGCGGTGATCGTGGCGAACCCGACGCGCGGATCGGCCACCTCGCGCGTCACGATCGAGCCGATCTCCTGCCGGAGCAGCTCGTCAACTCGATCCGTCCGTTGGCTCATCGGATTGATACCGGTCGTCGCCGCCTGGGCGTTCGAGCCGAAGGCGCGAGCGAGCGCGGGAGCGAGCGCACCCCCGGTGCGTGAACGAGCGCGCGGACCGAGCAACGCACGGATCGGGCGTCCAGGCGGCGACTAGCTACCGGCCGCTGCCCGCGAGACGCTCTGCGAGGTGAAGCACTCGATGATGTCGCCTTCCTGCAAATCGTGGAAGCCGGCCAGACCGATGCCGCACTCGTAGTTGGCGGCAACCTCGCGAACGTCATCACGGAACCGGCGCAGCGACTCGACCTTGTCGGTGGCGATCACCTTGCCGCCGCGCCAGACCCGGACGTTGCCGCGCACGATTCGACCGTCGGTCACGAACGAACCGGCGATGACCGTGCTCTTGCCGACCCGGAAGACCTGGCGAACCTCGGCTCGGCCCTCAACGACCTCAACGACCTCTGGTTCGAGCAGGCCCTTGAGCGCTGCTCCGAGGTCGTCCGTTAGCTTGTAGATGATGTCGTAGAGGCGGACGTCCACCCTCTCCACGTCGGCGGCGCGGCGGGCGGTCTCGGTGATCTTCGTGTTGAAGCCCACCACAATCGCATTCGAAGCGGCGGCCAGCATGATGTCGTTGTCCGTGATGTCGCCGGCACCCTCGTGCAGGACGTTGAGGCGGATCTCATCCTGGTCGAGCTGCTCGAGCGCATGGGTGATCGCGCCGAGTGACCCGGACACGTCCGACTTCAGGATCACCCGCAGTTCCTTGGCCTGACCGGCCTGGATCTGACGATACAGGTCCTCCAGCGTCGCACGGCCACTCCCCTCCCCGGCCTTGGCTGCGAGCGCCGCCTTGCGGCCGTCAACCATGGCCCGGGCGGCCTTCTCGTCCGCGACGACGCGGAGGATGTCGCCGGCAGCGGGGACCGCGGACAGCCCGAGCACGACCACGGCACTCGACGGTCCCGCCTTCGTCACCCGCTTGCCCTTGTCGTTCTCCATTGCCCGGACGCGACCGAAGGTCTCGCCGACGACGATGATGTCACCGACCTTGAGCGTGCCGGTCTGGACCAGGGCCGTCGCAACGGGACCGCGACCCTTGTCCAGCTGCGCCTCGACGATCGTGCCGACCGCGGGCCGCTTCGGGTTGGCCTTGAGTTCCTGGAGATCGGCGACCAGCAGGATCATTTCGAGGAGGGCGTCCAGTCCCAGGCGAGTCTTGGCCGACACCGGGACGAGCGGAACGTCGCCCCCGTATTCCTCGACGACGATGCCGGCATCCGTCAGATCCGTCTTGACCCGATCCGGGTTCGCGCCGGTCTTGTCGATCTTGTTGAGCGCGATGATGATCGGGACCCTGGCCGCCTTGGCATGGCTGATCGCTTCGAGCGTCTGGGGCATGACGCCGTCGTCCGCGGCCACCACCACGACCGCGATGTCCGTGACCCGGGCTCCTCTCGCGCGCATCGCCGTGAAGGCCTCATGGCCAGGGGTGTCGAGGAAGACCACGCGCTTCCCATCGTGGGTGACTTCACTCGCTCCGATGTGCTGGGTGATCCCGCCGCGCTCTGCCGCGGCCACTTCGGTGGTCCGGATGGCGTCGAGCAGGCTCGTCTTGCCATGGTCGACGTGGCCCATGACGGTGACGATGGGGGCTCGCGGCTCCAGCAGCGACGCCTCGTCCTCCTCGTACAGGACCTCCTTGGTGGCCTCCGCGATGGGCCCGTCGATCTCGCCGTCCGCGCTATTGACGCTCGAGACCAGGACCGTCTCGGCGACCTCGAACCCGAGTTCGCCGGCGACCAGGGACGCCGTGTCCCGATCGACCAACTGGTTGATCGTGGCGAAGATGCCGCTCTTGATCAGCTCACGGATGATGTCCGCCGGGTTGACCCCCAGGACCACTCCGAGCTCCTTGACGGTAATGGTGCCGGGCAGCTCGATGGCGCCGCGCTCACGAGGATCCGCGACCCCAACGCTGCCGCCCGGCACGAAGGCGCCGTCGCGGCGCGGCGGCTTGCGCGGGCCGCGACGGCCGCGGGTGCCGCTTCTACTCCTGGCCACGAATGCCTCCTTCGATCGTTGTGGTCGTCGTTGTCGTCGTTGTCGTTGTGTCGGCGATCCAATCCGTCAGCGCGATGCGCAGCTCGGCAGGGACTGGGGTCCGGAGGGCCCGGTTGAGGGCGCCCTTCCGGATAGCGGTATCGATACATTCTGCGGTCCGACAGACATATGCGCCACGCCCGGGAGCCCGGCTGCCAGGATCGATCGTGACGCGGCCGGCCATGGCCACGATGCGGAGCAGTACGCGCTTCTCCCGGACCGATCGGCAGGCGACGCAGGAGCGATTCGGGATCCGTCGCACTGCGACGGCCCTGACGCCCCGGTCTACGGTGCCACCTCATCGCTGTCAGCTGGCTTGGCCGCCTTGCGGACCCGCTTTGGCTTGGCCGCCACGGCGTCAACCGCGGGCGTGACGTCAGCCGCGACCGCGGGTTCTGCGTCGGCCGCGGGCGCGGTGTCAATGGCTTGCACCGCGTCAGACGTTGATTCTGCGTCGGCCGCGGGCGCCGTGTCAGCCACGGCCGTCGAGCCTGCACCGACCTTGACCGCGGTGGACCTGGCTTTGCTCGCGCGGGCCACCTTCGCCTTTGGTGCCGGCGCTTCCGCGACGACGTCAGCCTTCTCCGCGGTAGGCGACTCGGTCGGTGCCGTGAGGGCGGTCGACTCGATCGCGACGGTCGCCGCTGTCGAGGTGGTCGCTGCGTGGGCGGCGGCGCGGGCCTCGGCGACGGACACGTCACTGCGAATGTCAATCCGCCAGCCCGTCAGGCGTGCCGCGAGCCGCGCGTTCTGCCCTTCGCGGCCGATCGCCAGCGAGAGCATCCGCTCCGGGACGGTGACACTGGCGATCCGGTGCTCCTCGTCGATATCGACGGAGATGACCTGGGCCGGGCTGAGCGCATTGGCCACCAGGACCGCGGGATCGTCACTCCACGGGATGACGTCGATCTTCTCACCGGACACCTCGGCCACGACCGCCTGGACGCGCGCGCCACGCTGGCCGACGGTGGCCCCGACCGGATCGAGCCCCTCCTGGCGGGAGGCCACGGCGACCTTGGAACGACTTCCGGCTTCGCGAGCGATCGCCTTGATCTCAACGACGCCACTGTGGATTTCCGGGACCTCGAGCTCGAACAGGCGCTTGAGGAACCCCTTGTGCGTCCGGCTGACAAAGATCTGTGGGCCACGGACCGAGCGCCTGACTTCGAGCACGTAGGCCTTGACGTTCTGACCGATCCGGTAGTGCTCGAGGGCGGATTGCTCGGTGGTGGCCAGGATCCCCTCGACGTTCTTGCCGACATCGAGAATGATCGCCCGTGGCTCGACCCGGTTGACCGTTCCGGTCATGAGCTCGCCCTCGCGGCTCGCAAACTGGTCGAAGATCTGGTCGCGCTCGACCTCCCGGATCCGCTGAAGCACGATCTGCTTGGCCGTCTGAGCACCGATCCGCCCGAAGACGTCGCCATCGAGCTGCTCGGTCTCCACGAGGTCACCGACGCCCGCCCCCGGATCGATAGCGTGCGCCTGCTCGACCGTCATCTCGGTGAACTCGTCCTCGACCGCGCCCACGACACGGCGGGCGCGAAAGACACGGATCTTGCCGGTCTCGGCATCGATCCGGACGTGAATGTCTTCATCCCCGGCCACGCGCCGGTAGGCGGACTGAATGCCGTCCTCGACCGCGCCGATCAACTGCTCGCGCGAGATCTGCTTTTCGGCATTGAGCTGGAGGAGGGCACCGACGAAGTCACGACTCACGATGGCCTCCGTTCCTGATGCACTGCGGCGTATGTACGGCCCGTTCAATAAAGAAACGTGGGCGTCACCCACGTCACGGAGCGGCCGTTCGATTGGCCGGGAGTATACACCCGGGGTGCGTGGACCCTCAATGGGCGACGATGGGCTCCGGCGTCGGAAAGCGCCTCGCGACGTAGTCGTCGAGGATGTCGATGAACTCGGCGACGAGCCCATCGCCACGCAACGTGCGGTCGAGACGACCGTCGATGAACACGGGCGCGACCGGATCCTCGAACGTGCCGGGCAGGCTGATCCCGATGTCGGCATGCTTGGACTCGCCCGGGCCATTGACGACGCAGCCCATCACGGCGACCCGCAGCTCCTCGGCGCCGGGGCGTGTCGTGCGCCACTCGGGCATCCGATCCTTGAGGTGCGTCTGGATCTGGAGGGCCATCTCCTGGAAATACGTCGATGTCGTCCGGCCGCATCCTGGACAGGCGCTGACCTGGGGCAGGAACGAGCGCAGGCCCATCGACTGGAGGACCTGCTGGGCGACCTCGACCTCTCGCTCGCGCGGCCCACCTGGCTCGGGCGTGAGTGAGACGCGGATCGTGTCGCCGATTCCTTCGTTGAGCAGGATGGCCAGGCCCGCGGTGGAGGCGACGATCCCCTTGTCGCCCATCCCGGCCTCGGTCAGGCCAAGGTGGAGCGGGTAGTCGCTGCGCGCGGCCAGGAGGCGGTAGACGTCCACCAGGTCCCGCACGCCGCTGACCTTGGCGGACAGGATGATCTGGTCGTGCCGCAGCCCGGTTGCCTCGGCCAGCTCCGCCGAGCGCATCGCCGACTCCAGCATTGCCTCGATCATCACGTCGCGCGCATCCCGAGGCTCCGCGGCGTGCGCGTTCAGATCCATCAGCTCGGTCAGGATGGCCTGGTCGAGCGAACCCCAGTTGACCCCGATCCGAACCGGTCGGTCGTGCTCGATGGCGATCCGGATGATCGTGGTGAAGTGCTCGTCGTGACGCTTCGCCCCGACATTTCCAGGGTTGATCCGATACTTGGCGAGGGCGGCCGCCGTGTCCGGGTACTCCGCGAGCAACTTGTGTCCGTTGTAATGGAAGTCCCCGACGATCGGCACCTCCACACCCAGCCCGCGCACCTTGCGGATCATTTCCGGGACCGCGGCCGCGGCCTCGTCCGTGTTGACGGTCACGCGTACGAGTTGCGACCCGGCGTGGGCGAGCCTCGCCACCTGGATCGCGGTCGAGTCAGCGTCCGCGGTATCGGTGTTGGTCATCGACTGGACCACCACGGGGTGGGCACTGCCGACCAGGACCCCGCCGACGTCGACGCTGACCGTCGGCCGTCGCCGAGGACGCAGGGCCTCGGCCCCGCTCATGACCCGGCTCCCCCGCCCAGCTCCCGGATGATGTCAAACCCGGTGATCCAGATCAGGAACGCGAACAGGAAGACGAACCCGACGAGATAGGTCAGCCGCTCCGCCCGCAGGCTGATCCGCCGACCGAAGACGCTCTTGAGCACGATTACCAGCATCCGCCCGCCATCGAGCGGCGGGAACGGCAGGATGTTGACGACCGCCAGGTTGGCGGACAGGATCCCGGCTACGTAGAGAGTGACGACCGGGCCGAGCTGCCAGAAGATGTCGCCGATCTGGGTGGCAATCCCGACTGGACCCGAGACCGGTGGCGGCTCGGTCGGTCGATTGATGATGGCGTCGCCGAGTTGTCCGAGTCCGCCGATGATCAGCCCGAGCGCATCGATCGTCCGCCGGACGCCCAGCCCGACCGCCTCAGCGGGCCCGTACGAAATCACGGCCCGCGTGGTCGCCGCCGCCTGGGTGATGCCGATCGCGCCCTGTCCGGCGGCAATCGCTGCCTGATCGCGCAGCGTCACCGCAACCTCGGAGGTTGCCCCGTCGGCGTGCTCGAGCCCGAGCTGCACCGTCTGCCCGGCCCGGCTGCGCAGATCGACGATCAGCGCTTCATCCCCAAAGGCCCCATACGCGCGGCCGTCGAGATTGGCGATGACATCGCCGGGGACGAGGCCGGCCGTGGCCGCCGGCGAACCGGGCTGGACCTCCACCACCCGGATCCCAATTGTTGGATCACCAATCAGCGCGATGCCCGTGAAGATCGCGAACGCCAGCACAACGTTCATCCCGACGCCGGCGACCAGGATCAGGAGCTTGGTAGGCAGCCGCTGCGCCGCGAATGAGCGCGGATCATCACCATCGTTGCCGTCCTCGCCCTCGAGCTTGACGAAGCCACCAATCGGTAGCCAGTTGAGCGTGTACAGGGTCTCACCGCTCCTGCCCATCACCCTGGCGCGCGGGGGGAAGCCGATCCCGAATTCGAGGACGCGCACCCTGGCCAGCCGGGCGGTCACGAAGTGGCCGAGTTCGTGGATGACCACCAGCACGCCAAGGATCAGGATGAACAGAACGATCGTGATGATCGATTGGACCGCCCCGATCATGCTGCGCCTCCCACCACGGGTGCGGCAAGGGCGGCGCGGATCTCCCGGTCCATATCGAGCAGCTCATCAATCCCGGGATCGCCGGGGCCGGATCCGTAGCGCGTCACGGCGTCCTCGAGCAGCCCCGGAATTCGGTCAAAACTGAGGCTGCCGCCGAGGAAGCGGGCCACCGCCACCTCGTCGGCGACGATGAGTGCGGCGGAGGCGCGCGCACCGGCCCGACCGGCCTCCCGGGCGATGCGGAGCGCCGGAAAGCGGCCCTCATCGGGCGCTCGAAACTCGAGGCGCCCCGTGGCCACCAGATCCGGTGACGCAACGGGCGAGGGACGACGATCTGGATAGGTGAGTGCGTACTGGATGGGAAGTCGCATGTCCGGGGTGCCCAACTGGGCCTTGACGGAGCCGTCGGCAAATCGGACGGCTGAGTGGACGACGCTCTGCGGATGGATCAGCACCTCGATCGCGTCGTAGCCTACATCGTACAGCCAGTGTGCCTCGATCACCTCCAGGCCCTTGTTGGCGAGGGTCGCCGAGTCAATAGTGATCTTGGCGCCCATCGTCCAGGTCGGATGGCGCAACGCCTGCTCCGGCGTGATCGACGAAAGGTCAGCCGGGGCATCCAGGAACGGGCCGCCCGAAGCGGTCAGGATCAGCGCGGCCACGCTCCCCATTGCCTCGCCGGCCAGGCACTGCCAGATCGCCGAGTGCTCGGAGTCGATCGGACGAAGCCACGCCAGGGGGCTGGCGTATGGGTCGCGGGTGTCCGCCGCAGCTCGGACAGCGGCGAGTCGACGCGCTGCGGGCATGACCAGGTGACCTCCAGCCACCAACGTCTCCTTGTTGGCGGTGGCCACGATCTTGCCCGCCTCCAGCGCGGCGATGACCGGGCGAAGGCTGACCAGCCCGCCGGTGGCGACGACCACGATATCGACGTCATCGCGCGTAGCCAGCCGCTCGAGGGCGACGGCGCCACCCACGTACTCCGATCCAGGCGGGAGATCCAAGGCCCTGGAGGCGGCCGCATCGGACAGCCCCACGGCCGCCGGACGAAGTCTCGCCGCCTGCTCTGCGAGGACCGCGGCGTCAGAACCGGCCGCCAGGGCGACGACCCGGAATGCGCCGGGATTGGCCTCCAGCACCTCGACCGTCTGGCGTCCGATCGAGCCGGTCGAACCCAGGACAGCCACGCCCCGAATCGCTCGATCGTCCCGGATCGCCACCTCAGCGCACAACCGCGAGCACGTAGAGGGTCATGACCGGGGCGGCAAACAGGAATGAGTCGACGCGATCAAGGATCCCGCCGTGGCCCGGGATCAGGGTCCCGGAATCGCCTGCTCCGGCCGCGCGCTTGATCATCGATTCAGCCAGGTCGCCGACCTGCGCGGACAGCGCCATCAGGGGACCAAGCAGGAGCCCCTGCAGCGGCGGTTGACCGAGCCCCACGAGGAGGATCATGGCAACGATCGTCGTGGCAACCGTCCCGCCAGCCACGCCCTCGACGGTCTTGGACGGCGAGATGTGGGTCAGGAACCGGGTCCGCCCAAACCGCTTCCCAACACTGTAGGCCCCCGTGTCATAGGACCAGACCAGCAAGACCAGCAACAGGATCCAGGCTCGTTCGGCACCCAGCCATGCGATCGGAGATCCAGGCGGAACGACCGGGGCCACCTCACCGAGTCGCAGGACGAACGACAACAATGCGACGTAGGTCGCGCCGAAGATCGTTGACATCCAGGTCGCGAGGCCATCGTGGGGATCCGGCCTGGTCAACGACGCGGCGGCCACCAGCAGGATGCCAACAGCCACCAGCAGGAGGCCGCTGCTGCCGAGAACCCCGGGGACAGCCGCATCGAGGACCGTTGCCAGGGCCAGAGCGGTGCCCAACGCAGACAGCGGAGCGTAGCCCGCGGCACGGAGCAGGCGGAACACCTCGATCGCGGCCAGGGCTGTGGCCAGGGCAAGGGCGGCAACCAGCACCTGTCCGCCGATGGCCAGGATGACCAGGAGCACCGGCACGAACACCGCGGCGCTGACCGCGCGCTGACGCATCGGCGAGCCTACCTGCTCAGCGCCCGAAGCGGCGCTGGCGAACCGCGAATTCCTGGAGCGCGGCGTCGAAGGTGTCCGGCCCGAAGTCGGGCCACAGCGCATCGCACGAATAGAACTCGGCATACGCGGACTGCCAGATCAGGAAGTTGGACAGACGCTGTTCCCCCCCGGTGCGAATGACCAGGTCCGGATCCGGGAGACCGGCCGTGTACAGGGAGGCGCTGATCGCCTGTTCGTCGATTTCTGACGGCCGGGTCCCGCTCGCCGCGAGCCGGCGGAAGGCATCGACGAGCTCGGTCCGGCCGGCATAGTTGAACGCGATATTGAGGACCAGCCGATCGCCGCCAGCGGTCGCGTCGAGCGCCTCGCCGATCGATGCACGGGTCGCCTCGGGGAGCTCATTCAGCCGCCCGAGCAGTTGCACCCGGACGCCTTGCGCACGCAGCTCCGCGGTCTCGCTCCGAATGGCGGCCTCCAGCAGGCCGAACAGCCCGCTGACCTCCTCGTCCGATCGAGCCCAGTTCTCCCGACTGAACGCATACAGGGTCAGGACCGGGACGCCACGCGTGACAGCGTGGCGGAGCAAACCCCGAATCGCCTCGACGCCGGCGGCATGCCCATCGATCTCCGACAGGTTCCGCTGTCTTGCCCAGCGCCGGTTGCCGTCCATGATGATCGCCACGTGGCGGGGCAATTCGTCCGGGGTCGTCGCCGGCGGCGCGGCGAGCGAGGTCACACCGGCAGTCGCGTCCCCCCGTGCCGGTACGTGCGCCACGGGCAGCGCGTCTGTCGGCCTGGCAAGGGGTGCGCCAGCCACTAGACCTCGAGAACCTCCTGTTCCTTCGCGGCGCCCAGTCGATCGATATCGGCGACGTGGCGATCGGTCGTCCGCTGGAGTGTTTCGATCTCGCGGTGCGACTCGTCGGTGCCGATCCCGCCATCGCGCTCCTCGCGCTTGAGATGATCGGCGGCGTCTCGGCGCAGGTTGCGGACCTCGACCCTGGCCTCCTCCATCCGCTTGTGGACGACCCGGACCAGATCCTTGCGACGCTCCTCGGTGAGCGGCGGGATGTTGAGCCGCACAACCGTGCCGTCGACATTCGGCATCAGGCCGATGTCGCTCTTGATGATGGCTTTTTCGATCGCCCCCAGCACGCCCCGATCCCACGGCTGGATCACGATCTGGTGGGCCTCGGGCAAGCTGATCCCGGCCAGTTGATTGAGCGGCGTGGACGTGCCGTAGTACTCGACGTGGATCCGCTCGACCAGCGCCGTCGAGGCACGCCCGGTACGCAACCCGCCGAAGTCGCGTTCCATGGCCTCCACGGCGCGGGCCATCTTGCGATCAGCCTCGGTCAGGATCTCGCTACTCATGATCGGACACCTCCGGCGGCGCTCGATGCGCTCGAGATCAGGGTGCCGACCGGCTCACCGACGGCTACCCGGGTGATGTTATCGGGCTGGTTGAGGTCGAACACCACGATCGGCAGGTCGTTCTCCATGCACAGGCTCACGGCCGTTGAATCAAGAACCCGGAGCTGGTCACGGAGCAGGTCTGAATATTCGAGTTGAGCGTAACGCCGGGCGTCGGGATGCGCCATCGGATCACGATCGTAGACCCCGTCAACCTTGGTCGCCTTGAGCAGGACCTGGGCATTGATCTCGACGGCTCGCAGCGCCGCGGCAGTGTCGGTCGTGAAGTACGGGTTGCCGGTTCCGGCGACGAACAGCGCTACGCGACCCTTTTCGAGGTGGCGGATCGCCCGGCGACGAATGTACGGCTCGGCCACCTCGTTCATGGCGATCGCGGTCATGACCCGCGTCGGCACGCCGGCCCGCTCGAGGGCGTCCTGCAGCGCCAACCCGTTCATTACCGTGGCGAGCATCCCGATGTAGTCCCCGGTGGCGCGGTCCATGCCCCGGGCGGAAGCCGCGAGCCCGCGAAAGATGTTCCCGCCGCCGACGACGATCCCGATCTGGACACCAAGCCGGTGGACTTCTGCGACCTGCCTGGCGATGAACGCACAGAACGCGGGGTCGACGCCGTACTGCCGATCCCCCAGCAGCGCCTCACCTGACAGCTTGAGGACGACGCGCTGATAGCGCAGGGGCGTCGACATGCCTGGCGCGGTCACAGCTCTTCGGCCAGCGCGTAGCGGGTGAAGCGCCGGACCCGGATGTTCTCGCCGATCGTGGCGATCCGGTCGTTGATCAAGTCGCGCACCGTGCGCTCCTCGTCACGAAACGGCTGGTCGTACAGGCAGACCTGCGAATACCACTTCTTGAGCTGGCCCTCAATGATCTGGGGGCGGACGCTCTCCGGCTTTTTCTGGGTCGCCTCGTCGCGCAGCAGCTCCGCCTTCTTCGCTTCGACATCTGCCGGCGGGATCCGGTCCGCATCGACGTATATGGGGGCCAGGCCCGCGACCTGGATGGCCAAATCCCGGGTCAGCCTCTGGAACTCATCGGTCCGTGCCACGAAATCCGTTTCGCAGTTGACTTCGATCAGCACCCCGACGCGACCGCCGGTGTGGATGTAGCTCGAAATGAGTCCTTCCAACGCCTCGCGACCCGACTTCCTGGCCGCCGCCGCGAGTCCCTTCTCGCGGAGCAGCCCGATCGCCACGTCCATGTCTCCGTCGGCGGCGACCAGGGCGCCCTTGCAATCCATGAAGCCTGCGCCGGTCCGCTCGCGCAGTTCCTTGACCATTCCGGCCGAGATGTCCGCCATGCCTGTCTTCTCTCCTGTCATGCGCCCCGGGTTCAGAACGCGAGTTCCCGTCGTCTCCAGCCTTCTGGCCGCCCCGGCGGCCAGTGTCGATGCCTTCAGCCGCCGGGGCCGACCTCTTCCGCCTTCTCGGCGGCTTCGCGAGCCAGCTCTGCGGCGATCTCCTCGGGAGTCGCTTCCGGCGGTGCGTCGGGGATAACCGCGCCAGCTCGCGCGACCCGATCGCCCGGCAGCAGGTCGTCCTCGTCGAGGTCCGGCTCAAATGACAGGGCCGCGCCGCCCGCGAGAGCCGCGACCAGCTGGTCGGTGGCTCCGGGCTCCTCGTCCTCGGGCTCGGGCATCGCCATCGGCTCGATCGACTCCGACTCCGACGAGCTACCGGCGGATCGCTGGCGGGCACCTTCAATCGCGGCGTCCGCGACCAGGGCGCATAGCAGGCGGATGGCCCGGATGGCATCGTCGTTGGCGGGAATGATGTAGTTCAGCTCGTCTGGGTCCACGTTGGTGTCACCGGTTCCGACGACCGGGATTTCCAGCTTGTTGGCCTCGGTCACGCCGA
Source organism: uncultured Anaerolineaceae bacterium (assembly GCA_964427285.1). GTDB lineage: Bacteria > Chloroflexota > Limnocylindria > Limnocylindrales > CSP1-4 > SPCO01. The sequence goes on from CAYRTS010000001.1 coordinate 56,933, forward strand.
TCCGCTCACGATGCGGGTCGACGATGAACACCGCACCGGGCAGACGCTTCATCTTGCGCATGCCGCCGAGGGTGCCCTGGAGCTTGACCATCTCCTCGGTGAGCTTGGCCGCCTCCTTCTTCGTCATGCGATCGAAGTCGCCGTTCTGCTGGCGAGCCTCGAGCTGCTCGAGGAGGCTGATTCGCTTCTTGATGGTGGTGAAGTTGGTCAGCATGCCGCCCAGCCAGCGCTTGTTCACGTACGGCTGGTTGGCCCGGGCGGCTTCCTGGGCAACGGGCTCCTGGGCCTGCTTCTTGGTTCCCACGAACAGGACCTGATCGCCCCGCGCCACGGTCTCGCGGACGAATTCGAGCGCCGACTCCAGCCGGGTGACGGTCTGGGCCAGGTCGATGATGTGGATCCCGTTGCGCTCCGCGAAGATGAACGGGCGCATCTTGGGGTTCCAGCGGCGAGTCTGGTGACCGAAGTGGACTCCGGCTTCCAGCAGCTGCCGCATTGAGACGGACGGCACGGTGAGCGACCTCCTGTTCGGTTTGTTCCTCCGCAAACCTCGTCGCCGGGAGCCGGTCCCCTGCGGGCTGTCGGCACCGTCCCGGTCGGAACGATCTGCGTGTGAGCTCCGCGCACCATGCGCGGGCGATTTGATCAGGCGGCTCGGGCGGACCCGGACCGGGCGGGAGTGTAGCACGACCCGACAGTGGCGCCCGCCAGGCATGGGCGCAGGTGTGCTGCCCGTTCCTACGTCAGTCCGAGCACCGCCTCCAGTCGGTCGATCAGGGGGATCTGGGCGGCCTTGATCCGAAGGCGCGCCTCGGCGAGATCGAACCAGGCCACGCGGTCGATCTCCGGGATCGTCTCGATCGTGCCCGAGCCAGGTGGCCATTCGATCTCGATCGTGTTCGAGTGCGCCTCCTCCGGCCGGGCGTCACCCTCGATGGCCCAGGCGTGGACGACCTTGCCACCCTTCTGAACGATCGAGCCCAGTTCGATCAGCGCGGCAGCGGGCAGCGGAAGGCCGGTCTCCTCCCTGAACTCGCGCAGCGCGGCGTCGAAGATCGGCTCGTCCGGGTTCGGCTCACCCTTGGGGACGGTCCAGTGGCCGGCATCGCGTCGCGCGAACCACGGACCACCCGGATGCGCGAGCAGAACCTCCAGCCTCGCCTCGGGAGCGACGCGACGGTAGAGCAGGACGCCGCCGCTGACCCTGGGGAGTGGCATGCCCCGATAGTAGGCAACCTGGCCTGAGCCGGTGCGAGCTGGGGTGGATTGAAACGCCCGGGTACGGGCGCGGTCACATCGCGTGGCGATGGTGACGGAGCCGGTCCCCGGGCTCGACGACCACAAGGTCGAAGCGCAATGGCAGGAACGGCAGGACGAATCCGTCGGGAAGCGCGCCGAGCTCCAGGAGGCCGTAGGCCGCGGCGCGTACGCGGATCCGCTTCCGGGCATCGACGGTTTCCTCCGGCAGGCCGAAGCCGCGACTCGAGCGCATGCGCACCTCAACGACCACCAGCATTCGGGGCGGACCGGGATCAACGGCTACGAGGTCCAGTTCGTATCGCCCGACGCGGACGTTCCGGCCCAGGATTGACCAGCCAGCGGCCACCAGGCGACCCGCGACGGCCGCTTCCGCAGCATCGCCCAAGCGCTGGGCATCAGTGCGCATGGACAGACCCTAGCGGCGGCTGCTCACCTGGCGCTTATCCGCCGATCCAGACGACCCACGGGTCCTGAGAGCCGTGGTGGGCTAGCTGACTGCCGCCTCGACACGGTCCGCCTCTGATTCGGTCCTGGGCTCCAGTTCGATCCCGGAGATCGGCGCATCTGGACGGTCCGGGATCTCACGGTCGAACTCGAACCCAGCGAGCCCTTCATCGAACAAATCCAGTGAACCCTGGTCGCCGGCGAGCGTCCGCTGGAGCGCGAGGAAGGATCGCCGATGGAACGCCGTCAGCCCGAGGCGGCGGATGGCCCGTCGGTGCTCGAGCGTGGCGTAGCCCTGGTTGCGCTCCCAGCCGTAGCCCGGGTGGCGGGCGGCCAACTTCGTCATCATCCGGTCGCGCAGCACCTTGGCCACGATCGAGGCACAGGCGATCGAGTAGACCCGCGCGTCGCCATCAACCACGTTGGTATACGGTCCGACCTGGGCCTCGAACCCGGCGATCCGGTTGCCATCCACCAGGACGTGCTCGTGGCCGCCGACCCGGGCGACGGCGCGGCGCATGGCGAGGTGGGTCGCGTGGTAGATGTTGAGTTGGTCGATTTCACGAACCGACGCGGCACCTACCCCGATCGCCATGGCGCGCGCCCGGATCCGCGGCTCAAGTCGTTCGCGCTGGGCGGCCGATAACGTCTTGGAATCTCGAACGCCCGGGATCCGGTGGCAGTTTGGCCGCATGATCACCGCGGCCGCGACCACGGCCCCGCAGGTCGGCGCAACGCCGACCTCATCCACTCCTACGACGCGGATGAGGCCCTCACGCCAGAATCGACGCTCGTAGGCAAGGGTCGGGATGATGGGCGCCATTGCCGGTCAGGGTAGCGGACTCGCTGGCCGTCGCTCCGACGACGGTGGGGATCAGCTGCGGGTGCGGCGCTCGCGCAGCGTGGCGGCCTTGCCGACTCGATCGCGCAGGAAGTAGAGCTGCGCTCGCCGGGCGACGCCGTGACGCACGACCTCGATTTTCTCGATCCGCGGGCTATTGATCTTGAATGTCCGCTCCACGCCGACGCCGGACGCGATCCGCCGGACCGTGATGGACCGGGTGATCCCGCCGCCGCGGAGGCGCATCACCGTGCCCTCGAACACCTGAATCCGTTCACGCGTGCCCTCGATGACTTTCGCGGACACCTTGACCGTATCCCCGCTCGCTAGCTCGGGCAGGTCCGTTCGGAGCTGGTTCTGGACGATCTCGTCGAGCACGTTCACGCGGTGGTTCCTGACTCGGCTTGGCAGCCTGTGGCTGCGGGGCGAATGACGCTGGGACGTAGCGCGCGGCGCGCGGGCCCGTCGGCGGCGGAGTATAGCACGGGCTCAGGCGCCGTCCGGGTCGGAACGCAGATCGGGTCGACTGATCGGAGTCGGCCGAACACACCTGTGGCGATCCTGCCAACTGGGAGTTGAGCCTTCAGCACCAACATGCGCGATCAGGCCACCACAGTGTCATCTGGGTGCCGGACGACGAGGCACTCGTTCTATTCGTACAACTGAGGGTTGATCCTGAGGCATAGCACCCATCACTAGATCGGGTCGGCGCGTTCGGGTCCGTTCGAGTGCCTGCTCGTGGCGCCAGCGAGCGACCGCCCCGTGATCCCCCGAGCTGAGTACGGCGGGCACGTCCATGCCCCGAAAGACCGGTGGCCGGGTGTATTGGGGGTATTCGAGCAGGCCGGCGGTAAATGACTCCTCCGTCGTGGACGCCTCCTCGATGGCGCCCGGCAGAAGACGGATGGTCGCATCAATGACCACCAGTGCTGGCAGCTCGCCGCCCGTCAGGACGTAGTCACCGATCGACAACTCCAGGTCGACCAGCGAGCGGATGCGCTCGTCGACGCCTTCGTAGCGCGGGCACACCAGGATCAGGTGGGGCCGCTGCGCCAGTTCCCCGGCGATCGCCTGGGTAAAGACGCGGCCGACAGGGTCGAGCAGGATCACCGTCGATTCCGGCCGCCGCAAGGTATCGAGCGCGGCCGCGACCGGCTCCGGCCGCAGGATCATGCCCGCCCCTCCGCCATACGGCGCGTCGTCGACAGATCGATGCCGCCCGAGGCCCCACTCGCGCAGGTCATGGACCCTGACCACAGCCAGACCCTGCGTCTGGATCCGCGCCGGGATGCTGTCCGACAGCGGGCCCGCGATCATGGCCGGGAACAGGGTCAGGATGTCGATCTCGAGGGTCACGTTCCGGGGGCCCCGGTTTCCGCCGACGGGTCGGGTTGTGCGGTCAGGCCCGGTTCGGTCGTCAGGCCCGGTTCGGCCGGTTCCGCCGCCCCCGGCGAGGACGTCGGCGCGAGGCCACGCGGGCGTCGACGCGGGGCCCTGGGTCGTGGCTCGCCCGGATCCCGGGTTCGCGCGGGACGGAGATCCAGCGACTCAGCGTCCACCACGATCTCGCCCCGACGCGGTGCGAAGATCCGGATGAAGGCCCGAACGGCCGGCAGGTCAAAACTGCCCACCGGTCCGCCGCCGACCACGAACACCTCGGTTTCGCCGACCCGGTAGATGTCCTGGACCGTTCCGAGTTCGATGCCGTCAACACCGCGGACGGGCGTCCCGATCACCTCGTGCCAGTAGTAGGAACCCCGTGTCAGATCCTCCTCGGGCGGCACGATCGCCTCGAGATAGGCATTCCGGAGCGTGTCGGCGGCATCACGCGTCGTCACCTCCCGGAACTGCACCCGCCAGCCTGGGCCATCCACGATCTCCTCGGCACTCGCGACCGTGAGGGGCGCCAGGCCACCCTCGCGGTAGAGGGTGGCGCCGGGCCCGAACCGCGCCTCGGGGCGGTCGGTCAGGATTTCCACCCTGACCGCACCACGGAGCCCGTGGACGCCCCGGACGAGGGCGACCACCAGCCGTTCGTCGCTCAGAGGATTTCGAGCTGGACCAGCTCGCCGTCGCGCGCAGCGGTCACCTTGAGCAGGGTGCGCAGCGCCTTGGCGACGCTGCCATTGCGCCCGATGACCTTGCCCATGTCGTCCTCGGCGACATGGAGCTCGATCACGGTGGTGCCGTCCTCGTCGATGACGTCCACGGTGACGGCCGCAGGGTCATCGACCAGCGCCTTGGCGACATACTCGACCAGGTCCCTGGCTGCCATCGCGGCCGCCTACTTCGCCGCGGGCACGATGCCCGCTTTGCGAAAGAGTCGAAGGACGGTGTCCGAGGGCTGGGCGCCATTGGCCATCCAGGCCTTCGCCTTGTCGGCGTCGACCTGGAACTCGACCGGATCCGTCCGAGGGTTGTAGTGGCCGAGCGTCTCGATGGATCGGCCGTCGCGGGCACTGCGGCCGTCCGCCACGACGACCCGATAGGTTGGCTGCTTGGTCGCGCCGACGCGCGTGAGCCGGATTCGAACTGCCATGGGCTACTGGTTCCTCCTCTACTTGACCGTGACGATGAATGTCGATCGATTCAGGTCGCCCTCGATCGAGGTCAATCCGGCGATCGCATCAAAAGGAACGAGGAAGGGTTTGATCTCCTCCTCGTAGGTGGCCAGGGCCGAGGGGTCGGCGTTGGCCATGGCGGACTCGAGCAGCTCGCGGATCGAGCTGATGTCGAGGAACCCGAAGCCATTCCCCTCCCCGAGCCGAGCTGCCGGCGCCTTGTAGCGCTCGTTCGCGGCGATCGAGGTCGCCGGGGTCGTGTCGAGGACGCTCCTGACGAATGACGGCGATGAGCCCAGGATGACGACCTGGTCGGTGATCGCAAAGGCCAGCTCGGCCCGCCCGGTGGGCAGCTCTGCCCCGATCATGTCCGGCGACAAGCCCGCCATGCCGGCGAGGCCTCCGAGATCGCTGATATTGCCGAGGTCGACGATCGTGATCGTCGCACCCGCGTAGGCTTCGTCCCGGACGGTGATGCCTGCGCTCGAGCCTCCGAGCGCGATGAGGTTCCGCAGACTCGTGAACAGCCGCTCGGCCGCCGCCCGATCCGTCGGGACGATGATCAGGCCGCCCTCGACCGTCGCCTCGGAGCGAGTCACGGTGATCCCGAAGTCGCCGATCCAGCCGATCGCCGATTCGGTCCCGCCCAGGAGGCCGACCGCCTGGTCGATCATCTCGATCGCGGGCGCCATGGCCGGGTCGGTGCGGTACGCGTCAAGGGTCTGGAGAATCGCGCGCCCATAGTCGTGGCTGATCGACAGGGCGACGGCGTTGCCCGGAACGTGGTCGGCCAGAGCGGAGGCGCGGTTGGCGGTCGGCTCCGGCCCGGACGCGGGCTTCGGCGCGACGGCTGCCAGGACCAGCGCGTCACCCTCCACGCGCAGGGCGAAGGCAGTCCAATCCGGAACGAGTCCCAGGATCGCCTCGCTGGGGAGGGCATCTGCCACCTCTGCGCCGGCGAGGCCGGTCGAGAACTCCAGCAACTGGCGCAACGCAAGGTAAACGAACCCGATGTGATCCTCGTCATTGGAGGCGAGGGCGGCTTTCATCTCCGGGGTCGACGCGAACCCGCTGGCGCCCTTCGTGTCGATCGCCGCCTTGACGGAGGCCACATCGCCCGCGACAACGACCTTGCCATCGAGGAGCGCATACGCCCCCTGTTGGCCGGCATCGGCCGCAATCAGGATCAGGGTTGCACCGCCATACGACTCGGTGGTGCCCGTCCCGCCGCCAGCCGCAATCAACGACTCGAGCCAGACCGTTGCGCCCGCCTCGTCCTTGATCGAGAGCAGGAGCAGTGCCCGCGCGCCGTCCATCGCCGCCGCGTCAGCCGCCGAAAGCTGGCTCGGGTCGGGTAACGCGCCGACGCTGAACGCAAGCTGCCCGCCAAACCAGGGCTTGATGTTCGCGCTCCAGGTCTGTTCGCCTTCGGTCAGCGCGCCGATTGCCCGGTCGAATACCTCGTCGAGCTTGGTATCGAGCGTGGACTGATCGGCGAAACCCGGGAACCTGGAGAGGAACTGGCCAAGGTTGGCGCGCTGGTCGCCGGGCAGGTCCAGCCGAACCTCGCCGTACATGAGCGAATCGGCCGGGACGTAACCGAGCACCGTGGCGTTGGCGGCCTGGCCCGTGAACAGGCCCAGCGTCAGCACGGTCGCAGCGACGACGAGCGCGACTACCCCGAGCCCGATCACCCAGCGACGACGACCGCCTCGCCCGGTGGGATCCGGCGGCAGGACCGAGGCCGCTGGCGCCGCCTCGGTGGCCGGCTCAAAGGTCTCGCCCGCGGGTCCGCCGGTCTGGTTCAGATCGTCGGTCATGCCGTTCCCCTCTGCTGGCTCAACGCCGGCCGGTCAGTGCGCCGAAGGCGGCCCGTTTGCCGCCGCCGGATAGCTGCTTCATCAGTTTCTGCATCTCGCCGAATTGCTTGACCAGGCGATTCACGTCCGGCAGGTTCGTCCCCGATCCGGCAGCGATTCGCCGGCGACGTGAGGCGTTCAGCACGTTTGGGTCACGTCGCTCCGCCCTGGTCATGGCCCGGATGATCGCCTCGGTACGCTTCAAGTCGCCCCGGTCCACAGCCGCCTGCGCCTCGCCGGCGAGATTGCCGAGTCCTGGGATCATCGACATCACCTGACCCAACGGTCCCATCTTCTGCATCTGCTGCATCGACTCGAGCATGTCATCGAGGGTAAACGAGGCCTTGCGGAGCTTCTCCTCGAGCTTGGCCGCCTGACCCTGATCGACGACCTCCTGGGCGCGCTCCACGAGCGTGAGAATGTCGCCCATCCCCAGGATCCGGCCAGCTAGTCGGTCGGGGTGGAAGAGCTCGAGGCCGTCTGTCTTTTCGCCGGTGCCGAGGAACTTGACCGGCATGCCGGTGACCGCCGAGATCGACAGCGCCGCGCCGCCGCGCGCATCGCCGTCGATCTTGGTCAGGATCAGCCCGCTGACCGGGACCGCGGCGGCGAAGGCCTGGGCAACCGCCACCGCCTCCTGGCCGGTCATGGCATCGACCACCAGGAGCGTCTCGACCGGCTTGACGGCCGCGTTGACCGCGGCAATCTCGGCCATCAGCGCCTCGTCCATCGACAGGCGGCCGGCGGTATCGAGGATCACCACGTCGCGAACCTGGCGCCTGGCCGCCTCAACGCCGCCGCGGGCAATCTCCACGACCGAGGTTCCAGCGGGGGCGCGGTAGACCGGAATGTTGAGGCTCTTGCCGAGCGTTTCGAGCTGGTCGGCGGCCGCCGGGCGATACGGGTCCGCGGCAACGAGCAGGGGGCGCCGGCCCAACTTCAGCACGTGCCGGGCGAGCTTGGCGGAGGATGTGGTCTTGCCGGAGCCCTGGAGCCCGACAAGCGAGATGACGGCCGGGTTGCCGCTCAGGTGGAAGGTCCGGTCGCCCGCGGACAGGAGTGCCACCAGCTCGTCATTGACGATCTTGACGACCTGCTGGCCGGCGGACAGGCTGGCCAGGATCTCCGCGCCGATCGCGCGCTCGCGGACCCGGCCGATGAACTCCTTGACAACCTTGAAGTTGACGTCCGCCTCGAGCAGGGCGAGCCGGATGTCGCGCATGGCGGCGTCTACGTCGGCCTCGCCGATCCGGCCGCGACCGGTGAGGTTGCCGAGCGTCTTGCGCAGCCGCTCGCTCAGGGTGTCGAACATGGTCCGGGCAGGACTCCGTCAGGGTGTCGAAGGTGGTGGACCGGATCGGCAGCCGACCGAACCGGGTGGTGCGCGAGTTCTGACGCACCGAGGCCCCGGAGTCTAGCGCAGGCTAGGGCGGATCGTCGATGCGGCAGCGTTCTCTCGCCGTCGGAGCCGAGGCTGGAGACCGGCACCTGGCGGGTCGGGGTCGACGCCGTGGCGACCTACCCGACGGTCCAACCGTGCTTCACGCAGGCCCGCGCGACCTGTAGTCGCGTCACCTCATCTCCGCCGAGGCGCGTGGCGCCAGGCGGACATGTGGGCAAGACCCGGCTCGGGTAGACGACCGAATGGGCAGGCACGCTGACACCCCTACGGCACACTCCAATACACCGATACGGTGTCGTTGCCGGCCGGGCCCGGTGTGAAGCTCACCCTCGTCGGCGAGCGGTCGTCGGCGACGAGGAAGAGCAAGCACGTCTCGAACTGCTCGCCCGGGGCCAATTCTCCGTCGGTATTGTCCGGGCACGGCGCGAAGACGTCGTCACCGTAGTTGAAGATAACGACGCTGTTGATGAGATCGCCATCCTGGTCCTCGAGCGAGATGCCGAGCTCCCGAGTGATCGCTTGAGTCCCTCGGTTCTCAAACCGCGCGTCCACGTAGATCGGCGTCTTGGTCCGCTGATCGGGATCGATCTCGAATGCGGCCTCGAGCTCGGCGATCGTTCCCGTCCGCACGGCCAGGACCGAGATGGCGAGCGTCGTCTTGGGCCCGAACGTATCGCCGGCCACCTGGGCATGCTCGACGACCGCTTCCTCGCCCAGTGGGAGTGCGGCCACTCCCCCGCCACAGGCGGCCACGATGAGCCAGACGACGATCCATGTGTGGCGCCGCGCCGTCCCCGTCCGCGCCGTCCCCGCCTGCGCCGTCCTCACCGGCTCCGACATCCTGGTCCTCCTCATGTCAGGTGGGTTCACCCGCTGGGACGCACGATAGCGGATGGAGCGACGACTTCGTGACCGCCGGAATGGCAGTACGCCCAGAGTCGCCGTCCTCTCGAGCTTGCCGGGTAGAGCGCGGGCCAGAGAACTGACACGTGGGTGGCCGGCCGGAAGCCGGGAACGCGGGTTTGCCCCTTCGGTCATTGACAACCCACCGGACGCCTGCTGAAGTGACTCGGACAAACCCGCTCTGGTGAACGGCATGACGGCACAGCACAAGTCCGACATGACCCGGAAGCTCGACCGCAGCGCGCACAGAGCCGGACGCACGCCGTCGAATGCATTGGACTGGACGCCGCCGTCGACCCTCGTGGGCACCGTACTGCAGTTGCAGCGAACCGCAGGAAACCAGGCGGTTGCGAGCGCGATGGCGACGCCTCGATCCTCGACGGCGGACCCATCTCTATTCGAGCTGCAGCGTCAGCCCGGCGGGACCAACAGCAACAACTCGGCTGGCGCGCAGCTCGTGGCCGTCTGGGACGCCCAGGTGGTGATACCGCTGGCCCGCGCGGCGGATCGCCTCGGACGAGCCGAGGCCGACCCCACGGGCGCCCGAGCGGATATCGAAACAGCCCTGCGGACCATCTCGACAGTTCGGACGGCGACCCCTGGCGGTGACCCGAACCGGGGTCGACTGGAAGTCACGGAGCGGCGGACCCGCGGCGTCCTGGATCTCGTCGACCAGCGCCTCGGACGAGGCAAGAGCGGGAACCAGCTCAGCAATGACATGATCAACGTCCGGAGCGAAGCTGCGACCCTCGGGCCACTCCTGGAGCACGTGCCAGAAGCCCCGGAGAGCGAGACGCAGATGTCGGAGCCCGGCCAGGAGTCCGCTCAGCCGCCCGCGCCGCCCTTGCCTGAGGCACCCGTGAAGACCGCCCCAGTGAAGGCTGCCTCGCCATCAAAGGCCGCTCCTGGTGGCGCTGCTCGCGAATCCATCGCCGATTTCTGGACGTCCATCGTCATCGGTCATCTCTGGACAGGCCAGCAATCGTTCGACCAAGGCGACACGGGGCCCGGAATATTCGGGTACACCCAGGCACTTGACTGGATCCTGCGCTTCAAGATCGCCACACCCAAAAGCCATCCGAACTTTCTCCGCCTCGTCAACTTGGCAGCCGCCGTCCAATCCATTCAGGACCTCATGACGGACCGCGACCGGGAGTTCGGCGGGGATCCGCTCGTCGATCGTGCAATCTTGGCGTACGAGAGCGTCGTCGTGATGGCCGGAAAATTTGGCGGTCCGGAGTCGTCCTCGACCTCGGAGACGCCTGCTGGCGGGCAGCGTCCGGGATCGTTGTCGGAGGACTCCGGCACGACAGAGCCCGACTTCACTTGGGAGCGCGAACGGCCGCCGTTCAAGGACGACACTGCCCTCGAGCGACCGTGAGCCGCCTGTTGCCCTGGTTCATGACACTCGGCAGGTAATCGCACTCCCCGTTCCAGCCGATCGAAGCGCAGGACGTGGCGGCAGTGGCTGTGTCGGCTGTCGGGGCGGTGCCGGGATATCCTCGCGGCACGTGCGACATCCGTTGAGCTCACCACTCTGGCGCAACGCTGCGTTTGTGCGGCTGTGGGGCGCGGCGTCCATTTCCGTCTTCGGCTCGCTCATCACACGGATGGCGTTGCCGTTCGCGGCGATCCTGGTGCTTGGTTCCGGTGCCTTCGAAGTCGCGGTGCTCCGCAGTCTGGAGCTTGGTGCGACGCTGCTGGTTGGGCTCGTAGCCGGGGCGTGGGTCGATCGGCTGCGGCGGCGTCCGGTCCTGATCTGGGCAGACCTCGGGCGCGCCGCACTACTCGTCTCGATCCCGATCGCCTTCGTCCTTGGCGTTCTGACCTACTGGCAGCTGCTTGCGGTGTCCGGGTTGGCGGCGATCCTGACCACCTTCTTCGATGCGGCCGACAACGCCTACCTGCCCACGATCGTGAAGCGCGAAGAGCTGGTCGACGCCAACGGTGCGCTGGCGGCCAGCGGATCCACCGCCGAGTTCATGGCGTTCGGGATCAGCGGCTTCCTCGTCCAGCTGCTGACGGCACCGATCGCGATCGCCATCGACGCCCTGTCATTCCTCGGGTCCGCGCTGCTGCTCGGGTCCATCCGGCAGACGGAGGGGCCGCCACCGCCGAAGGCCGATCGCGCGCCCGTGCTAGACGAAATTCGCGCGGGGCTTCGGCTCGTGATCCACGACCCGGTCCTGCGCGCATTTGCGGGCGCCCAGACGGCACTCGCGGGCTTGTGGGGCGTCTTCGGAGCCACCTACTTCTTGTTCGTGCTCGAGGAGCTGCGCCTTGGCCCGGCCGTCCTCGGCCTCATCGCCGGCGTCGGCGGCGTCTCGTCATTCGTGGGCGCGATGGTGGCCGCGCGCGTAGTCCGAAGCTTCGGGATCGGTCCGGTCACCGTCGTGGGGATGCTCCTGGCCGCGCTCGGCAACGCGTTCATCCCGCTCGCGCCGGTCGGGCTGCCGATCGTCGCCATCGGTTGCCTCGTGATGCAGCAGCTCGTGGCCGACTCGGCGGCCACGGTTTACGAGATCACGGAGACGACGGTCCGGCAGACGGTGGTGGACGATCGGGCGATTGGTCGGGTCACGTCCACCTTCAGCGTCATGGCCGGCCTGGCCCAGTTGACCGCGACCCTGGGCTCAGGTCTCCTCGCCGAGGTGATCGGCCTGCGTGCGACCATCTGGCTGGCTCCCCTTGGCGGGTTGATCGGTGCCTTTATCCTGTGGCGATCACCAGTGCGAACCTTGATCTCGTTGCCGGTGCGACCCGGTGCGGCCGATCGACCCGACGACCCGTCGCTGGCTGCAGCCGCCCCCGCTGCGGTCGATCCTGAACGCGAGCAACCCATCGGCGGCTGACAGCGGCTGATCGACGGCGACGCGTCAGGCGAACAGGGCAGCCACGAACGCGTTCGGGTCGAACGGGAGCAGATCGTCGACGCCCTCCCCGACCCCGACGAAGCGGACCGGGACCTTGAGTGCGTCTTCGATGGCGAAGACGATCCCACCCTTGGCGGTCGAGTCGAGCTTGGTCAGGACGATCCCCGTCAGCCCGACGGCCTCGTGGAACGCCTTCGCCTGGGCCAGACCGTTCTGACCGGTCGTGGCATCGAGCACGAACAGGATCTCCGGCCGGGCACCGGGCAGCCGCTTGTCGATGATCCGGCGGATCTTGGCCAGCTCGTCCATCAGGTTGGACCTGGTATGGAGTCGGCCAGCCGTGTCGGCGATGACGAGGTCGGCGCCCCGCGCGACGGCGGCATCCAGGGCGTCGTAGACCACCGCTCCTGGGTCCGCGCCGGGAGCATGGGCGACCACCGGGACGCCGGCACGATCCGCCCAGATGCGGAGCTGATCGATGGCCGCCGCGCGAAACGTGTCAGCGGCGGCCAGGATCACGGAACGACCCTGCCCGGCATAGAGACCGGCCAGCTTGCCGGTGGTCGTGGTCTTGCCCGTGCCGTTGACGCCGACGACCAGGATAACGGCGGGACCGTCGGCGGTGGCCCGCGCGGGAGCCCAGGTGCCCGCACGGGGAACCAGCAGGCCCGCCAGTTCGGCGCGAATGGCCGCGGCTGGCCCGTCGGGGTGTCGCCGGGTACGGGCGCGCTCCACGAGATCGATGGCCAGCGCCGCGCCGATGTCGCCGGTGATCAATGTCTCCTCGACCTCGTCCCACGAGGGGCCGTCTGCATCGGTCGAGCCCAGCAGGCCACGGAGTCGCGACATGAAGCCGGTCCGGGTCCGCTGCAGCCCAGTGTCCAAGGTTGATGCTGTGGGCGCGGGGGCCCCGGGCACACCTGGGTCGATGCGTTTGGGCTCGAGGTCAGCAACAGCCCGAGGCGGACCGGTGAACTCGAAGTCGGCCGGATGAGGCTCCCATCCGGGCTCGGCCGTCTCGGGATCGTTCGCGTCGGGCTGTTGCCCAGGTGGGTCGGGCTGCGCCTTCTCGCCGGAGCCTCGTCGCCAGAAGGGCATGATCAGGGCAGCCTGGCCGACAGGGCCCGACCCGGGGACAACGACTGCGAGCCACGCGTCGGCGCATCTCCGCATCCAGGGACTGGTACGGAGGTAGCCCAGCCCGCTGGTCGCGCCGGAGACGAGCCTTCAGGCTCGGCGCGAGCGTCATCACGCTTGGCGTGAGCCCGAACGCCATCGATTCGCAGCCCGAACCGTTCCCGCCGCCGCGATCCGCCGCCGATCGGAGGATCCGCTCGTCCGTAGTAGTCCGCTGGTGCGGTGATGCGCAGGTCGGCGCCCATCGGTACCCGACTAGCCGGCCGGCGTGAGCTCGCGGCGATCGAGCGCGGCCAGCGCCTGCGCCTCATCCAGCCGCAGGCTGATCACGCGGCTGACCGAATCGTCGCCCGAAGTCACGCCGTAGAGCGCATCGGCTGCCTCGATCGTGCCGCGATTGTGGGTGATCACGATGAACTGGGTCTGATCGGCCAGGCTTCGCAGGGCGTCGGCGAACCGGCCGATGTTGGCCTCATCCAGCGCGGCGTCCACTTCGTCCAGCACGCAGAACGGAACGGGTCGCACCTCCAGCATCGCAAAGAGCAGCGCCACAGCCGTCAGGGCTCGTTCGCCGCCCGACAACATGGCCAGGGCCTGGGCCTTCTTGCCCGGCGGGCGCGCAACGATCTCGATCCCGCTGGAGCCGATGTCGACCGGTTCAGTCATGGAGAGCCGGGCGAAGCCGCCGCCGAAGAGCTGTTCGAAACGCCTGGCAAAGGCAGTCTCAAGAGCCCGGAAGGTGGTCTGGAAGCGGTCGCCGATCATTGTGTCGAGCTCCGCGATCAGCGCCTGTGTCCGGTCAATCGCCGTGTGCAGATCGGACGCCTGCGCTTCGAGCGAATCCAGCCTGGCTTTGAGCGTCGCGTATTCGTCGACCGCGTACAGGTTGACCGCGCCAAGGTCGTGAAATCGACGGCGCAACTGACCGAGTCGGGCGGCTCCCGGTGCGGGTCCCGCGGGTGATTCGCTGGCCCACATCGCTGCGACCCGATCAAGTTCGGTCTCCAGGGCCGCCACGTCCTCCGATTCGCCGCTCGTCCCTGCCGCGGGCCTCCGCGACTCTCCGTTCAACGCCCGTGTCCTGCCATCGCGGGGCGCCGACGCCTCGGCAACCGCGCCATCGTCACCGGTCAGCGCGGTTAGCTGTGCCAGCCCGAAGTCGCCCAGCCCTGCCAGCTCGACGAGGATGCCCTCGCGAACCACATCGAGTCCGAGGCGCGCTTCCACGTGAGCCAGGTCCGTCACGCGCAATCGCTGGTCGGCCGCTCGAAGGTGCTCGCGGGTGGTTGACAGGAGGCGCTGGGCTGCCTCATGACGATCCCGGTCGGCGGCCTCGGTCGCCCGGATCGTGACGATGGCCTCGCGTGCGGCCGCCTCCCTGGCCGCACCCTGGGCGATCTCGAGACCCACGACATCGCGCCGTTCGGTCAGGGCTCGCTCGGCCGCCACGAGCGCGGCAAGGTCTGCGTCGATCCGGGTCAGGCGTTCGACCGACAGCGTCAGCGTGGCTTCGGCGCGGGTGCGCCGGTGATCGACGTCCCGTCGGTTCGAGCTGCCCGCCGCAACCTCCTCGGCCAGGCGATCGCGGCGTCCCCGAAGCTCAGCCGTGCGCGCCTCCCACGCGGTGATGCCGGACCCGTCGGACGACTCGCCATTGAAGCTGCCCAGCGAACGATCCGTCGGGCCGGGCCCGGCTGATTCGAGCGGCAGCGACGCGACGATAGCCCCCGCGCGCGTCACGTCGGCGGTCAACCGCTGCGTCTGGGCCTCGTGCCAGGCCAGTTCCCGGATCACCGTCTCGAGCTCGCGGGCGGCGGTTCGCTCGACTTCCTCCGCTTCCCGCCGGAGGGCCGTGGCCCGCCGTTCGGCGGATTGCCCAGCCTCAACCTCGACCCTCGCGACGTCGCGTTCAGCCTCGGCTCGCGCCGCGGCGCCACGGCGTTCGGCAAGTTCCGCCTCCAGGGTCTCCAGAACCCTGGTCAGGCGAACGACCTCGGAGCGGCGCTCCAGGACAGACTCCGCAAGGCCAAACGTCATGGCGCGATCGGTGAGGACGGCGCTGCCATCGCGCGGCACCGCCACCCAACCGGGCGGCAGGTACGCCCGGACTTCCAGGCAGCCCGCCAGATCGGGAAGCCAGGCGGCACGGGCCAGCCAGCGACTTGCGGCGCCACTCGGGTCACGCCGGACGGCCGCGTCCAGGATGCCGCCCCCTCCGGCCACGACGGCCGCACGAAAGGCCCGTTCACGACTGTCGTCCGTTGCCGGCGCCCTGCCCGCCCACTCGGCCGTCACGAGTGAACCACGCTCATCGGCCAGGGCCGGCACGGCCGCCATGTTGACGACGTAGGCGCGGGTGATGTCGGCGAGCGCCGCCTCGACGGCCGGGCGAAAGGCCGGGTCGATCACGAGGTCCTCGTCCACCCGGCGACCACCGACCCTCCTGGCCGCTCGGGCGATCCCCCGAGCCTCCTCCTCACGCAGCCTGGCTTCGAAAGCGTCCAGCTGGCCACGCTGCGCCGCGGCCACGGCGCCGCCGGCAACCACCTGTTCCTGCGCTGTCGCTAGCGTGGCTTCCGAGTGCGCCAGGCGCTCCTGCGCCGTCGCACGCCGCATTGCGGCCTGCCGTTCGGCCTCCCCGGCGGCGCGCCACTCGGTGCGGGCCGCCGTCAACCCCGCTTCCAGCTCGGAGCGGCGCGACGTGCCCGCGGCCAGCAGGGCGCCTTCCTGCGTGAGCTGGCGTTCGGCCTCCGCCAGGCGGCGGCGCGCGGTTTCACCTTCGGCTTCGCGGACCGCGGCGGCCCGGCGAACGGCCGCCTGTTCCTGGCCATGGGCCTGCTGGGCGCCCCGAAGCGCGGCCAGCTCCTCAAGCGCCCCCGCCAGGGCGCGTTCGGCTTCGGTGAGACCCGATTCGAGATCGATGTCGCGCGGTGGCACCGCCATCGCCAGCGTCCGCCGTGCCGCGGCCCCTTCGGCCTCCGCCGCCGCTCGCTCGCTGCGCAGGCGCGCGCGATCGCGGCCACGCGCCTCCAGGTCCGCCGCCAGGCGGGCATCGCGCAGGCTGGCGGCGTTCAGGGTGGCCAGTGCCGCCTCCAGCGCCGCGCCCCGATCGCGCTCGAGGGCCGCGCGACCCGCCAGCTCCCGCGCGAGGTCGGCTACCTCCGACTCGGCAGCCGCGTGGGCCGCCGAGTGCCGATCCATTTCCGCTCGGCTCGCGGCGGTGTCGGCGTCCGTCTGCGCCACCCTGCCAGCACCGGCGAACCAGCGCGCGTGCATCGATTGCAGCAGGGCGGTCGCGAGGTCGTCCGCGACTGACTGGCGCGTAGCCTGCTGCTCGGCCTGGGCGGCCAGTCGGCGTGCCTGCGGGCGAAGCTCGCCCAGGATGTCCTCCACGCGCGCAAGGTTCGCCGCTGATTCGATCAGCTGCTCCTCGGCCCGCTTTCGCCGACGCTCGTGCCGGCGCACCCCGGCCACCTCATCGAAGAGCGGCCGCCGCTCCTCCGGGCGCAGGGCCAGCGCCTGGTCAACCATGCCTTGACCAATGAACAGGAAGGCGTTGTCGGCCAGGTGCGCCGCGTCGAGCAGGTCGACCAGGTCGCGAAGGCGGATCCGGGTCTTGTTGAGGAGGTAATCGTTCTCGCCCGATCGATAGAGACGGCGGCCCAGCTCCACGACCCCGTACTCGACCGGGAGCAGGCCGTCTGCGTTGTCGATCACGAGACTGACGTCGGCCATCCCCTGCGCCGGCCGCTTCTCGGAGCCCGCCCAGATCACATCCTCGGCCTTGCGCGAACGCAGCGCACGCCCCTGTTCACCAAGGGCCCAGCGCAGCGCATCGGCCAGATTGCTCTTGCCGGAGCCATTCGGACCCACGACGGCGCTGATCCCGGGGCCGAACGCCACCGTGGTCCGCTCCGCGAATGACTTGAAGCCCTGCAGGCGCAATGCAAGAAGACGGGGCCCGGACGTCAAGCGATCGATCCCTCCGGCGTGGCTGACTCGGACATCACCCGCAGTCGATCCATCGCCTGGGCCGCGGCCGCCGTCTCGGCGGCCTGACGCGATGGTCCCTCGCCGACACCGAGCATCGCGCCGGCCACCCAGACCTCAACCCTGAACGATTTCTCGTGGTCCGGCCCGGTCGCATCCAGGAGTCGATACGACGGCCGCTCGCCGGAAGTCCGCTGGGTGTGCTCCTGCAGCCGGCTCTTGGGACTCTTGAGGGTCCCGATCGTTGCCTCCGCGGTGAGCTCTGGTTCGGCCAGCGCCACCAGCCAGTCGTCGAGCGCCGCCTGACCCAGGTCCAGATAGAGCGCCCCGGCGACGGCCTCGAACGCCGACGCCAGGAGCGATGGGCGACGCCGCCCGCTACGCTGGGCTTCTCCTTCGCCGAGCTGGAGATACCGCCCGAGGTCGATCCGTCCAGCAAGCCTCGCAAGACCCACCGTCGACACGATGGCGGCGCGCCGGGCTGACAGGTACCCCTCGTCGTCGTCCGGGTGACGTCGGTAGAGCGCACCCGAGATCGCCAGGTTGACCGCGGCGTCCCCGAGGAATTCCAGGCGCTCGTTGTGTCCGGGAGCGCCGCCGCGATGCTCGTGATGCCAGCTCGAATGCACCAGTGCCTGGTCGAGCAGGTCCAGGTCCTGAACCGGAAGGCCGAGCCTGGCAGCCAGGGCCTCGGCTGGACGCACGCTGCTGGTGGTCGGGCCGCGGCTGGACCGCGTTGCGGCTAGGACGATCGCTCGTCGATGTATTCGACGGCGTCCTGGACGGTCCGGATCTTCTCCGCGTCCTCGTCCGAAATCTCCGTCCCGAACTCCTCCTCCAGGCTCATGATGAGCTCCACGAGGTCCAGCGAGTCGGCGTTCAGATCGTCGACAAAAGACGCCTCAGGCTTGACTTCGTCCTCATCGGCGCCGAGTTGCTCGACGACGATCTTCTTGAGGCGCTCGTACGTTGTTGCCACTGACCCCCTCCTCGGAGTTGGATGTTGACGCGGTGGGCGGGTCGCCGCTGGCTGCGATGCTTCCGAGGACGCCATTCATCAGGCGCCGCATCGGCTCTCCACTGTAGGTCCGTGCCAACTCGACCCACTCGGCGATTGCGACCCGGGCCGGCGTCGCGGAGTGTAACACCTCGGAAATGGCCGTACGGAGCAAGGCCCGGTCCATCAGGGCCAGACCGGTCACCGGATATTGCGGCGCGCGACGGGTAATTTCGGCGTCGATCAGATCACGATGGCGCATCTCGGCCGAGACCAGCTCCCGTGCGAGTGCGGTCGCCGTGTCATCACGTTCCCCGTCGACGAGGTGGCGCTCGAGGACCGCATCTGCGGTTCGCAGGCCGAAATCCGCTTCAAAGACGGCGGCCAGGGCCAAGCGTCGACCCGTCCGCCGACCCCGGACGCGGTCAGCCCCCGACACCGTCGACCATGACGGTCACGGCTCCAAGGTCCAGGCCAAGCAGGCGCTCGACGGTGGCCGCCACTGCGCTGCGGACCTGTCCGGCGAGCGGCCCGAGGGGCTGCCTCGGACGGGCCACGATCCAGAGGCGGACCAGCACCCGACCGTTGCGAACCTGCACGGAAACCGATGGTCCGCCCAGGTAGCGGCGGATCGCGCCGCCGCCGCGACCCACCCGGGCAACGCCTGGGACCTCGAAGGCTGCGAGGCGAACGAGCTCGGCGATGACGCCCCGCCCAACCGTGAGCCGGTGGCTGCTCACGCGCCAGTTCCGGCCATGGTCGGGGCGGTCGGGGCAAGCGGTGTTTGGACGGTCGATGTCATGCTGGCGCCGCCGCCCAGGGCGGTGACCGCGAGGGCCTCGGCGATCAGGGCCGGCACGCCGGTCCGCGCCGTCTGTGCCGCCACCTGGCAGGCGAAACCAATCATTCGCCGCTTCGCGCGACCGTGCGTGATGATCACCGTCCCACGAACCCCCAGAAGGGGCGCACCGCCCACTCGCTCATAGTCGAATACGTCACGAATCCGGGCAATCCCCGGCCGGAGGAGGAGGTACGCCAGGCGGCCACGGAGCGAGCTTTCCAGTTCGCGCTTCCACAGGTCGAAGATGAACCCGGACAGGCCTTCGTAGAACTTGATCACAACATTGCCCAGCACCGCATCGCAGACCACCACGTCGGCCAGGTGATGGGTCAGGTCCTTGCCTTCGACGTTTCCCTCGAACCGCAAACCTGAGCCGTCGAGCAGCTCCGAAGCCTTCTGGATGCGCGCGTCGCCCTTCCCCTTCTCCTCGCCGATCGAGAGGAGCGCCACCCGGGGTGAGGCGACCCCCAGCACACGCTCGGCAAAAATGGCACCCATGTGGGCGAACTGGACCAGGTTCTCCGGCGTGGAATCCGGATTGGCGCCGATATCAAGCAAGACCATGGGTCCAGAGTCGGTGATCATCTGGACGGCGAGCGCAGGACGATCCACGCCTGGGAGACGGCCGAGGCGCAACACCGCTGCAGCCATGGCCGCGCCGGAATGGCCGGCCGTCACCACGGCCTCGGCGTCGCCCCGCTTGACGAGTTCGGTGGCGACCAGGATCGAGGAGTCCTTCTTCTCGCGCAGCGCAAGGGCCGGGTGTTCATCCATGCCGATCAACTGGGAGGCATGGACCACGGTGACATTGCCCGGCAGCTCACCGCTGATCGCGCGGATGGCGGCTTGGTCGCCGACCAGGATCACGTGGTCTTCAGGATTGGCGCGGGCGTGGTCGAGCGCTCCCGGGACAACTTCGCGCGGGCCGTGGTCGCCGCCCACGGCGTCAACGGCGAGCCGAACACCCTGACCGCCGGAGCGAAGCGCCATGGTGGACGCGGTCACGCCGTCGCCTCGGGCGTCAGCGCGCGGCGTCGTCGGCGACTGGCTTCAGCTGAATCGCGAGACGGCCGTTGTAATACCCGCAGTTGGGGCAGACGTGGTGCGGCAGCTTCATCTCGTGACAGTGCGAGCACTGCTCGAGGTTCGGCAGCTCGATCGCAAGGTGGGCGCGACGCTCACCCTGGCGGGCATGCGAGACACGTCGCTTGGGGACACCCATGAGGTCGTGTGACTCCTGTCGGATTCGATGAAGGTCGCAGCCGGGTCGGTGACTGAAGTGCTCGACCACCAACGCTGATGGCGGAGTCTACCGCGAAGTCCGGCTCGGCGTCGCGGCGCCGATGCCCTGCGACAAGCGGCGACCGCGACCCGTACCCCCAGTACCGAATCCTGGACGACCGCCTCGTGGACTTGGCTGAAATCGACAAGAAGTGTCGAATCTGTCGGCGGACCACGCTCACTCGTGCGGAAATCGGTACTGAGGCTACCGGGGGCGGGGCCGCGTCGGGGCCGCGTCGGGGCCGCCACCGGCAGCGACCCCCGGCCATCACGCGTCGTTGTCGCGCCGAAACCCGCGGAGCGCCTCCAGGCGCGGATCGATCGCCTCGTCGGGATGGTTGTGGGCGCCCTCGTCGAGCCGCTCGCCGCAGGCGATGCACAGACCGGGGCAGTCCTCGCGACAGAGCGGGGCGATCGGTTCGGCGAGCTGGAACGCTTCACGGACCAGCGTGTCGAGGTCCAGCTCGTGGTGTTCAGTCAGGCGAGCAACATCGGGTTCGTCCGCGGTCGAGAGTGGGCGCCCCGTCGCGAGTTCCAGCGCCGGCAGAACCTCTTCGTCCAGTCGCACCTCGACCGGAACTGCCAGGTCGCGCAGGCAGCGGCTGCACACCAGCGAGAGGGCGGCTTGGAGATCGGCATGGACCAGGATCCCGCGGTTGGTTCGGACGATCCGCACACGACCCTGGATCGGGGCCGCCAGACGGACGTCCAGACCAAGATCGAACTCAACATCGGTGACGGCGTGGATTCGCTCAGCTCCGGGGCTCTCACCGAGCAGCCCCGCGACATTCCAGATGAGCGGCCCGTCCGATGGCCGCCCGGTCATCGAACGGCCCGACTGGGCTCGGCGGCCTCGTCCTCCCAGAACTCGGCAAGCGGTCCCGCGGCGGGGTCACCTTCGCCATTGAGCTCGAGGGTGGCGCGCCGCTCGTCCAGCAGCGCAATCCCCTTCTTGATCGCCTGGAGCGTCTTGACCACGTCGCCTTCAAGGCCGATCAGGACACCCACCGCATATTCGTCCGCGCCGCGCCGGATCTCGTCCGCCTGGCCGTGGGCATCGGCCAGGATCTGGCGGCTGAGCGCATCTGCGGCCTGGGTGAGCCCGCGCTCGTCGATCAGGAACGCGGCTTGCTCCTGGGCCTTGGCCACGATCCGCTCGGCCTCATCCTGGGCCTTGTCCATGATCCGTTCGCCCTCGGCGTTGATTCGTTTCGCCGCCCGGACCTCTTCCGGGACGGCCACCCGCAGCTCATCGATCAGCCCGAGGGCGGCGTTCTGGTCGAGTACCACGTTCGTCGTGAGCGGCAGCTTCTTGCCGCCGGCGATCAGCGATTCAAGGCGCTCGACGAGAAAGATGATGTCGATCGGCGTGTCCTCCTGGGTCGGACGGCTCGGGACCGGTCGGAGCGGCTCCGATTATCGCACGCGGACCGGTCGTCAGCGCTGGCCACCGTCGGCGAGCGCCTCCGCCGCGGCGAGAGGAATCATCGACGACACATCGCCGCCGAGGGCCGCAATCTCCCTGACCAGGCTCGAGCTGACGTAGCCGTTGGCTACGGCGGTCATAAAGAAGACGGTATCGATCTCGGGGGCAAGGACGCGATTGTTGTGGGCCAGCTGCATCTCCGTCTCGAAATCACTCACGGCCCGCAGGCCACGGACGATTGCGCCGGCGCCGCGAGTCCGACACAGGTCCACGGTGAGCCCGTCGAAGGCCTCGACCACGATCCTCTCCGGTGGGGCGCCCGCATCGGCGAGCGCTTCCCGGATCAAACGGATGCGGGTTTCCACGTCGAGCAGCGGGACCTTGCGCGGATTGGCCAGCACGGCCACGATGACCGTATCGAAGACATTTGCCGCGCGCTCGATGATGTCGAGGTGGCCGTTGGTGATCGGGTCGAACGAGCCCGGATAGACCGCCACGCTGTTCATCGGTTCTCCTCGCGCCAGTAGAAGGTCAGCGCGGTGTCGCCAAAGCGGCGCTGACGCGCCGATGCTAGCAGCCCGATCCGCTCAGGCGGCTGGGTCCGCCAGAAGTGCTTGACCACGACCTGGGCACCGGCCTGGAGCCGCGGGGCGACCAATTCGAGCGAAGCGAGGAGCAGATCCGGCTCGGCGTACGGCGGATCCACGATCACGAGCGACACCGGCCAGGCAGCTGCCAGGTCGATCTCTCGCAGCCAGGCCATGACGTCGGCGCCCACGATCGTGGCCCGATCCGCAAGTCGTGCGCGGGTCAGGTTGGCGGTGATCGCCCGCACTGCCGCCCGGTCCCGATCCACGAAGGTGGCGTGGGTGGCGCCACGGGACAGCGCTTCGATCCCCGCCGCGCCACTCCCCGCATAGAGATCCAGGACGTGCGCACCGGGCAGGTCTGGCTCAAGGATGGCAAAGAGCGTCTGCTTCACCCGATCACCCAGCGATCGGGTCGCGCTACCGGCGGCCTGCAAGCGGGTGCCGCGAGCCGTTCCGGCGATCACCCGACCTGCCTCATTCGCCAGGCTCACCGCCCGCGGCGTCGAGGGTGTCACACCCCGCTCGCCGGCTCAGCTGCCGCAACCCGCCGAAGCCAGCCGGAGTCGAGCTCTGCTGCGAGCGCAGGGAGCGGAGGGTCGAGGCGACCGCCGGCGTCAAGGAGTCGCTCGGCCTGGGCCCGCGCCCGGAGCGCCAGATCGCGGTGCGCCGGATCCTGGAGCGAAGCGACCCGGAGTCGCGGCAGCCCGCTCTGCATCACGCCCAGGACATCACCTTCCCGGCGGAGGGCAAAGTCCCGCTCGGCGAGTTCGAAGCCATCGCGGATCTCGGCCACGGCCTTGAGTCTGGCCTGCGCGACCTCGTCGGTCGTATCCGATACGAGCACGCAGAACGACTCGACCAGGCCGCGTCCCACACGACCGCGCAATTGGTGGAGCTGGGCCAGCCCGAACCGATCCGCACCCTCGATGATCATCATCGTGGCGGCGGGGACATCCACGCCCACCTCGACCACCGTCGTACCGACCAGCACGTCCAGGTCGCCGTCGCGAAATCGGGTCATCTCGGCGTCGCGCGCTGCCGGCCTGATCCGGCCATGGACCAACCCCACGCGCAACGGCGCCAGCAGGTCCGCCAGCCGGACCGCCTCGGCTTCGGCCGCGACCGCACCGTCACCCGCGTCCCCGGATTCCTCGATCAGCGGCACGACGACGAACGTGCGATGGCCGGCTGCCGCCTCCGCACGCACCTTCTGCCAGGTGCCGTCCAAATCGGTCGGCTGTCGGATGCCGGTCCGGATCGGCACCCGCCCGGCCGGGGCGGTGCGCAGGTCCGAGACCTCCAGGTCGGCGTAGAACAGCTGGCCGAGCGTCCTGGGAATGGGAGTCGCCGTCATCAGCAGGACATGCGGGGAGCGGCCGCCCGCCTTGGCTTCGAGCTGCGCCCGCTGGTCGACACCGAACCGATGCTGCTCGTCGATGACGACGAGGCCCAGGTCACGAAACGCCACTGACTCCTGGATCAGCGCGTGCGTCCCGACGATCACGGTGGCCTGACCAGCGCGGATCGCCTCGGTGGCGTTCGCCTTCGCCTCGGCCGGCAGCGATCCGGTCAGCAACGTGACGCCCAGACCGACGCCTCCGAGCAGACCGCCGAGCGTCTCGAGGTGCTGGCGCGCCAGCAGGTCCGTGGGCGCGAGTAGGGCCCCCTGGAGACCGGCGCGTGCTGCCGCCGCGAGCGCATAGGCCGCAACCGCGGTCTTCCCGGACCCCACGTCACCCTGGAGCAGCCGGAGCATCGGGGTGGGCCGGGCGATGTCGGCGCGGATGGCGGCCATGGCCGCAACCTGATCCGAGGTGAGCTCGACCGCTCGTCCAACCCGCGATTCCAGGGCGACCGTGAGCGAAACCCGGACCGCAGCGTCCAACGTGTCGTCCACGATGACCATCGGCGCGGCATCCCGCACCCGCTGGCGGCGGCGGGCGACCATCCCGAGCTGGAGAGCCAGAAGTTCGTCAAAGGCGAGCCGTCGGAGGGCCGCGTCGCGGCCCTCGAAGGATTCGGGATAGTGGGCCTCCTCGATCGCCCGGTCGATGGACACCAGCCCTTCATCACGGAGCATCGCCGGCGGCACATACTCCGGGTAGGCATGACCGGCCCGGTCCAGCGCCTCGCGGATGGCGGTGCGCAGGCGAGCGCCGGTCAGCCCGGCCGTCAGCGGATAGACCGGCACGATCCGGCCGGCGTGGAGGACGTCGGCCTCGACCCCGTCCACGGACGCCACCGTCTGGAATTCCGGATTGTCAAACGTGAGCCGACGGCCGAAGTGCTTGACTTTGCCGGAGACCACGATCTCGCCGCCGACGCGCAGCCGGCGCTCGATGAACCGTCGCCCGAACCAGGCGGCATCGACGCTGCCGGTGTCATCCTCCAACCGGGCGATCGTTCGCTGGACCCGCCGGCGAAAGGTTGGCTCGACGCGCAGCTCGGCAACCCGCACGCGTGCCGAAACCACGGTCCCCTCCTCCACCCGGACCAGATCGCCGAGCCTGTGCATCTCGCGCAGGTCGTCGTAGCGACGGGGCAGGTGGAACAGCAGGTCGCCGACGGTGTAGAACCCGAGGCGGATCCCGGCGCGCCGCAGGAGCGCCCCGGCGGCCAGTCCGGACCGGGCCAGCGGCGCCGACAGGATGGCGACCGGGTCCGTCGGGACGGGTTGTGCGACGGTCGCCTTGGCCATCGCTATTCGGCGGAGATCAGGTACCGATAGAACGGCTGGCCGCCGTGCCGCACCTCGATCTCGGTTCCGGGCAGGATCGTCCGGATCTGGCGGGCCGTCCCCTCCGCCTCCGTGAGGTCGGCGCCGTCACCGTAGAAGATCGTCAGCAACTCCACGCCCGGAACCAGCGTGGCCACGGCGGCCAGGACGCACCGGTCGGCATCGCCATCCACTGCCACGAGGCCGTCGTCGGGGTCGAGGGCAATGACCTGGCCGCGCTTGACCTTGCGGCCCCCGATCGTCGCGTCGCGCACCGCCTCGGTCACGACGAACGACTGGATGGCGCGCCCCGCGGCGGTCATCGTGGGGGCATTGGCAGCCGCATCGAGGCCGGGATCGAGGGCAAGGAGCGCCGCGAAACCCTCGGCCGCGTTGCGCGTGGGAACGACGACGACTGGTCGCTCCGTCATCGAGGCCACCTGTCGCGCGGCCAGGACCACGTTGGGATTGTTTGGCAGGATGATGATCTCGCGGG
The DNA here is from genome assembly GCA_964427285.1 of uncultured Anaerolineaceae bacterium. Lineage (GTDB taxonomy): Bacteria > Chloroflexota > Limnocylindria > Limnocylindrales > CSP1-4 > SPCO01. The sequence continues at coordinate 82,550 of CAYRTS010000001.1, forward strand.
CGGCCACGCCGGACAGTGCCTTGAGCAGCTCCCCGGTGCTCGGATTGGCGGATTGGCCGCCCTTGACCACGGCCGCGACGCCGAACTCTTCGAAGATGGAGGCGAGCCCGTCGCCGGCGACAACCGCAACGACGCCCAGTGCCGGAGCCTCGAGTTGTGCGGCGGTAGATGGACTCGGTGGCTCCGGGTTGGCGGCGTCGACCAGGGGAGACTCGGCCGTGGGCGCCCCGTCGATCGCCGAGCCCGTGAACGATGCCGCCCGCGTTTCGCGAACATCGCGGGCCTGGTTGTCCAGGTTCTCGACGCTGATCCGGCTCAACGAGCCGACCGACAACCCATAGCCGATCACCTGGTCGGGGCGCTCGTTGTGGACGTGAACCTTGATCGCGCGCCCATCACCGGCGACCAGCACGGACTCGCCGATCGACTCGAGGTAGTCGCGGATCGCATCCACGTCGAGGGATCCCGTGCCGCTGGGCTGGAGGAGAAACATCGTCTCGTACCCGAAGCCCTCGTCCGCGTGGGCGACCAGGGTGGACACCTTGGGCCCGGAGCCGGTCCGCGACCTGGCTCGCGCCACGCCCGCCGGAGATCGTCGGGAGACGTGGAGCAGCGCACCCTGGAACAGGCGGTACAGACCCTGACCGCCCGAATCCACCACGCCCGCCTCGCGCAGGATCGCGAGCAGGCTGGGCGTCCGGGCGACCGACTTCTCGGCCGCATCCAGGGTCACTCCGAGCACCGCCTCGATGTCGGCATCCTGCTCCGCCCCGGCCACGGCGGCGGCGGCGGACTCGCGGATCACCGTCAGGATCGTGCCTTCGACCGGCTTGGCGACCGCAGCGTACGCCGTCCGCGCTCCTTCGGACAGTGCATGTGCGAGATCCAGCCCGTTGAACCGGGTCTTGCCACCAAGACCTTCCGCCATGCCCCGGAAGATCTGGCTGGTGATGACCCCGGAATTGCCCCGGGCGCCCATCAATGCCCCGAAACTGATGGCCGCAGCGATCCGCTCGGCCGGCTGGCCGGCAACAGCCTCGGCCTCTTCGAGCGCCGCCTTGACCGTCGCCAGCATGTTCGACCCGGTGTCGCCATCGGGGACGGGATAGACGTTCAGGGTGTTGATTTCGTCGACGTGGGCTTCCAGGTTGGCCACGGCCGCGCGGAACGCGTCGAGGAGCCCCGCGCCGTCACACGCCCGACGGGCCATCAGGCGACGTCCGTGCCGCTGTCCGCCAGATCGCGCGGGCGAGGTGTGGCGGCATCGACCGGCTCGCTCGGCACCGGCATACCGCCCGACGCAACGCGAAGACCCCTGACATGGATCGTGAGCCGCCCGACCTCCCGGGCGACGCCCCGCCGGACGGCATGGCGGATGGCCGAGTCAACCTGCCGCGCGACCTCCGCGACGGGGACGCCACGGGCAATGGTGAGGTCGAGATCGAGTTCCAGCGTGTCGCCGAGGTGCACGGCGATTCCCGGATTGGCCAGTCCAAGCATGCCCGCAAGACGCTCCGCTGACCCTGCCGCAAACCCGGTCACGCCATACGAGCCGACGACCGCCGCCCGAACCAGGTCGATGACCGCCTGGCGGGTGGCCAGCGAACGGCCGGGCGTCGGAATGGCTGGCACGCGGCGAACTCCTCCTCGCAAGCATTCGGCTGGCCGAGCTGGAGGCCCCAGCCCGTGTGGTATTCTACCGCTCCGCCTGAGCCCTCCCGGGCCCAACATCCCAGCCGAACCCCAGAGGGACCACGCATGGCCCGCTCCTGTGCAATCTGCGGCAAGACATCGATGGGCGGGTTCAATCCGCAGTCATCGGGTATGAACCGCGTTCGTGCGCACCGGCGGATGCAGCCCAACCTGCAGCCCCTCCGGATCATCGCGAAGGGCATCCCCGTGCGGACGCTCGTCTGCACGCGCTGCCGCCGCACACAGCTCAAGTCGTCGAAGTAGCGGGTCGCCCCTGACCGACGGCGGGATCCGCGGCTTCAACGGTCGGCGGTGTCAAGCCAGATCGTGAATGGGCCGTCGTTGACCAGTTCGACCTCCATCTCCGCGCCGAACCGGCCCGTCCCTGCGATGACCCCGAGGGCGCCCAGCGCGGATACAAACCGCAGGTAGAGCCGCTCGGCGAGTTCCGCTGGCGCAGCTGTCGTGAACCCGGGCCGCCGGCCGCGGCGAGTGTCCGCGTACAGCGTGAACTGCGAGACGACGAGGGCCGCCCCGCCCATCTCCAGCAGGGATCGGTTCGTCCGACCCTCGCCATCACGGAAGATCCGCAGCTCGGCGGCACGGCGGGCCAACTCGTCGGCGATGGCGTCGGTGTCACCCGGACCGACGCCGAGCAGGATCACGAGGCCCGCGCCGATCGACCCGACGACCTCGCCTCCGACGCGGACTTCCGCCCGGGATGCCCGCTGCAGGAGCGCCCTCACGGGTAGCTCGGCGGAGGAATCACCCCGTGCTCGCGGATGAACGCCTCGCGCCAACGAGCAGCTTCCTCCCGGTAGACCTCGCGCCCCGCGGTATGGCGCTCGATCACCAGGGCCTCGATCATCGCCGGGACGAGCAGCTCGTAGTCGCGCACGCCATCGGGGTTGTACCCGCCGCCGCCGCGGAGCATGACAACCGGGATGCCGCCGACCTCGATCTCGTCCATGAAGCGGTGGGCGATGTGCCTTGGCAGCGACGCGAAGGCGACCATCATGTCGCGCGGGATCGGTGGCACGCCGTTGTTCAGGCCGAACTGGTAGCCCTCGTCAACGAGCGCGCGGATCAGGCGGATCTCACGGCCGATATTCCGCCCGGGAAGGAACAGCGCGGACCCAATGACCACGACATCGACGCCGAGCCCCCCGACGAATTCGGCCGTCTCCCGGTTGATCCCGCCATCGACGTGCACCTCGCCGCCGAACACCTTGTGGCTGAGCAGTTCCTGGGCCGCGAGCAGCTTGTCGCTGGCCACATCGCGCATGAAGGTCTGACCGCCGAACCCCGGCTCGACCGTCATCACCATGACGATGTCGAGGAGTTCCTTGTAGGGCCGCAGCGCGTCGAGCGGGGTCGCCGGTCGGAGGGCGAGGCCGGCCGCGCGTCCGGCCGCGCGGATCCGGCGCAGGATCGGGGCGATCTCCTCCTCCACCTCGACGTGGACGGTGATCGAGTCGCAGCCGGCATCGAGGTACTCGTCGAGATACCGGCCGGGCTCGCTGATCATCAGATGCGTGTCGAGGGGCAGCTGGGTTCGCTTGCGGAGATGCTTGATCGTCTTTGCCCCGAAGGTGAGGTTCGGGACGAAGTGCCCGTCCATGACGTCGAGGTGGATGCGATCGGCGCCGGCTGCGTGGAGGCGGCGCACGGCATAGCCGATGTTGCTCAGGTCGGCATCGAGAATGCTGGCCGCCACCCGGCCCCGTCCGCCGGCCACGGCTACTCGCCCACTCCGACCGGCAGCGGGTCGACGTGGCGCTCGCCCAGCAACGCGGCGGCGCTCTCCGCCACGAGCCTGGCGCGTCGCCGGGCAACGGCCGGGGCCGGCGGCTCTCCGGCACGTTCGGCAGCAAGCTGACCACACGCCGCGCCAACCTCCTGGCCCCGGTTGCGCCGGATGGTCGTCTCGATGCCGGCGGCGCGCAACCATCCGGCGAAGCCCTCGATGACCGGCATCGGGCTCGCGGTCCAGGGCGTGTGCGCGACAGGGTTCATCGGGATCAGGTTGACATGGGCATGGTCTCCGCGGAGCAGCTGCGCCATGGCCTCGGCGTCCGCGTCGGTGTCGTTGACCCCGGCGATCATGGTCACCTCATAGCTGATCCGCCGACCGGTGGCTCGGGCGTGATCCCGAGCCGCGGCCACCACTTCGGCGACGGGCCAGCGCCGGTTCAGTGGCACGAGGACGTCCCGCAGCGGATCGCGGGCCGCATGAAGCGAGACCGCCAGGGTGAACTGTGGTCCGAGCGCCGTCAGCCGCCGGATCCCGGGCACGACGCCGGACGTCGAGACTGTGATGTGGCGGGCTCCCAGGCCGAAGCGGGCCGGGTCGTTGAGCGCCTCGATGGCCGCGAGGACGCGGTCCAGATTGAGGAGCGGCTCCCCCATTCCCATGAACACGATGTTCGTGAGGCGGCGCCCGTCGGCGGCCAGGCGCCGGGCCGCACAGCGGACCTGGTCGACGATCTCGGAGATCCCGAGGTCCCGTCCAAACCCGAGTTCGCCGGTCGCACAGAAGGGGCAACCGACCGCACAACCGGCCTGGCTCGAAATGCACAGGGTGTGCCGCTCCCGTGAGCGGGCCCGGGCCGGGTAGTGCATCAGGACCGATTCGATCAGGGCGCCGTCGCGCAGCCGATGGAGGGCCTTCTCGGTCTGGCCGCCGTCCGCGATTCGAAGCTCCGTGTCGGCCAGGGTGTCGAAGGCGAATGCCTCGTCGAGGAGAGCACGCAGGGCCGTCGGCAGCGCCAGCGCGTCGTCGAGCGAGCCGATGGTCCCGGCCCACACCGCAGCCGCCACCTGGCGTGCGCGGTAGCCGGGTTCTCCGCGCAGCGCCAGCCAGGCCTCCAACGCGTCTGGGGCGAGCCCCGACAGCCCGGGGCGGTCATCGGTCGCAGGAATTGCCGGGAGATCCATGGGTCGGATGCTATCGCAGCAGGACGGGCTGCCCGATCAGGCCCGGCGCCCCGCGTCGCAATGAGGCGGCATCGGTTACCTGGCGGCCGGCAAACTGGGCTCGCTCGATCCGGACCCGGCCGGCCACCGTCGCCAGGGCGAGGCCGGTCGCGTCCGCGACGAGAACCCCGGGCTGGTCGCCAGGGACGTCTGCACCGACGCTGGCCTGGTGGACGATCAGCCGGCCCAGCGGGGTCTCCACGAAGGTACCGGGCCATGGGCGATAGGCGCGCACCTGGCGCTCGAGTTCGACGGCCGGTCGGCCCGGGTCGAGCCGCCCGTCCTCGCGCCGGAGCGGCCGGGTTGAGGTTGCGTTGTCGGAAGCCTGCGGCAGCGTCGCAATCTCGCCGGCCAGCCACGGCCCCAGGAACTCCGACAGCAGCGCGGCGGCCAGGACCTCAAGGGCATCCTCGAGCAGCGGGGCGGTCTCGGAGCCGTCAAGCTCCAAGCGGCGTTGCGCCACGATCGGCCCGCTATCGAGACCCTCATCCATCCGGATCAAGGTAACGCCGGTGTCGGTGTCGCCGGCGAGGATCGTCGCCGGGATCGGGCTGGCGCCGCGATGGCGTGGCAGGAGCGAGGGGTGAAGGTTGAGCGCCGCGTGCCGCAACCCGAGAAGCGCTGGGGGCACGATCTGCCCATAGTCGGCCAGGACCGCAAGGTCGGGGGCCAGCTCCAGGACCGTGGCAACGGCTTCGGAGGCGCGCAGCCGCGCCGGCGTCAGGATTGGGGTACCCAGGGCATGGGCGCTGGACGCGATCGGGGTCGACAGCAACGCCTGGTGTCGGCCGGCGGGCCGTGGCGGCGCCGTCACGATCCCGACGACCTCAATCAACGGCGACTCGGCCAGGATCCGCAGGCTTGGCAGGCCGAACCGGCCGCTGCCGAGGAAGACGGTCCGCACGCGCGAGCCGCCGGCCCGCGTGGTGGTCACGCCAGGGTGCTCGTCGCCTCGCGGACCTCCGCGTCATCCTCGTTGCCCTGGCCAACGGCGAGGAGTTCGTCCATCGAATCGAGGTAGTCGATGTAGAGCTTGCCGTCGAGGTGGTCCAGTTCATGCTGGAGCGCACGACCCAGCAGACCGGACCCAGCTACCTTGATCCGCTTCCCGTGGCGATCCTGGGCGACCACCCACACCCGCTCGCGGCGCGTGACGTAAGCCACGTACCCGGGAATGGACAGGCACCCTTCCAGGTCCCGGTCATCACCGCTGGACCGCACGATCCTGGGGTTCACCAGCTCGTAGAGCTGGCTCTCCACCTCGATCACGCAAGCCTGCATCGCCTCGCCGAGCTGGGGCGCCGCCAGGCCGACGCCGGGGGCGGCGCGCATCGTATGGGCAAGGTCATCGAGCAAACCGTGCAGGTACTTGCCAAAACTGTCGACCGGCTTGCCCTTGAGGCGGAGACGCGGGTCACCAAGCAGGACGATCGGGCGAACACTCATGTGCGGAGTATAGGTCGCGCCCCAGCTCAGTTCGACTTCGGCTCGCCCGTGTCCGTGGTCGAGCCGGCGTCCTCCGGCGCGGTGGCAATCGACGCTCGGATCTCCGACGCCCACTCGCGCGACTTCGAGGCCAATGTTGCGCTCGCGCCGGCAGTCACCTCGCCCGCCCGCTTGGCCAGTGGCGCCGCGCGGTCGGCCGCGCTCGCCGTCAACTCCGCGGCCCGCGCGGACAGCTCCCGAACCGTAGGGCCGGCACGCTCGGCCAGGTCGTCGACAAATTCCCGGACGGATTCGAGGATGCTCTCCGCGGTGGATGTCCCGGCGCCCTTCGCATCGCCGCTCGGCGGCGCGTCGGCCCTCCAGGTAAAGGTTTCGTCCGCCGTGGGCTCGTCTCGTGGCGCACCGTGTGGCTCGTCCTGTGGCGTCCCCTTCGTCGATTCGGTCATCGGATTCTCCTTTGCGGTATGAGGGGTGAATGGTCGCACGAACGCTCGTCGCCGGTCGCCCACGGCCGGAGTTCCGATTCTAGAGGAGCGATTCGGGGTCCACATCGGCCGTCCATGGAGCGTCGACTCCGCCATCGAGCAACGCGGCCGGATCGTCGCCACGCAGGATCACGTTCCAGCGCCACCGATCGGCCCGCCGGGCGATATAGGCCGGGGCGGGGCCAACAACCGCGACCCGCCCGCCCCGCTCCGTGGCCCGTGCGCGAAGTCGATCGGCCAGGGCGTTGGCCGTTCGTTCGGCAGCCAGCGGGTCACTGAGTCCGACCGTCAGCTTGACCAGCCGCCCAAACGGCGGCGATCCAAACCGCTCGCGCAGGGCAAGTTCGGCTTCATAGAATGCCGATCGGTCACCGGAGGCCGCCGCCTGGATCGCCGGGTGATTGGGCTGGTAGGTCTGGACGATCGCACGGCCGGGCCGCATCCCGCGACCGGCGCGACCGATCGCCTGGACGAGTAACTGGTAGGTGCGTTCGGCCGCGCGCTCGTCCGGCAGGTTCAGGGCGACGTCGGAGGAGACGACGCCGACCAGGGTGACCGACGGAATGTCGAGGCCCTTGGCCACGAGGCTCGTTCCGACCAGGACGTCCAGGCGACCGTCGGAGAAGGAATCGATCACGCGTTCCGCGGCGCCGCGCTGCGCGACGACGTCGCGATCGAGGCGGCCCACCCGGAGCGCCGGGAATCGCTCACGGACCTCCCGCTCCACGCGCTCCGTACCACCCCCCAGGTAGCGGATCCGCGGTGAGGCACAGGCCGGGCAGCGTGAAGCGATGGGAGTGGCGCGTCCACAGTGATGGCAGCGAAGCGTGGCCCCGGCCTGGTGGTAGACGAGCGGTCGCTCGCAGTCGGGGCAAGCCTGCACGTGTCCGCAATCGCGACACAGCACCACCGACGCTGTCCCGCGCCGGTTCAGCACGAGGATCGCCTGCTCGCCGGCGACGAGGTCCAGCGCCGCGAGTGCCGCCTCGAGGCTACGTGACAGGAGGCCCTTGTGGCCAGCGGCCAGTTCCTCGCGCAGGTCGACCACCTCGACCGTCGGCGGCGCCCCGACCGGCCGGTCGGCCAGCACAACCCGGTCGTATTCGCCCACCCGCGCCCGACCCACACTATCCACGGCCGGGGTCGCCGAACCCAGGACCAGTGCCGCGCCCGCGAGTTGGGCGAGTCGGATGGCACCGTCACGCGCCTGGAATCGAGGCGTCCGGTCGCTCTTGTAGGCCGCGTCGTGCTCCTCGTCGACAACGATCACCCCGACATCCGCCAGCGGCGCCAGCAGCGCGAGCCGGGTCCCGACAACGATGTCCGCCCCCCCGGCCCGGATCCGCCGCCACTCATCGGCGCGCTCTCCGTCCCCGAGACCTGAGTGGAGGATCGCAATCCGCACGTCGAGGTCGGCCCGCAGGCGATCGACCAGCGGCAACGCCAGGGCAATCTCCGGGACGAGGACCAGCGCGCGGCGTCCGGCGTCCAGGGCCGTTCCAATGACCTCGACGTAGATCGCGGTCTTGCCCGAACCGGTCACCCCGTCCAGCAGGAGCGGCCGCGAATCCCGGGCGGCGATCGCGGCCCGAATCCGCGCAACCGCCTGGACCTGGGCCGGCAGCAGGTCGCTCACCGGGGGCCGACCCCCGCGCCGACCGACGGGCCGGGTGGCGAGGGGGCGACGAGGCCGCTCCCGAACGTTCGCCTCGACGAGACCACGGCGGACGAGCCCGGCCACGGCCGCTGTGCCGTGCCGGTCCCCGAGATCCGCCGCCGCCATCTCGTCGGACGCACTTGCGGCCAGCTCGGTCAGGATTTGGGCCTGGCGTGGTCCGATGGGTCGCCCGGACGGCCGATCGCCGCTTTGGATCAGCGCCGCCACGGCGCGGCCGTCCGGGCGCAACCGGATCCAGCGTTCGTAGCGGGGACCAGCGCCGGCACCGGTGAGGACCCATTCCAGCGCGACGTCGCCGCGGTCGGCCATCGCCCGCAGGCGGCGCAGCAGGCCGGCTCGCCCATCGGGCCCGGCGAGATCGCGGACGGGACGCGGGCCTCTCGCCAGCTGCTCGAGCAGGTCCTGGCCCGCTTGGTCGAGGGCTGCCAAGACCCTCTCGGGCGGCGATCGGGTGCCCTCCGCGCCGTCGGTCTCCGGTTGACGCTGTTCCCGGCGTGGCGGCAGCTCGGCGACGAGCTCGAGCCGCTCGAGCATCCCGGGTGGCAGCATGGCCCGCAGAACCAGCGCCGGCGGCGCCAGGTAGTGGGTCGCGATCCAGCGCGCCAGCGCCAGCGTCAACGGGGGGAGCAACGGCCCATCGGATCGGACCCGTTCCAGCACTGGCTTCAGTGGCGTTTCGGACAGGGCCGGCGTGGCGGATGCGGGCGCATCGGGTGGGTCGTCCGACGCTCGGAGCACGATCCCGAGGGCCTGCCGACGACCGAACTCGACCAGCACGGCCTCTCCTGCCTGGAGATCCGCGAGGGCCTCCGGCACCCGGTACGTATAGGTTCGATCGCCGCCGCGACCCGCCGTATCCACCGCGACCTCGACGTGGCGAGCCGTCGAGACATCGGCCGTCGCCCGGATGGGCTCCGCGATCAGCCCGAGCCCGTCAGACGCGAACGCGTCGATCGGCATGGCGCCGACGCTCCTCGGCGATGATCGCGTCGATCTGCTCCGCCGTACGCTCGACCTGGCCGGTTTCGTTGACGACAACGTGGTCGTAGTCGTCCTGTCGAGCGAGTTCGATCGCGGCGTTGCGCTGACGGAGCTCGAGTTCGTCGGCCGTTTCGGTGGCCCGCGTGCGAAGGCGGGTGATCAACGTTTCGAGGTTCGGTGGGACGACAAAGATGAGGACGGCCTCCGAGACCTGTTTCTTGACTTTCTGGGCGCCCTGGACATCGATCTTGAGCAGGGCATGACGCCCCGCCGACACGGCTTCGCGCACCTGGTCACGCGGCGATCCGTACCAGTTTCCGTGGACCTCGTTGGCTTCGAGGAGCTGCCTTGCGGCACGCAGCCGGAGGAACTCCGCACGGGACAGGAACAGGTAGTCGACGCCGTTCGCCTCGCCGTTGCGCGGCGCGCGCGTCGTGCAGGTGACAACGTAGTGGTACTCGGGGTCGTGGATGCGAGTGCGCATCGCGTCGATGATCGTGTCCTTGCCAACACCCGACGGCCCGGAAATGATCACCAGCATGGCGCCCGGCTTACCGTCGATGATCCCGTCGGGACGCCCGGGGTCGTCCGAGATATGGACGGGTTCGGCCTGGTCGGCGGGTTCAGCCAAGTCGGCGTCGTCGCTGTGGTCGCCACGGTCGGCGACGTCGCCCATCACCGGACGACCGCACGCAGGCCATCGAGGACTTGCTCCAGCTCCGGCGGCAGCGGGGCCGTCGCCCGGATCAGATCGCCGCCCGACGGCGACGTGAGCTCGAGTCGCCAGGCGTGCAGAAAGAGCCGTTCCAGGCCATCCGGCCCGCGGCGCGAAGTCCCCGTGCCATAGACCCGATCGCCGGCCACCGGATGCCCGATGGCATCGAGGTGCACCCGGATCTGATGCGTCCGTCCGGTCACCAGGTCCAGTTCCAGGAGTGTCCACTCGGCGAACCGTTCCCGGACGCGATAGCCAGTCACCGACGGACGACCGTCGGGAACCACCGCCATCCGTGTTCGATGCTTTGGGTCGCGCCCGATCGGCGCCTCGATCCGCCCGACGGCGGCGCCAACGGAGCCTTGCACCAGCGCCTGGTAGGTCTTCTTGATCCGGCGAGCCTTGAGCTGGGCCATCAAGGAGGCCTGCGCCGCGTCGTTGCGGGCGACCATCAACAGGCCGCTGGTGTCGCGATCCAGTCGATGCACGATCCCCGGGCGCTGCACGCCAGCGATCCCGCCCCAGGTCGAGCCGTCGCCGTGGGCCAGCAGGGCGTTGACCAGGGTGCCGCCCGCGTGCCCAGCCGATGGGTGGACGACGAGACCGGCCGGCTTGTCGATGATCAACAGGTCGGCATCCTGATACACGACCTGGAGCGCGATCTCCGGCGCGGGTTGCAGCTCGAGCGGCACGGCTGCCGGCACGTCCAGGCGCAATTCCGTGCCCGCGCTGACGATGGTGTTAGCTCGCAGCAGCCCGCCAGCCGCCGTAAGCCGGCCATCCGAGATCAGCTTCTGGACGTAGCTCCGCGACAGGCCCGTAGCGTCGGCGACGTAGCGGTCAACCCGCCCGATTGGGCCATCCGGCACGCGCAACAGGCGAACACCGGGAGTGACCGCCGGATCAACCATCTTTGGGCGCCTGCCCGAGACGCGTCAGAGCCGGAATGAACGCCGCGCCGGCAAGCATGACGATGGCCGTGCTGACCCCCGCATCGGCGATGTTGAACGTGTAGAAGCGAAGATCGCCGATGCCGACATCGACGAAATCGACCACGTACCCGAGGCGCAGGCGATCGATCAGGTTGCCGATCGCGCCGCCAAGGAGGAAACCGAGAGCGGCCGACAGGTACGGGCTGCGACCGGAGCGTGCGTGGTAGCCGACGATCAGACCGATGACCCCAATGGAGATCACCCCGAACAGGAGCGCCTGGTCGCGAAACAGACCGAACAGCGCCCCGGAGTTCTGGTGGTAGACGAGCCGGACCGTGTGGCCAAGCACCTCCCGTACATCGCCCTGGGCAATGTTTGCCACGAGCCAGGCCTTGGTGAGTTGATCGAGCACGACGACGACGCCGGCCAGTCCGAGGAAGACGAACCAGTGGCCGGCCCTGCGCACGACCCGCTCCGGCGCGCGCGGCGATTCGGTCGTCTCGCCCACCTCCGTCGTCGCGGCCACGGTGTGCGCCAGCCTACCGGTCGCCGGCGTGGCGACGCAACGCGATGGCGACCGGCCCGCCGTCGAGGTCCACGATCCCGAGTGTGGCATCGACCGGCGGTTCCCCGCTGCCATGGACGCGTTCGGCCAGCGTCTCGGCCGCGACCGCTGGAAGGTGTTGGGCAACCGCCGCCGGAAGGTCGCGGACCCACAGCTCGATCCGGTCGTCGAGCGCCAGCGCGGCGTCCTTGCGCAGATCCTGGATGGCCCGCTGCAGCTCGCGCGCGTCGCCCTCGGCGATGAGTTCCGGCGTCAGCGAGGTGTCGAGGATCACGACCAGGCCGTCGTTTTCCGCCACTGCCGTGCCCGGTCTCGGGGAGGCCTGGACCTCCACCTCGTCGGGCGCCAGCGTGATGCCGGCCAGGGTGACGGAGCCGTCCGCCTCGAACTGCACATCGCCAGCACGCGCCGCGGCCATGATCGCCGGGATCGAGCTGCCCAGCCGCTTGCCGATCTTTGGCAGGAGTGGCTTGACCCGGCGCTCCACGAGCGCGGACTGGTCGTCAATGATGCTGACTGCCTTGACGTTCAGCTCATCGGCAATCACGCGTAGCAGATCCGGCCCGATGGCGAGGCCACGGTCCGGGAGGGCCAGCCACGCGGCCGCGAGCGGTTGCCGAGTCTTGAGGTGCGCGCTGCTACGCAGGGTTCGGGCAAGATCCACGACGCCCTGGGCGATAAGCATGGAGGCCTCCAGGCGCTCGTCCCGATAACGCGCGAGGTCCGCTGTTGGCCAGGCCGTCAAGTGGACGCTGTCGGGCGCCAGGTCGTCGACCGTCGAGACGAGATTGGCGTAGAGGGTATCGGACAGGAAGGGCAGGATCGGCGCGAGCATCCGGCAGGTCGCCACGAGTGCCTCGTGGAGGGTGGCGAATGCGGCGGCCCGATCGCGGGCATCGTCCGAGCGGGAGAACCGCCGGCGCGACAACCGCAGATACCAGGTGGACAGACCGTCCATGAACGATGACAGCGCCCGTGTCGCGCCGACCGAATCGAACGCACGCAGGCGATCCTCGACGACCGCCGCGGTGGCGGCGGCACGCGACACGATCCACCGATCGAGGATCGGCCGCCCGACGACCGGCGGCGCGACCTCGGCCGGGGTCCAGCCGCTCAACCGGGCATAGGTGATGAAGAACGCGTAGACATTCCACAGGACGAGCAACTCACGTCGCGATTCGTCCGCCGCGTGCCAGCCGAACGCGATGTTCTCCTCGGGCCGCGCCTTGGCGAACATCCAGCGCATGACGTCCACGCCCATTCGGTCGGCGGCTTCGTCAAACTCGATCGCGTTGCCCCAGCTCTTGTGCATCGGCCGGCCGTCCTCGCCGAAGACCAGCGCATAGCCGAAGATCGTCCTGAACGGCTCCTGACGCTTGAGCACGGTCGACATGGCCAGCATCGAATAGAACCAGTTGCGAAACTGGCCGGGAAAGCTCTCGGTGATGAAGTCCGCCGGGAACCACTGCGCCCAATAGTCGGGTTCCTCGCGGTAGTGGAGCGTGGAGAACGGCACGATCCCGGCATCGAGCCACGGGTTGCCAACATCCTTGATCCGCTCCACGGGCGCGCCGCAGCCCGGGCAGGCGATCCGGACCTCGTCGACCCATGGTCGGTGCGGTGTGTGGCCCTCGAACGCCTCCCAACCGGCAACGGCGCGATCTTGCAGTTCGTCGCGCCCCCCGATGACGTCGACGACGCCGCAGGCCGGGCAGTCGTAGATCGGCAGCGCCAACCCCCAGTAGCGCTTCTTGCTGATCATCCAGTCATGCATGTTGCGGAGCCAGTCCAACTCCCGCTCGTAGCCAAAGTCGGGGATCCAGCGAATCCGATCCACCACGTCCATGATCTGATAGCGCAGGCTGGCGTCGACCTGCTCGGGTGTGAGCGTCTCGCGCGGCTGGTCGTAGACCGGACCCATGGAGATGAACCATTCGTCGACGAGCCGAAACAGCAGCGGCGTGCTGCACCGCCAGCAGTGCGGGTAGCGATGGGTGTACGGCTCGAGGTGGTAGAAGAAGCCACGCAGCTGGAGGTCGTCGACGATCCGCTCGCTGACATTCGGGGCTTCGAGCCCCGTCAGCCAGTCGAAGCCGTCGAGATACCGTCCGTCCTCGTCGATCGGGCCGATCACCGGCAGCCCCAGGGCCTTGCCGAGCTGGAAGTCCTCAGCGCCACAGCCGGGCGCGATGTGGACGATGCCGGTCCCCTCGGTCTCGCCGACCTCGTCCCAGGCCACCACGCGATGTTCGTAGGCGTCGGCACCGGCGGCGGTGCCGACGGTCGTGTCGGGGGTGGCCGCAAACGCGGACCGGACGGCCGGCAGGTCGTCGTACGGACCCGTGTAGCGCCACCCGACGAGCTCGGACCCGGCGAGTTCCTCCTCCACCGTGAACGGACCCTGGAACGCGGCCGAGAGGGTCCCCTTGCCCACCCAGTAGCGCGCCTCGCCCTGGCGAACCTTGACATAGCGGAGGTTGGAGCCAACCGCGGCGGCGACGTTGGAGGTCAGCGTCCAGGGGGTGGTGGTCCACACGAGCAACGACTCGCCTGGCCGGTCGATCAGGGGGAAACGGACGGTCAGCCCGGGATCCTCGCGGTCCTGGTAGCCCTCGTTCATCTCCATCTGCGACAGGCCGGTCCCGCAACGAGGGCACCACGGCATCGTGTCGTGGCCCTTGTACAGCCAGCCGCGCCGGTGGACCTCGGCGAGAAAGCCCCAGATCAGGTCGTTGTTCTCATTGCTGAACGTGAAGTAGCTGCCGCCCGTCTCGGGCATGCCAAGGCGCCCAACGAGCATCTCGACGGTGTCGCTGATCGGCCCATCCGGGCCATCAATCGTGGTGATGGCGGTGGGGTCCGAACCCAGCATGTCCCCGAGTCGGCGCAGTTCCGCCGGGTCGTTCCAATCCATCCACATCCCCAGGCGGATCGATTGCTCCGTCTGGCGGGCGGCGTAGGTCAGAACCCGCTGCTTGCACAGGGTGACGAAGCGATCGATGCCGTAGGCCTCGATGTCACGCTTGCTGGTGAACCCAAGGTCGCGCTCGACGTTGACCTCCACCCACAGGCCCTGGCAGTCGAACCCGTTCTGGAACCGCTGGTCCTCGCCGAGCATGGCGTGGAAGCGCTGATAAAGGTCCTTGTAGGCACGACCCCATGCGTGGTGGACGCCCATCGGATTGTTGGCCGTGATCGGCCCGTCCAGGAAGCTCCACTTCGGCCCGCCGGCGTTCCGGGCCCGAAGCCGCGCAAAGGTCCGGCGTTCCCGCCAGGTGGCGAGGATCTCGTGCTCCTGCGCGACGAAGTCGGGCTTTGCGGTGACGGGTCGGAACATAGGGCCTCATGGCTCGCTGGGGTCGTGGCGGATCGGTCTCGTCCGGGCGATCCGGGCGGTCGTGGCGGTCGTGGCGGTCGTGGCGGTCGGGGCGGTCGGGGCAATCCTGCGACCCGGCGGAGACGCCTCGGCGTCCGAATCAGTGGGCCCCGAGTATCCTACCCGCGATGCCAGAACCGCAGGACGCGCGGCCGCGCGGACGGTCCCCGTTCGCGGCAGCCTTCCTCTCCCTGATCGTCCCCGGCCTGGGTCATCTGTACGCCGGCGCGCCTGGCCGCGCGCTGGGGTTCGCCGCCGCCCCGGTCCTGCTCGTGGCGCTGATCGCCGGCGTCGTGCTCCGGCTCGACCGGCTGGAGCTCGTTGGCCTGGTCTTCAGCCCATTTCTGCTGAGCTCGGTCTTCGCGCTCAACGTCCTGGCCCTCCTCTATCGGCTCGTCGCCATCATCGACGCTTTTCGGGTCGCCGAATACCTGAATGCGGTGGGGTCGGCGGGCGACGGTCGGTATGGACCCCCTCGCTCGCGGCGGCACCCGTTGTCCCTGGCCGGGCTATTGGCCGTGATCCTGGTGATGACGGGCAGCCATGTCGTGGTCGCCCGGTACGACATGCTGGCGCTCGACCTGCTCGACAGCGGCTGCATCTTCATTGGCGACCAGCGGGCGAGCGAGTGCGGCGTCGACGCGGCGGCGACGCCCGCAGCAACCTCCGATGTGGCACCCAGGCCTACGTCCGAAACCTCGCCTGAACCCGAGTCGAGCCCGGTCGGGGCCGCAGTCCCTGACGTCTCGGTCCCGCCATGGGATGGGGTGGAGCAGCTCAGCATCCTGCTGATCGGGACAGATCAACGGCCGCGCGAAGGCACCTACAACACGGACACGCTGATCGTGGTTTCAATCGACCCGCTGACCAACCAGGTCGCCCTGTTCAGCCTCCCACGCGACACGGTCGACGTCCCCGTGCCGCCGGGACCAGCGCAGCAAGCGTTTGGACCGGTCTACGAGAAGAAGATCAACGCGTGGTTCACCAGCGTTCGCAACCGCGACGACCTGTTTCCCGGGACGGACCGGACGCGCGGCTACAACGGGCTCAAGGCGATCATGGGCACCCTCTACGGGCTGGATATCCGCTATTTCGTCGAGGTCAACTTTGAAGGCTTTGTTCGGGTCGTGGACGCGCTGGGCGGGGTCACGATCAACGTCCAGATCCCGGTTGTGGACGACCGCTACCCCGGCGAGAACGGGTGGCTGGAGCGGATCTACATCCCCAGCGGAATCCAGCACATGGATGGTCGCCAGGCGCTGCGCTACGCGAGGTCCCGCCATTCGTCCACGGATTTCGACCGTGGGCTGCGCCAACAGCGCGTCCTGCTGTCATTGCGTGAGCAGGCGGATCCCCAGGCGCTGATCCCGCACCTGCCGGAATTGGTCAGCGCGCTCAAGCAGGCCGTCCGGACGGACATCCCGATCGAACAGCTCGACGAGTTGCTGGGTCTGGCGGCAGCCATCGATACGAAGAATATTCGGTCGTACGTGTTCAGCCCGCCGCTCTACCAGGAGGAATTCCAGTCGAGCCCGCGCGGGTACATCATCGTTCCGCGCCTCGAGGCGATCCGGGCGGCGGTCCGCAATGCATTCACGACAGACCCGGCGGACGAGGCACTGCGCCAACGGTTGGCCGAGGAGGGCGCCAGCGTGTGGGTCCTCAACAGCACCGGGCTGCGCGATCGCGGCGCAAAACTGGCCAGCTACTTCGAGTACTACGGACTGGCTGCATCCGCGCCACGGCAGACGCCACAGGGCGGCGTCCAGCCCGATTCGACGATCATCGTGTACAACGGCGCCGAGACCGGACTCGCCGCCACGGTCGCCTACCTGGAGGAACTCCTCGGGGTGCCCGCGACATTGCGGGCGGACAGCGCGATCCGCGCGGACGTCGTGGTCACGATCGGGCGGACGACTCCTGATCTCGAGGCCCCGTTCCTGCCGTAAATGGGGTTCCCATGCGCGAACCATTGACCATCGCCGTTGCCCAGCCCGTGTGCGTGCCGAATGACGTTGCGTTCAACGCGCAGACGCACGCGGCGACCATTCACCAGGCGGGCGCCCGGGTGGTGGTCTTTCCGGAACTGTCGTTGACCGGATATGAGCTGGATGCATCGGCAATCGCGGTCTCCGATCCGCGCCTTGGCCCGATCATCGAAGCGTCCGCGGCGACGGGATCGGTGGCCCTCGTTGGCGCGCCGGTGCAGGGCGAAGGCGGTCGGTCGCACATCGCAATGCTGGCCATCGATGGTCAAGGGGCCAGGGTCGCCTACCGCAAGTCGTGGCTGGGTGGGGCGGAAGCCACGGTGTTCAGCCCGGGGAGCGGTCCCGCCGTGCTCGACGTGGACGGGTGGCGGCTCGGTCTCGCCATCTGCCGGGACACCGGCGTCCCGCAGCACGCGTCCGATACGGCGGCCCTCGGGATTGACGCATATGTCGCCGGCGTCCTCGAGATCGCGGAAGACGCAGCCGTCCTGGGCGAACGCGCTCGTCGAGTCGCCGCGGACCATCACGTCTGGGTCGCCCTGGCGAGCTTCGCCGGGTCCACCGGCGGCGGCTACACGCGGGCGGCTGGGCACTCCGGGATCTGGACCTCCGCAGGCGCGGTGGTCAGCCAGGCCGGACCGGAAACCGGCGCCATCGCACGCGCCACGCTCCGTTGACGCGATGCTCCGTTGACGCAGGGATGGGCCGCCTGACAGCTGGATCGGAACCAGGACGGTCGTCCGGGAGCCACGATTCCAAGCCGATTGGTGTACGCGACAGTTAACCGCGTTCGAACGCCGTTGTTTCCAGGCACCCTGGAACCATCGACCGATTTCATGCCCGACTGGTCGGGAATTCCGGTCCGGCTGGAGACGCCGCCCCGTCGATGACCCGTAGACCAACCGTGTTGGAATCTGTCGCATTCCCGGACCGACCACCCGTTCCCCGCGCCACGCTCACGTGAGCGCCGCAGCGCCCGCCGGCCCACGCCACGCTCATTTGAGCGTCCGCCGGCCCGCGCCCGAGCTATTCGATCGGGGTCAGCCAGTGGCGGTATTCCGGGAGGCGCCCCCGCACGGCGTCAAAGTAGCGGTCGCGAATGAGCCGCGTGATCGGCCCGATCTCGCCGCTACCGACCGGTCGGTGGTCCACCTCGATCACCGGTGAGATCTGGACGCCGGTCCCGCATAGCAGGATCTCGTCCGCGATATAGAGCTCGGAACGGTCGATCGAGCGGGTCTCCATGGGGATGCCCAGGTGGCCGAGCATCTCCATCAGCGCCTTGCGCGTCACGCCCTCGAGCAGGTCGTCGCTGACCGGCGGTGTCAGTGCCACCCCGTCCCGAACCACGAACAGGTTGGCGGCCGAGGCCTCGTTGACGTGGCCATCGGCCGTCAGCACGACCGCCTCATCGTAGCCGTTGAGCTCCGCCTCGGACTTCTGAAACGCCATGTTGACGTACCCCCCGACGATCTTGCCTCGCGCCGGCAGGGCGTCGTCCGAGTTGCGCCGCCACGACGAGGTCATCACCCGGACGCCCTTTTCGGTGTCGATGTAGTTCCCGAACGGCAGGGCAATGATGTACAGCTCGTTGTCGAGGTTATGCAGGCGGACGCCGATCGCCTTGGTCGACTTGTAGAACGAGGGCCGGATGTAGGCATCCTGGCGAAAGCCGTTGCGCCGGATCGTTTCGACGATGAGCCCGGTCAGGTCGACAACACTCGGGACATCCTTCATCAACAGGATTCGACACGACTGGCGGATCCGCTCCACATGCTCGCGAAGCTTCAGCCCGTAGAGGGTCCCCTGCTCCTCGTTCCAGTACGCCCGAATCCCTTCGAACGTTGCCGTCCCGTACATGAACGCGTGGGTCATGATGCTGACCTTCGCGTCCCGCATCGGAACCCACGCACCTTCGAAGTAGCAGATCAGATCGTCCATCGATCCGGCGGGTGGGGCGTGATGTGGCGTCGGGGACGGCGTGTCCGCGACCTTGTGGGTGAGCATGAAGTTGGCTCCTTGCAGCGGTTGCGGCGAGTATAGCCGGGGGGCGATCGCGCTCAGCCAGGACCTCGGAGCACCACCGCAATCACGAACGCGAGATAGGCAACGTAGAACAGGCCGCCGATGAGGAGGCCCCGGCCGGTCAGCCTGCCGCGTCGGGCCATCGGAATGAAGATGAACGCCGACGACAGGAACGCGATGCCGGCCGACGCGAACGCGGTGTATGAGCCCGGCCCGGCCACCCAGGAATCGGAGGCGAAGACCAGCGCCACGACTGTCGGGATCGTCGACTGGAAGACCATCGCCCCGGTGATATTGCCCATCGCCAGGGTGTCCTTGCCCTGGCGCACCCAGATCACGGAGTTGAATTTCTCGGGGAGTTCGGTGGCGATCGGGGCGATGACCAGTGCCAGCAGGACGCTGTCGATGCCCAGGTTCGCCGCGAGATGCTCCACCGCATCGACGAAGAAGACGGCACCGAGGATGATCAGACCCAGCGCGGCGAGGACCTGGACGTTGACCACGCGCAGCCGTGGGACTCCCGAGTCTGCCCGATGTGCGCGGCGATCGAGCCGATGAAACCGCAGCGGTGCGAGGTCCTCCAGATCGACGCTGGCGTCCGCCTCGAAGTGGCCCTTCACGTACCAGCCGTAGATCCCGATGAGAACGAGTGCCACGATCCACTTCAGCCAGTCGGGGTCGACCGGCAGGAAGGCGGCGCCGATGGCGATGGCATAGGCGATGGCGAAGTAGCGCATGTCGTGGGCCAGGACCGTCGTGTCGACGCGCATCACGTCGCCGGACGATCGACGCCGGGCGACCGCGAGGACGGCGATCCCGGTCACGAACATGGCCAGCGTGGCCAGCATGAACGGAGCGCCCAGGATGGCCCCGATCCCGACCGCGTGGGACTCGGCTCCCGTCGCGAACAGGATTGCGATGATCGGGATCATCGTTTCGGGAAGTGCGGTGCCGACGGCCGCCAGCACGGACCCAACGGCACCTTCGGCGAGTTCCAGCTTGCGCCCGAACCACTCGATCCCGTTGGTGAACAGCTCGGCGCCCATCAGGATCACGACGAACGCGATGACGAGGGTGACGATCTCCATGCTCAGACGGTACCAGCCGCCGCAGTCACGACGCCGACCGCCATGATCGCGAGGATCGCGAGCGCAATGGCGACCATCGTCCGGTCCCGGTTCCGCGCGTACGCAACGGCGGCGAGCGCCACCTGGCTGATGGGCGTGGCGATCACCATCAGGATGCCAAGCCAAAGAAAGGCAACCGGATCAAGGCCCGCGATCATCTCGGGGAGCTTCGCCAGGTCGAGACCGGGCCCGCCCGAGAGCGGTGAAGTCCCCGCGATCACCATCGGGACGACCCCGACGAGCAGCAGCCCAACCGAGAGATAGGTGAGGGCGATGAGGAGTCGCCCGATGCGCCGTTCGAGTGCCAGCGTCCGCTGGGCCCGCTCGTCCATCAGGTCAGCGCTCGCTGGAGCATTCGCGCGGCGGTGTAGATGAGGACAACGACAAACAGGACCCGCAGCACGCCCACGTTGACCCGATGACTCAACCGGGACCCTCCAGAGGCGCCAAGGAAGACGCCGATGGCCGTGGGACCGGCGACGTACGGATCGACACCGCCGTGAAGGATGTAGATCAGCGCGCCAGCCGCGGCGGTAATCCCGATCATCAGGTTGCTGGTCGCCGTCGCCACGCGCAGCGGCACGCCCATCGCCAGGTGCATGAGAGGAACCTTGATCACGCCACCGCCGATCCCGAAGAAGGCCGACGCAACGCCCGCCCCGGCAGCACCGATCACGCCCCGACCAAGGTTGCGCACCCGGTAGTCATCTCCCGACAGACGGTCAAGCATGGTTGGCGCGGCCGGGACCGGGTCATCCCCGGAGGCCGCGTTGGAGGTCGAGACGGCCTGGCTTGCGCTCGATCGCACCGCGGGCCGGGCCCGCGCCATGCTGACAGCGACATAGACCAGCAGTCCGGCGAACAGCAAGGAGATCAGGCGCTCGTCAAGCAGGAACGCGATCGACCCGCCGATCAGGGCGCCAAGCGCCGTGAACAGCTCCAGGGTGATCCCTAGCCGCAGGTTGGCGACGTGGCGTTCCAGGTAGACCCCGGCCGCCGCGCTGCTGGTCATGATCACGCACACCAGCGACACCCCGATGGCGTCGCGTAGCGGCAGCCCGAAACCAAAGGTGAGCAGCGGGACGATGAGGAGCCCGCCACCAAGGCCAAGCAGCGATCCGAAGACGCCCGCGGCGGCACCGCCGCACAGCATCGCCAACCCAATGATCACGCTCGCGAACCGTTCCCGGATGTGAGACTGAGCGACTTGGACCGACCGCGCACCGGCCCGCGCTAGGGGCGCAGGTGCTGCGGGGCGTACGGGAGCAACGCCACGTGCCGCGCCCGCTTCAGGGCGACCGACAGCTCGCGCTGGTGCCCGGCGCATGTCCCGGTCTTGCGCCGTGGCTCGATCTTGGCCCGCTCCGAGAGGTAGCGGCGGAGGCGGTTGACTTCCTTGTAGTCGATCTGGGTGGTCTTGTCCGCGCAGAAGGCGCAGACCTTGCGGCGACGACGGTCACGGTAGAAGTCGTCGCGCTTCTTGGGTCGAAGGGGGGGCGGCATGCTCTGGCTCTCCTGATCAGAAAGGAAGGTCGTCGATGTCGGTGTCGTCGGCGGGCGGGCGCGATCCGCCACCGCCGGTCGGTCGGTCATTGCCGGTCGGTCGGTCGGTGCCGGTCGGCCGGTCACCACCTGCGAAGCCGCCCGCTGGCACTCCGCTGAAGCTGCCCTCGTCATCCCGGCCGCGGCGCTCGAGGCTGATGACGTTGTCCGAGATCACGTCCAGGGACATCCGCTTCTCGCCGTCCTTGCCCTCGAACTCGCGCGTCTTGAAGCGACCCTCGACGAAGACCTTGTTGCCTTTGCGCAGCTGGTCCGCGGCGCGTTCCGCCCGATCACCAAAGACGCTGACCCGGTACCAGTCCGTCCCGTCATCGATCCAGCCACCCTGGCCGTCCGGCCGGCTGTGACTGACCGCGACGCTGAACTGGGTCACCGGCTTGCCATTCGGCGTGTAGCGCATCTCCGGGTCACGACCCAGGTTGCCGATCAACATGATCTTGCAGAACGCCATCGTCCGTGCTCCTTCAGTCGATTGCGGCCGGAGCGGCTTCGCTCTCGGACTCGTCGATCAGTCCCGGACGGTCGTCGTCGTCTTCGTCCTCATCGAGCCCGGACGGCAGGTCGTCCTCCTCTTCGGGCCCGTCCTCTGCGCCATCGGGACGCGTGGACTTGATCGGCCGCTCGACACGAGTGACGAGGTGGCGGAGCACTTCCTCGGTAATCTGGAGGGTGTGCTCCAGCTCGGCGATCGCCGTGGGCGGCGCCTCGAACAGGATGATCTGGTAGGAACCCTCGCGGTGGCGATCGATCTGGTACGCCAGGCGGCGGCGGCCCCACGGCGCCACCTTCACGATCTGTGCCCCACTGGCCACGAGCTGGCGGGTGGTTCGATCGACGAGGGCCTGGCTCCGGTCGTCCGCCACATCGGGACGGATCACGAGCATGAGTTCGTAGCGGCGCATACGCGCTGTACTCCTTCCAAAGGGGATGCCCCGTTGACGGCTTGCCGGCACGGAGCGGAAAGGATCAGGTGCGCAGTCTAGCACGAGGTACACAAAGCCCCGCCGGGGTTGCAATGACCGAATCCCGTGGCAATCGCCCCCGAATGCCCGCCGTTGTATCCTCGCACCCGCATCGCAGGTGCGTCCAGCCCATCCAGACGTTGCGGAGGCTCAGTGCCCGCCAGCACCATCCTGCTCCTCGAGACCGATCCCGTGACCGACCAGGCGATCGCCGACATCCTGGTCGGCGCCGGGTACAAGCTGACCCGGTCCGTCGACGCGACGGCCGCCGTAGGACTTGCCGCTGACCACCAGCTGCTGATCATCGACATCGCCGGCGGCACCTCGAGCGGGATCGAGATCTGCATGCAGATGCGCTCCACGCCCGCCCTCGCCCACATCCCGGTCATGTGCATCAGCGCTGGCAATGATGTCGAGGAGCGGATCGGGTTCCTCGAAGCAGGCGCCGACGATGTCATTGCGCGACCCGTCGACGCACGCGAGCTCGAGGCCCGGGTCGAGGCGTTGCTCCTTCGCTTCCGCCGCTCCAAGGACCTCGGCCCGGCGCCGCTCGAAGGCGGGCCCATCGCAGGACGGGCACGCCGCTCGGTCGCCGTGTTCAGCCCCAAGGGTGGCGCCGGGACCACGACCATCGCAACGAACCTGGCGGTGGTGGCGGCCCAGAGCCGGCCGGATCGTGTCCTGTTGATCGATCTTGCACTCCAGTTCGGCGGCATCGCGACGCACCTCAACCTTCGTCCGAAGCAGACCCTCGCGGACCTCGTCCGAGACGATTCCGCGCTCCGTGAACCGGAGTTGCTGCGAGCGCACGCCGTTCGCCATGAGAGCGGCCTGCATGTGCTGGCTGCGCCCGCCGCGCCCGAGGCCACCGAGACCGTGACCGCACAGCACGTCGGCAAGATCATGGCCACTGCGCTCGAAACCTATGAGCGCGTGATCGTCGATGCGGGATCGACCCTCGATGAGCGCACGTTGACCGTCTTCGAAGCGGTCGACACGGTGATCCTGCCGGTCTATGCGGAAATAGCGGCGCTGCGCGCGATGCACGTACTGGTCGAGTACCTGCGCGAGACAGGGTCGGTCGCTACCAAATCCATCGTCGTGCTCAACAGCCCGTTCGCCCGCGAGATCCTCAAGCGCCGTGACGTTGAGGGAGCCCTGGGCACGCCCGTGACGTTCGAATTGCCGTACGACGCGTTCCTCTACCTGAAGGCGGTCAACGAAGGCATCCCGGTCGTCGTTGGTGCCGCGCGATCGGCCCCTGCGGAGAAACTGGTTCAGCTGAGCGCCAGCGCCTTTGGTGAGACCGCGCAGGTCGCCAGTCCCGCGACCCTGGAACCAAAGAGGTCAGGGGGCCTGTTCCGCCGTCGCGCCCAGCGCTAGCCCCTGGCCGCTCCGGCGGGCCGGCCGGGATCAGTCCGGCCAGCCGAAGGCGGCCCGGGCACGCGGCCTTGCTCGCGGGCAGGTTCAAGCCTGCTCGCCCCGGACCCGGGTTCCAGCCTGGTTGGCGTACGGGGCAAGCATCGGTTGGATTGACCCGCCATGCTGCTGGTTCCGACGTGTCTCGGTCGCAATTCGTTACGGATACCAATGGAATTGGAACAATCGATCGCGGCGGCAGGTGTTCGGTCAGCTACGTCAACCCCATCGGCATCCCGTCACGCCGCGCGGAAGAGGCGGCTAGTGCCCCTTCGCCAGCCCCCGGCCGGGCGATGTCAGTCCGGCCAGCCGAACGCGGCAGCGACCGCTGGATCCAGGAAGATCGTCATCAGGCCAATCATCGGGCCGGTCTGCGGCACAGTGCCCGGATGAGCCCCAGCTGGCCTCCGATTCTTGTGCTCGGTCGCGATACCTGCGAGGACACCGTTCGATCCAACGCGCACCTGACCGAGCGCGCGATCCCGTTCACCTATCGCAACGTCGAATTCGACGCCGAAGCTGATGAGCTGATTCGGGCCCACAACGCCGGGAACCGCGTCACGCCGACGGTCCTGATCGGTGATCCCGGGCGGCCCGAGCGCGTCCTTGTCGAGCCGTCCAACGACGCCCTGGACGCTGCGATCGCCGCCGTCCTCGCTGGAGCCGGAGCGGCCTGAAGCGGGTCAGTGCGTCAGGCGGAAGTCGTCGGTGGCGATCCACGCCGCGGCGTCGAGAAAGCCGAACGCGCGACGCAACGATGGGCCGTCTATCTTCGCGGCCGGTCGGCGTCTCGCCACCGCGTGGACGACCCGCTCGAGCTCCTCGACACGCTCCACGAACTCCCCACGGCCACGTGGCGGCGTCAGGTCGCGATATGAGCGCAGACCGTAGGCGTCATAGGGATAACTGAACGCCGCAGCCGGAATGAAGGGCAGGGCGGCGAAGGCGAACGCAGCGTGGGCCGCCCAGTTAAGCATCTCGCCGGCGTGCGTGAGCCGCACCGGGCCGCCAGCGGAGAGCCGCCCGTACTCGATGGCCGCCGCGACCGCCTCCGCTGAGCGGGGCGACGGCGGTGCGCTGATCCCCGCCCGTTTGACCATGGTCGCGGCGGTCGCCTGATCGAGCATCTCGGTCCGGCTGCCGGCGATGACCCCGGCTTCGGTTAGTTCGAGGGCGGGAAGCGTCTGGACCGCGAGGAAGGCCGCACCGTCATCGGTGAGCCGGTCGGCCTGAACCCAGCCGGTCAGGATGACTCGCGTACCGGAATAGATCGCACCGGCCTCCTCGAACCAGGCGAACCCGAGGGAACTCATGGCGTGACCGTGCGCCTGAGTCGGCCAGGCCGTCAACTACCCGATCGGGCCATGCCTTGGGGCCGATCGTTTGACACGGCCGTCCTGGTGCGACGGTGCTGGTGCCGGAGCAGGGATTCGAACCCTGACGCCCTTGCGGGCCGCGGATTTTA
>CAYRTS010000002.1:0-1335 GCA_964427285.1 uncultured Anaerolineaceae bacterium
CGCCCACCCGTTTCCGCTCGCGCCCACCCGTTTCCAGCCAGCCCACCCTCGCCCGCTCGCGCCCACCCGTTTCCGCTCAACTGGAGGTTGGACGTGCGACACGAACGAGCGTGCACTTGTCCCCACGCTGCAGGGTGGGGACATGGCCGAGCGCGTTCATGGCGAAATCGAAACTGCCAGTTGAGCTGCGGTTGCGAGTTCCGGCTGCGAGGATCGGCAAGCGAACGTGTGGCGCGCCGAATCGGGTGGCTGGTAGACTTCTGGCGTGAACTTCCTGCTGACCTTCATCCAGTTCCTGGTCATGGCGCTGTGGGCGCTCGTGTTTGGGCGAATGCTGATGTCGTGGTTCGATCCGTCGGGGCGCACCCAGGTGTCCAGGTTCCTGATCCAATCGACGGAGCCCATGCTGGCGCCCGTTCGCCGGCTTCTCCCACGGAGCGGGATGATGGATTGGTCCGGGCTCGTCGTTCTGCTGGTGCTGGGCGTCCTGGTGCGCGCGTTCTGACGCCTTGAGCTCGGCCAGCATCCGTTTCGCGGTCAGACTCACCCCACGAGCCTCAGCCAGCCGAATCGACGAAGTCGTCGACGGCGTCCTGTGGGTGCGTGTCGCGGTGGCCCCGGTCGAAGGCGCCGCCAACGGCGCCCTGATCGGACTGCTGGCAAGCGAGCTCGAAGTCGGGCGACGAGACGTCCGGATCGTGGCGGGCGGCACCGCGCGTCGCAAGCTCGTAGCGGTCGACGGTGCCGACCTGGCGACGATCACCGCCCGATGGCCCCAACTGACCGTGCGGACACACGGCTGAACGCCGACTGACTGTGCGGACACACGGCTGAACGCCGACTGACCGTGCGGACACACGGCTGAACGCCGACTGACCATGCGGTCACACGGCTGAACGCCGCGCGCCGGTCGGGTATCATCGGCGCCCGCGGCAGCGACGTCGTTCATCGCGGCAACGCCTGTCATCGCGGCGGCGCCTGTCGTCGCGACGCCGATTACGGTCGATCGGGGACCGCCCGGGGCGATTAGCTCAGTTGGTCAGAGCGCACGGTTCACATCCGTGAGGTCACTGGTTCGAGCCCAGTATCGCCCACCACGTTCCACCACCTCGCCCGCGCCGAGCGAACTCGCGAGATTCACCGTAGCGCAGGCCGCCGCTACGGCGCGACCAGCTGGAAGGTGTCGAGGATCCGATCGAGCGCCGAGAAGTCCCGGTCCTCGACCGCGGCGACCTGGACGAGCATCAGGAAGCTGCGGTCCGCAGGTTCGGCCACGACCTCGAGGAATGACGCGTTGCCGTTCGGGCCGCATCCTCGCCAGACCTGGTACTCGCC
>CAYRTS010000002.1:1435-94465 GCA_964427285.1 uncultured Anaerolineaceae bacterium
AGGGCGACCGCCGACAACCGGGTGATGATGTCGCCGGACACGATCCCCGCCTTGGCCGCCGGTGAGCCCGGCTTGACCGAATAGACCCAGATGCCGGTGAATTCGGCGTTGGTGAAGGCAGAACCGTTCACGCCGATCGAATAGAGATCCTCGCCCTGCCGAAGTCGCTCAACGACCTGGCTGGCATCGGCGCTGGAGATCGCCCAATGCTGCTGCGTCGAGGGGTCGCCGGCATAGTGCACACCGACCACCTTGGCGTCCGTGGTGACCACCGGCCCGCCCGAGTTGCCCGGGTTGGTGGCGGCGTCGTGCTCGATCGAATCCTCCACCCATGCCCAGTTCTCATCAAGGATCCCGTGGGCGCGACTGACGATGCCGCGGGTGAGGGTGTACTCGGGGTCGCCCAGCGGGAAGCCGGCCACATAGATGTCGAGCCCGGGGCGGATATCATCGTCGTACCACTCGAGATAGGGCACGTTGCTGACGCCGTCGATTTCGATCACGGCCAGGTCGGCGCACTCGGACGCACCCAGGACCCGCGCGGCATGCTCCTCGCGTTCGGGACCGAGCCAGACCTTGATCGTGGCGGCGCCCGTGACCACGTGGTTGTTGGTCACCGCGATACCAGACGGGTCGATGACAAAGCCGGAGCCGCGTCCTGATCCGACCTGTTCGCCGGCGTCGGGATCGCGGAACGTACCGGTCGCCTCGATCTGGATCACGGCGTTGATCGCTTCATCGAACTTGGTCAGGGCACCTGAGGCCGGCGACGCCGCGGGGGCGGATGGAGCTGGCGTGGCCGCCGCCGTCGCGGCGGACGTCGCGGAGGTGGAGGCCGCCGGAGCCGCGCCGCATCCGGTGACGACGAGCATGCAGCCGAGGGCCGCCGCCACGAGTCGCTGCATGATCATCGAACAAACTCCCCAAGTCAGGAACGCGCAGCGGGATGGCCCCGTCGCGGTCGCGCCAGTATCTTGGCACTTCCTCCACCGCGAAATCAGCCAATCGGCGAGCTAGCCAGAACTTTCGCGTCACGGACGTGCCCGGCTGTGCGTCACAGGGGCAACAACCAAGCATGCTCCTCCGCGATGAAGCCCTCGGTCCTCCCCCGAGGGCTTCCTCGTGCCCGGGCTACCCCTTACCCGTCCGCCGCCAGTCGGCGAAGGACCGCCGGCAGGATTCCGCCCTGGCGGTAGTAGTCCACGTCGATCGGGCCGTCCAGTCGTGCGATCGTCTCGAACCGGCGGGTCGTGCCATCGCCACCGGCCGCCAGATCGCGGGACGCCCTGATGCTGACCGCCTGGTGCGGCGTCAGGCCGTCGGCCAGGCCGAGGACGTCATAGGTCTCCCGGCCGGTCAACCCGAGGGAGGCGGCGGTCTCACCCGGTCGGAACTGGAGCGGCAGGATGCCCATCCCCACCAGATTGGAACGGTGGATCCGCTCATAGCTCTCGGCGAGCACGAACCGGACGCCGAGCAGGGCCGGTCCCTTGGCCGCCCAGTCGCGCGATGAGCCAGAGCCGTATTCGCGACCGGCGAGAATCCCCAGCGGCACACCCTCGGTCTGGTAGCGCATCGCTACGTCATAGATGAACCCGTCCTCGCCGTCGGGCAGGTGGAGCGTGTACGGGCCCTCCCGGTCACCCATCAACCGGTTGCGCAGGCGAATGTTGGCGAACGTGCCGCGGGCCATGACCTCGTGGTGGCCGCGGCGTGCGCCGTAGGAGTTGAAGTCGAGCGGCCCAACGCCGTGCTCCTGGAGCCAGCGACCTGCCGGCGACGAGGGCGAGATCGAGCCTGCAGGCGAGATGTGATCCGTGGTCACCGAATCGCCGAGCACCGCGAGCAGCCGGGCGCCGGCGATGTCCCGGACCGGCGGCGGGACAGAGGCGATTCCCTCAAAGAACGACGGGCGCGCGATGTAGGTGGAGTCGTTGCGCCATTCGTAGCGGTCCCCCGACGGGATGGGCAGCGCCCGCCAGCGCTCGTCGCCCTCGAACACGGTGGCGTAGGTCGTGCGGAACAATTCGGGATCGATCGAGTCGGCGATCACCGCCCGGATTTCACCTGGCGCGGGCCACAGATCGGCGAGAAAGACCGGGGAGCCGTCCGAACCCGTGCCAAGGGGCTCGCGCGTCAGGTCGATATCGACGCGGCCAGCGAGCGCGAACGCGACAACCAGCGGTGGCGAAGCAAGGTAGCTCGCCCTGACCTGCGGGTGGATCCGGCCCTCGAAGTTGCGATTGCCCGACAGCACGGCGGCGACCACCAGGTCATTCGCGTCCACCGCCGCGCCGACCGCGTCGTCCAGCGGGCCCGAATTGCCGATGCAGGTGGTGCAGCCATAGCCGGCCAGCGCAAACCCCAGGCTGGCCAATGGCGCCATGAGCCCGGCGGCCTCGAGATAGCCGGTGACCGCCCGGGAGCCCGGTGCCAGCGAGGTCTTGACGGTCGACGCGACCCGAAGCCCACGGGCGACAGCGTTGCGCGCGAGCAACCCGGCGCCGATCATGACCGTCGGGTTGGAGGTGTTCGTGCACGAAGTAATCGCGGCGATGGCCACGGAACCGGTCCGGATTGGCGCTGGATCACCGCCGATCCTGATCTCGACTGGCGGGTAGACAGGCCCCGCAGCGTGGCGGTCGGCGGCGGCCAACCCAGCCGGGAAGCTCGAGCGGAAATTGTCGCGCAGCGCGGCCAGCGGGACGCGGTCCTGCGGACGTCGCGGCCCCGCGACCGACGGGTCGACGCTCGCCAGGTCGAGTTCGAGCAACTCGTCAAAGGTCGGACCGTTGCCAGGCTCGCGCCAGAGCCCCTGCTCCCTGGCGTAGCGCTCGACCAGCGCGATCCGCTCTGGAGCCCGCCCGGTCAGTCGAAGGTAGGTCAGGGTCTCGTCGTCGATCGGGAAGAGCGTGGCGGTCGCCCCGAATTCGGGGCTCATGTTCGCAATCGTCGCTCGGTCGGCCAACGACAGGCCACTGAGGCCGTCTCCGGCAAACTCGACGAACGCGCCAACGACCCCGTGCGCCCGCAGCAGTTCCGTCACGACGAGCACGAGATCGGTAGCCGTCGAGCCCTGCGGCAGCGCCCCCCGCAAGCGAACCCCGACGACGTGCGGCATCGGCTGGTACAGCGGCTGGCCAAGGAGGACCGCCTCGGCCTCGATGCCACCGACGCCGAAACCCAGGACACCAAGGCCGTTGATCATCGTGGTGTGCGAGTCCGTCCCGACGAGCGTGTCGGGGAAGGCCACGGAGCGGCCGGTGGCATCTGGACGGTCCGCGACGACCGTGGCCAGAAACTCCAGGTTGACCTGGTGGATGATCCCGGTCCCCGGTGGCACGACCCGCAGGTCGCGAAAGGCCGATTGTGACCAGCGCAAGAGCTGGTAGCGCTCCCCGTTGCGGTCGTATTCGCGCTCCACGTTGAAGGCGAAGGCGCCGGGCGTCCCGAAGCGGTCGACCTGCACCGAATGATCGATCACCAGGTCCGCCGGGACGAGCGGGTTGACCCGGGCCGGGTCGCCGCCGAGTTCGGCCATCGCATCGCGCATGACTGCCAGGTCCACCACGGCAGGCACCCCGGTGAAGTCCTGGAGCAGGACCCGCGACGGCATGAACGGGATCTCGGCCTCCGCCGGCACGCCCGCGCGCCACGACGCCAGACGCTCCACATCGTCACCGCCAACGATCCCGCCGCCGGCGTGGCGGAGCACGTTCTCGAGGAGGATCTTGACCGTCAGCGGGGCCCTGTCGAGGTCGATCCTGTCGGCGAGTGAGCTCAATCGATAGAGGTCCGGCAGACCGGTTCCCAGCGATGCCCGAGCGCCAAAGGGGTCCAACTGTGCCAACGTTTCGTTCCTCGCCTGCTCGTTACACTCGTTCGGTGCAAGCGTACCGTGCCCGCCGAGCTAACGCCGAAGCGCCTGCGCGATGAGGGGGTGGGGCGATCTGCCGGGCGACGACCCGAGGCGTGACCGCGAAGCCGCCGCCGCTCAACTTGACGCCGCCGGGATCGACCTCGACCCCGCCCCGCCCGGTAGCCAGGGGCGTCACGCCGATGACCACGGCGTGGCCGGTCACGCCCATCCGCATCGGCAATCGGCGGCGGGCGAACCGCCGGTCATCGGGATCGTGGGGGCCGGTGCCGTCGGGACTGTGCTCGGGGTGGCGCTGTCGCGGGCCGGCTGGCCCATCCATGCCGTGGCGAGTCGCGATGCGACCAGGCGTGAGCGATTCCGATCGCTGGTCGAGGTAGGCCGCGTCTTCGTCGACCCGGAGCCGCTGCTCGATGAGGTGGAGCTGATCATCCTGGCCGTTCCGGACGATGTCATTGCGCCCCTGGCGGGCACGCTCCGGATGTACGGCGGCCAGGCGATGATCCACACCAGCGGCGCGCTTGGGGCAGAGGTGCTCGCGCCGGCCATGGCCGCGGGGACCCAGGTCGGCTCATTCCATCCGCTCGTCGCCGTTGCGGACACGGAGCGCGCGGTCGCCGCTCTCCATGGCGCCACGGTAGCCATCGAGGGTGACGACCAGCTGGCCGGGCTGCTGGCCGCGATGGCCGAGGCGATCGGCGCGACTCCGGTCCGGCTGGCGCCCGGGACCAAGACCGCCTATCACGCTGCGGCCGTGCTGGCCGCCGGCGGCTTCGTGGCGTTGCTCGACGCAATCGCCGAGCTTGGGCGCGTGGCGGGTCTCGATGAGCCGGGCTCGCTGGCCATTTACGGCCGTCTGATTGAGGGAACCCTCGCGAACGCCAGGGCGCTCGGGATTGTGGCCGCGCTGACCGGGCCGATTGCGCGTGGCGACATCGGCACGCTGCGCGCCCACCTGGATGCCCTGCGTGCGCACGCACCCCTGGTGATGGACCTGTACGTGGCGGCCGCGCGCGGCGAGATCCGGCTTGCCAAGGGGCGGCGCACGCTTGCACCGGAAATTGTGCAGGCAATGCTCGAATTGCTCACGGAGGCAGTTGCGCGACCCGACTGAAGGGGTACCATTGCGCCGATGGAGCAGAGTATCGCCGCCAAGTACGCGGCCCGCCCCGCCGCGCGATTCGTCAACACCTCGAACCGCGTTCGCCAGCGCCGACTCGGCATGCGTCCGGCGGGAGCATTCCGCGCGCCAGGGATGCGCGCGACCGTCCTTCTCGGCCCGGAGGTTGCCCCGTTGGCTTTGCTCCGGGCGCGTTGGCGCTCGATCAAACCGGCCCCCGCCCGCGGATCACGGGGCGGTCGCCCCGGACCATTGGTCGTCATGCAGTGGCCTCGCACCGGACGACCAATGGCGTCCCGACGGCCCGGCGCTGCACCGGCGCCGTGGCCCGCCTGAGGTCGATCACCGCCACCTCCGCCGGCGGTATCGTGATCCGGCACGAGTCGGGACGCGCGTGGCTCGTGATCGGCAGTCGCCGTCGTGAGCGCGACACCAGGACGTGGACCCTGCCCAAGGGCACTCCGGAACCCGGTGAGTCGCGCGAGGAGACGGCCCTGCGCGAGGTTGCCGAGGAGACCGGGCTCCAGGTCCAGATCACGGCGCCACTGGATTCGATCGAGTACTCGTTTGTGCAGAGCGGCCGGCGCATCCAGAAGACGGTCCACTATTTTCTGATGGATCCGGTGGGGGGAGACCTGGCCGCGCACGATCACGAGTTCGAGGAGGTCCGCTGGGTGACCTTTGCCGAGGCCCGGACGCTGCTCACCTTCGAGACGGAGCGGGCCCTCGTGGCGCGAGCCGCCGAGATCATCGGCGTTTCGAGCGCGGCCGCGGGTGACGGCCCGTCGTGAGTGAGCCGATCGAGTCCGTCGTCCACGAGACGCCCCTGGCGCCGGTCCATCGGGACCTGGGCGCCCGCATGATCGAATTCGGCGGCTGGCTGATGCCGGTGCAGTACGGCTCGATTCTTGAGGAGCACCGCGCCGTTCGTGAGCGGGTGGGCCTGTTCGACCTGTCGCACATGGGCGAGCTGTACGTCGAAGGCCCCGAGGCGGGCACGGCGCTCGCGTCAGCCCTCGTCAGCGATCCGCCGAGCCTGGCGGTCGGGCGCGCCCACTATTCGATGATCTGCAACGCGGCCGGCGGGATCATCGACGACCTGATCGTCTACCGATTGGCCGAGGAACGATTCCTGGTCGTCGCGAACGCCGGCAACGCGGCGGTCGTTTCGGACGCCCTGGCGGAACGGCTCCACGGGTTCCGGGCGGTGCTCGATGACCGCTCCCTCGCGACGGGACTGCTGGCGGTCCAGGGTCCGCGCGCCGTGGAGGTGCTCGGACCGCTCACCGATGTTGACCTCGGTGCGTTGCGCTATTACGCGATCGCGGAGGGCACGGTGGCCGGGATCCCGGCATTGGTTGCGCGGACCGGCTACACCGGCGAGGACGGCTTCGAGGTCTTCATCGAGACCGCTTCGACCGTGGCGCTCTGGGATGCCTTGCTCGGCGCGATTCGCGGTTCCGGCGGGATGCCCGCGGGCCTGGGCGCGCGCGACACCCTGCGCCTGGAGGCCGGCATGCCGCTCTACGGCAATGAACTCGACCTTGACACCAATCCCTTCGAAGCCGGGCTTGGGCGGGTGGTCAAGCTTGGCAAGCCGGGCGACTTCGTGGGGCGGGCCGCACTGGAGCGGATCGCTCGCGAAGGCGCGGCGCGGACGCTCGTCGGGCTGGTCGTCGAGGGCCGCGGGATCGCCCGTCATGGGTATCCGGTCCTTGTCGGCGAGAGACGATCGGGCAGCGTGACCAGCGGCACGCACTCACCGACCCGGGGGGTGCCGATCGCGATGGCATTCGTCGCACCTGGTGACGCCGAGCCGGGTACCGTTGTCGACGTCGAGATCCGCGACGCCCGCGTTCCGGCGCGAGTGGTCGCCCTGCCGTTCTATCGGAGGCCAGCCTGACCCGATGGTGCCGACCAACCTGCGCTACACGAACGATCACGAGTGGGTCCGCGTCGAAGGCGACGTGGCCACCGTGGGGATCACCGCCTACGCGGCCGACCAGCTCGGTGACATCGTGTTCGTCGAGCTACCCGACGTCGGGCGTACCCTCGCCCAGGCGGGCGCCTTCGGGGTGGTCGAATCGGTCAAGGCCGTCAGCGACCTGTTCGCCCCGGTCGGCGGCGAGGTGATCGAGACGAATGGGGCACTGACCGTCAGCCCGGAGCTCGTGAATTCGTCGCCCTATGACGACGGCTGGATGCTGCGCATTCGCATGGCCAACCTCGCCGACCTCGAGGGCCTGCTGGACCCGGCGACCTACGACGCCCTGATCGCGGCGGGCTGACTTCCCCCGATGCCCTACGGTCCTCACACCGCGTCCGATCGGGCGCGCATGCTCGCCGCGCTCGGCCTGACCAGCGTTGATCAGTTGTTCGAGGACATTCCGGCGGAGATGCGGGCATCGACCCTCAACCTCCCGGAACCGGAACCCGAGCTGGAGCTGGCCGCCCGGCTGAGCGACCTGGCCGCCCGCAACCGGGGGGACCTCACTTCCTTCCTGGGGGCCGGCGTCTACCGCCACTGGAGTCCGCCCGCGGTCGACCAGATCCTGCTCCGCGGCGAGTGGTACACGGCATACACGCCGTATCAGCCAGAGATCAGCCAGGGGACCCTCCAGAGCATCTACGAGTACGAGTCGCTGATCGCGGAGCTGGTGTCACTCGACGTGGTCTCCGCGTCGCATTACGACGGCGCCGCGGCAACGGCCGAGGCCGCGCTGATGACCTGCCGGGCGACTCGGCGTGATCGGGTCCTCGTCTCGCGCGCCGTCCATCCCCACTATCGTGAAACCCTGCGGACGTACTTCAGTGCCGGGCTGGAGGTCGACGAGATCCCCCTGGTCAGCGATGGAGACGCTGCGGGCACCACGGATCTGGCGGCCCTGGAGCGGCTGCTCGCCGACCGCGATCGGCCGGTGGCCGGGGTCCTTGCCGCGCAGCCGAACTTCCTCGGCCTGCTGGAACCCATGCGCGCGATCGGGGAGCTCGCGCACCAGGCCGGGGCGCTGTTTGTCTCGGTCGTGGAGCCGGTGTCGCTGGCCGTGCTGGCACCTCCGGGCGCATACGAGGCGGACATCGCCGCCGGCGAGGGCCAGCCGCTGGGGATCGCGCCGCAGTACGGCGGTCCCTACCTCGGAATCCTCGCCTGCACCGATTCGCTCATTCGCCAGATCCCCGGGCGACTGGTGGGTATGACCACGGATCTTGACGGCCAGCGTGCCTTCGTGATGACCATGCGAGCCCGCGAGCAGGACATCCGGCGCGACAAGGCGGCCAGCAACATCTGTACCAACCAGGCGCTCCTTGCCCTGGCAGCCTCGGTCTACCTGGCGACGATCGGGCCGCACGGTCTTCGTGATGTGGCCGCGCTCGGGGCGGCGCGGGCGGCCGAACTGGAGGCCGCCTTGGCCGGCATCGGTGCGCCGCGGATCCACGCCGGGCCATACCTCAATGAGTTCGCCGTCCGGGTTCCGGGAGCGCGCGCCGTCCACCGACGGTTGCTCGATCGGGGCGTGCTGGCGGGGCTCGTCCTGTCCGAGGTCGAACCGGGCGACCCGAGCCTGGCCGACGCGCTGCTCGTGTGCGCCACGGAGGTCACGACCACGGCCGAGATCGCCCGTTTCGCCGCGGCGCTCGGGGAGATTCTCGATGGCCGACCGCCCAGCGGGGTGGAGGCGGGAGCGGGAGCCGATCGCCGATCCGTCATGGGCGGTGTGCGATGAGCGTGGTCGGCGCGAAGCTCCAGCCCACGATCTTCGAGCGAGGGCGGCCTGGCCGCGGTGGCGGAAAGATTCCGCATCCGCCAAAGGACGCGCTGGACCGCATCCCGGCCGATGCCCGCCGGGAGGTGCCGCCGGCGTTGCCCGAGATGAACGAGCCCGAGGTGGTGCGCCACTACGTGAACCTGTCGCAGCTCAATTACGCGGTGGATACCGGCTTCTATCCGCTGGGCTCGTGCACCATGAAGTTCAACCCCAAGCTCAACGAGTGGGCGGCGCGACTGCCAGGTTTCGCCAACCTCCACCCGCTCACCCCGGACGAAGCGGCCCAGGGCACGCTCCAGCTGCTCTGGGAGCTGGAGGGGGCGCTGTGCGAGATCAGCGGGATGCGCGCGGTGACGCTCCAGCCCGCCGCCGGTGCCCAGGGTGAGCTGACCGGGATCCTGATGATCCGGGCCTACCACCGCGCGCGCGGCGAGGCCGAACGGGATGAGGTCCTCGTCCCGGACTCCAGCCACGGGACCAACCCGGCCACCGCGTCCATGGCCGGCTACCGAACGGTCACCATCCCGTCGGCCGCGGATGGCGGCGTGGATCTGGACGCGTTCCGGGCGGCCCTGGGGCCACGAACGGCCGCGGTGATGATCACGAACCCGTCCACGCTGGGGCTGTTTGAGGCACGGATCGGGGAGCTGCTTGACGCGGTCCACGCAGCGGGTGCGCTCGCCTACATGGACGGCGCCAACCTGAACGCGATCCTTGGCCGGTTCAAGCCGGGCGAGGCCGGGTTTGACGTCATGCACTTCAACGTCCACAAGACCTTCTCGACCCCGCACGGCGGTGGCGGGCCTGGCGCTGGGCCGGTCGGGGTGGGGGAGGCGCTCATGCCCTACCTGCCGGAGCCGCGGGTGCTGCGTGGCGATGACGGCGCGTTTCGGCTAGAGCGAATGGGCGAGCGGCCCGACTCGATCGGGCGGATGCGCAGTTTCGTGGGCAACACGGGCGTGCTGGTGCGCGCGTACACGTATATCCGGGCACACGGCGGCTCCGGGCTGCGCGAGGTCAGCGACGACGCCGTGCTCGCGGCCAACTACCTCAAGCACCGGTTGGCGGGGACCTACGACATCCCCCATGAGCGTGCGTGCAAGCACGAGTTCGTCGCGTCTGCCGCGACACTCAAGAAGCAGACCGGCGTCCGCACCCTGGATATCGCCAAGCGGCTGATCGACTACGGCTACCACCCGCCCACGATCTATTTCCCGCTGATCGTCGAGGAGGGGATGCTGATCGAGCCGACCGAGACCGAATCGGTCGAAACGCTCGACGCCTTTGCGGATGCCCTCATCGCGATCGCCGCGGAGGCGCATGCCACGCCCGAGCTGGTCACCGGCGCCCCGCATAGCGCGCCCGTCCGACGGCTTGATGAGGCAACCGCGGCACGCCATCCCAACCTGCGCTGGCGCCCGATGGCCGGCAGTGAGACACCGTTCCCGGACTGAAGGTTGCAGCTTGGTGCCACGTTGACAGGCGGCCAGCCACTGTGGATAGTGTGCCCAGCGTATCGACCCGAACCGTGCAGCGCCGCGTCTCGCGTTGAACCAGAGGAGTGGGAGGCTCGTCTCCGGCTACACGCAGTCGCTCAATGTTACGGCCAGCAGCGGGTCATGATCTAACGGCAGATTCCCCGGGACCTCAACCCAATCGGAGGAGAGTTCATGCAGAAGCGACTTCTGGCCATCCTGGCCACCATCGCCGTCGTCGCGGCGGCCTGCGGCGGTGCCACTGCCAGCCCCAGCGCGGCGCCGGTCGTCACCGACTCACCAGCGCCCGGCGCCACGGCGGCGCCCGTGACTCCGGCACCAACGGCGGAATCGAACCTCGCCGACGAGCAGATCCTGCGGGTCGACATCTCTGGCGATCCGCCGACCCTCGATCCATCGGCCGCACAGGACTCGAACTCGCTGACCGTCCTTCGCGCGCTTCATCGACCCCTTGTCTACATCGACAAGGACCTCAAGATCGTGCCGTCGCTGGCAGAATCCTGGGAGGTCTCACCGGACGCGCAGACGCTGACGTTCCACCTTCGAGACGCCAAGTACAGCAACGGCGACACGATTGTCGCCGGTGACCTCGTCTATAGCTGGAGGCGGCTCGTCGACCCGCGGACCGCAGCCCCGTACTCCTACGTCATGGCCGAAGTGGTTGGTGGCAACGAGCTCCTGGCCATGGCCGGCGCGGATCCCGCCCCGAGCGATGCGGATATCGACGCGGCGCTTGACGCCTTCGGTGTCGCGGCCCCGGATGACAAGACGTTCGTCGTGACCCTGTCCACGCCGGCGACCTACTTCCTGAGCGCCATGACCCTGTGGGTCACTGTGCCGATCCAGGAAAAGTGGATCACCAGCGAGGGAGCAACCGAGGCTGCCAACTACGTCAGCTCGGGCCCGTACATCCTTGACACCTGGGATCACAACAGCGTGATCATCCTGAAGCCGAATCCGAACTGGTACGGCGAGGTCAAGTCAACGCTGACCGAGATCCATATGTCCATGTCGCCCGAGCCGGCGCAGGCTCAGGCCGCCTACGAGGCTGGCGAAATCGACATGTTCATGCCGGTCCCCACGGAGGACGTTCAGCGAGTCAAGGACGATCCGGTTCTTGGTGCCGAGTACCAGGAGCAATCCCAGCTCGCCATCACCTACTACAACTACAACACCTTCCAGGACCCGGAGAAGGCGCGCTTCGCCACCCCCGGCCCGACGAAGAACCTGAACTTCCGGATCGCGTTGACCGAGGCGATCGACAAGCAGGCGTTCAACCTGGCCACCTTCGCGGGGCTTGGCGTGATCGCCAACAGCTTCGTGATGCCCGGCATCCCGGGCTACGACGAGACCATTGACCCGTATCCCTTCAATCTCGACTCAGCGAAGGCGCACATGGCCACCGCCCTGCAGGAGCTGGGTGTCGGCAGCGCCGCGGAGCTCGGTGCGTTGAAGTTCGGTTTCAACTCAGGGTCTGGGCACGAGCCCAGGGTCGCCTTCCTCGCCGAGGCCTGGCGCCAGGCGTTCGGCCTGGAGACCGAGCAGATCGGCAGCGACTTCAGCGTCTTCCTCACCCAGCGGACGGCTGGTGAGTACGATATCTCCCGCAACGGCTGGGGTGCCGACTACCCGCATGCGAACAACCAGCTGGCCGGCCTGTTCACCTGCGGCGGCGGCAACAACGACCAGTCGTGGTGCAACGCCGCATTCGACGCACTCCTGGTTCAGGCAGCGGCCGAGCCCGACCAGGCCGTGCAGGAGGATCTGTACAAGCAGGCCCAGAAGATCATGATGGAGGATGCGCCGTTCCTCCCGCTGCGATATGCGGTGACCCCGATCGAGATCAAGCCGTACGTCGGCGGCCTGATCCTCACGCCGATGGACTCTCAGGTTCCTGGCGAGCATTTCTACGAGACGATCCAGATCCTGAAGCACTAGTCGCCCAGGGCGACCAGGTCAGTGGGCCGGCCAAAGGGCCGGCCCACTGACCATCTCACCCCTCCGCCTGTACCGAGGAGGCGACGACCGTGATCACCTATCTTGCCCGGCGCATCCTGTGGATCATCCCGGTACTGTTCACGGTCTCCATCCTCACGTTCGTCCTCATGCATGCGGTCCCCGGTGGACCGTGGGACCGTGAAAAGGCGCTGCCAGAAGCGGTCCAGGCGCGTCTCAACGCCCAGTACGGGCTGGACAAGCCGATCTACGAGCAGTACATCCAGTGGGCCGGCGGGTTCATCCAGGGCGACCTTGGACCCTCCTATCGGTTCAAGGACCGGTCGGTCAATGAGATCGTTGCCGATGGCCTTCCGACCACCATCCAACTCGGCGTCATGGCCTTCCTCCTGTCCGTTCTGGTCGGGATCCCGCTGGGAATCGTTGGGGCGCTCGGTCACAACCGCTGGCCGGACTACCTGTCCACGAGCATCTCGATTGTCGGTATCTCCACGCCCAGCTTCGTGCTGGCGATCCTGCTGGTCGTCTTGTTCAGTGTGCAGCTGGGCGTGTTGCCGACCAGCGGTTGGAAGGGCCCGACCTACTGGATCCTGCCCACCGTCGCCCTGGCCGGCTTCCCGATCGCGGTGATCGCCCGGTACACCCGTGCCTCCATGCTCGAGGTCACCCGCAAGGACTACATCCGCACGGCCATGAGCAAGGGCCTGCGCGATGGATCCGTGGTCACCCGTCACATGATCCGCAACGCACTCATCCCGGTGGTGACGATCCTTGGCCCCACCCTTGCCTTCCTGGTCACCGGCTCGTTCATCATCGAGCGAATCTTCAGCGTCCCGGGTGTCGGCCAGTTCTACGTCACGGCGATCTCGACGCGCGACTACAGCCTGCTGATGGCGATGACGATGCTCTATGCCTTCGCGGTCGCCTTCCTCAATGTCGTGGTCGATGTCCTGTACGCCTACATCGACCCCCGGATCCGGTACAGCTAGGAGTCCCGCAGATGGCCACCAACGCCGCGGTCCAGGGACGAGGCGCCGTCCGGCCCCGTCAGAGTGCTGGTCTGTGGGGCGATGCCTTTGGCCGGCTGCTCAAGAACCGGCTGGCGATCGTCGGCCTGGTCCTGGTGACGCTGCTGCTGCTGGCCGGGATCTTCGGGCCGATCGTCGCGCCCTGGCCATACCAGGTCCAGGATCTCCAAGCCGTCTTCGCGAACGGCAACCGGCCGTTGCCGCCGCTGTCGCCCAACCATCTGCTCGGGACCGACAACCTCGGCCGGGACCTGTTCAGTCGGCTTCTGGACGGTGCCCGGATCAGCGTGTCGGTGGCATTTGTCGTCCAGATCGTGATTCTCGTCATCGGCGTTCCGATCGGCGCAATGGCCGGTTGGTTCGGCGGGCGGCTGGACAACGCGCTCATGCGGCTGACTGACGTGATCTATGCTTTTCCGGACCTGCTCTTCATCATCCTGCTGTCGGTCGCCTTCCGCGAGACCTTCTTCGGCCAGGCCCTCGACGGCCTGCTACTGGTCTTCGTGGCCATCGGACTTACTTCCTGGGTGACGGTCGCCCGTCTCGTCCGTGGACAGCTCCTGTCGCTCAAGGAGACGGAGTTCGTCGAAGCGGCCAAGGCGATCGGCGTGTCCGATCGGCGGATCGTGACGCGACATCTGCTGCCCAACGGGATCGGGCCGGTCATCGTCGCCGTCACGCTGGGCATTCCGGGAGCGATACTGGCTGAGGCGACGCTGGCCTACATCGGGATCGGCGTCCAGCCGCCACGCGCGTCATGGGGCAGCCTGATCGCGGAGGGCCAGAAGTACGTCCGGTCCGAGCCGCACCTCGTGGTCTTCCCGGCGATCTTCATTGCACTCGCGCTAATCGGGTTCACGTTCCTCGGTGATGGTCTGCGCGACGCCCTTGATCCCAAGCTGAAGGGCAAGCAATAGCCGATGCAAGTCGACGAAGCGGGGACCGGCTCGGATATGCCCACGATCATCGAATTGTCTTCGGAGGAGGCCCGGCGGGTCGACGGAGCGGGATCGCCAGGCGCGGGGCCACACAAGGCGAGCAAGCTCCTCCAGGTCCGGGGCCTGTCGACGCATTTCTTCACGCCAGATGGGGTCGTTCAGGCCGTCGATGACGTCAGCTTCGATGTCGACTACGGCGAGACGCTCGGCCTGGTCGGGGAGTCCGGCTGCGGCAAGAGCGTGACGGCCTTATCGGTCGCCAGACTGGTCCCGAGCCCGCCGGGCCGGATCGTCGCCGGCGAGATCCTGTTTGACGGGATCAATCTGCTCAAACTGAACGACGATGAGATGCGCAAGATCCGGGGAAAGGAGATCGGGTTTATCTTCCAGGATCCGTTGACGAGCCTCAACCCAACACTGACGATCGGCTATCAGATCGCCGAGCCGATCCGCGAGCATTTGCGTCTGTCGCAAAGCGCGGCCGATGACCGCGTTGTGGAGCTCCTCGGCAAGGTGGGGATCCCGAGGGCTCGCGAGCGGCTGGCGGACTATCCGTTCCAGTTCTCCGGCGGGATGCGCCAGCGGGTGATGATCGCAATCGCCCTGTCATGCGATCCCAAACTGATCCTGGCCGACGAGCCGACGACCGCCCTGGATGTGACGATCCAGGCCCAGATCCTCGAGCTGATCCAGACCCTCTCGGACGAGTTCCACACGGCGGTGCTGATGATCACCCACGATCTGGGGATTGCTGCCGGGATGTGCGACCGGGTCAATGTCATGTATGCAGGGCGGATCGTCGAGACCGGAACGGTGGACGAACTGTTTGAGGGGCCAAGGATGCCGTACGCTTGGGGCCTGCTCGACTCGCTCCCGCGGATCGACGACATCCGCGGGGACCGGCTGCGGACCATCGAGGGGCTGCCGCCGCTCCTGATCGCGCCGCCCGACGCGTGCCGATTCGCGCCACGCTGCAACTTTGCGCGAGACGTGTGCAGAGCCAGTGAACCGGCCCTGACCAGACACGGCTCAGAGGGCCATCTGGCCCGCTGCTGGGCGACCGAGGCCGGAGGGTGGATCAGTTGACCGCCGCCGACAGCCCCAACACCTTGCGCCCGCACGTCGACGCCAAGCTCGTTGAGGTCGACGACCTCAAGGTCCATTTTCCGATCCGCTCGGGCATTTTCAAGACAGTCAAGGGGTCGGTCAAGGCGGTCGACGGTGTCACCTTCGAGGTCCGCCGGGGCGAAACATTGGGCCTGGTCGGCGAGTCCGGCTGTGGCAAGAGCACCATCGGACGGGCCATGATTCGGTTGCGCGAGCCGACCAGCGGATCCGTCCGCTTCGACGGGACCGATCTGGCCAAGCTCGATTCGGGCGCACTGCGCCGAATGCGCCGGAGGATGCAGATCATCTTCCAGGATCCCTACGGATCGCTCGACCCGCGGATGACCGTCGGATCGATCGTCAGCGAGCCGATCGAAACCCACCACCTGGCCGAGGGCGCAGCGAAGAAGGAACGGGTGGCGGAGCTGCTGCGCATGG
Organism: uncultured Anaerolineaceae bacterium; assembly: GCA_964427285.1. Lineage (GTDB taxonomy): Bacteria > Chloroflexota > Limnocylindria > Limnocylindrales > CSP1-4 > SPCO01. The sequence continues at coordinate 17,163 of CAYRTS010000002.1, forward strand.
TCGGGCTCGATCCCGACTACGTGCGGCGGTACCCGCACGAATTCTCCGGCGGGCAACGACAGCGGATCGGTGTCGCGCGCGCACTGGCGGTTGAGCCCGAGTTCATCGTCTGCGACGAGCCGATCTCGGCCCTCGACGTGTCGATCCAGGCGCAGGTACTCAACCTGCTGACGGACCTGCGGACGAGCCTGGGACTGACCTACCTGTTCATCGCCCACGACCTATCGGTGGTCAAGCACATCAGCGACCGGGTTGCCGTGATGTATCTCGGCAAGGTCGTCGAGATCGGTCCACCGGACCAGCTGTATGCGGCGCCCGGCCACCCCTACACACGGGCGCTGCTTTCGGCGGTCCCGGTTCCGGATCCCGTGTCGGAACGGAAGCGCAAGCGCGTCATCCTCAAAGGGGATGTCCCAAGCCCGGTCAATCCGCCGCCCGGCTGCCGGTTCCATACTCGATGCTGGCTGTATGAGCGGTTGGGCCAGCCCGAGAATTGCCGGACGATCGATCCGCCGTTGGAAGTGCTGAACGGCGAGCATCGTGCGGCCTGCCACTACGCCCACGAAGCGCTCAAGACCGACGTGGGGATCGCGCATCTTGGCGAGACGCTGGTTCGCCGCGGCACCCCGGATTCGGCCCTGGCGCTGCTCGCGGCCGGCAAGGCGGACGCGTCGGCCGCCGCACTGAACGCCGGGCCGCCGCCGCACCGAATGTAGGGGCTGGGTCGCCGGCGGAACGCTGGCTGTAGTTCACGGCGACGTCGTTGACGCCGCCGGATGTTCGGCGACCTCCGCATAACCTCGCCGTGAGACTGGTACGGAGTGAGACTCGGGCCCACACGGCCAAAACCTGCCGGTGCGGGCTGGAATCGGGACCTGCCTGAGCGTGGAGCTGGGGCCGCGAGTCGAACCAGCGGCCCCAGCTCCACCGTAGTAGTCCGTGGGTGCGGTTATGGCGTGGGCCGCCGACCGCACTCACAAGTAACTCATTCGGGAATCACGCCTGGGGCGGTCCGGAGTGATGCAGCCGCCGAGACCGATGCTGACGCGATCGGCAAGCCTGCAAACATATTCACCACGGGGCAATCGCCGCCGGTCGGCTGTAACGGGGCGCCCCGTCCTGCGTCGGGCCACGCCGTCGCCCGCTCAGACGGTCGCGCCACCTGGCTGGCGGAAGTGGCAGGCGCATTCGTGACCACCGCCGAGGTCGATCAGCGGAGGGGTGACCTCCGCACACACGGCGGGTCCGCCCATGTCGGCGCGAAGCGGACAGCGTGGGTGGAAGCGACAGCCCGACGGCGGATTGACGGGGCTCGGTACGTCACCCTTGAGGATGACCCGGCGGCGGCGCAACTCTGGGTCGGGGATCGGGATGGCCGACATCAGCGCCTGGGTGTACGGGTGCTCTTGATGCTCGAACAGCTCGCGCCGATCGGCCAGCTCGGCGATGCGACCCAGGTACATCACCGCGACCCGGTCGCTGATGTGCTCCACCACGCCCATGTTGTGGGCGACAAACACATAGGTCAGGCGGAGTTCGCGCTGGAGCTGCTTGAGCAGGTTCAGGACCTGCGCCTGGATCGAGACGTCCAGGGCCGACACGGGCTCGTCGCAGACCACCAGGTCCGGTTCCAGGACCAGCGCCCGGGCGATCCCGATCCGCTGCCGCTGGCCTCCGGAGAACTCGTGGGGGTAGCGTCGCGCGAGATAGGGCTGGAGGCCGACCAGGTCCATCATCTTCCGGACCTTCTCGCGCCGCTCCGCGCTGGTGCCCAGCCCGTGGATCCGCAGCCCCTCCCCGATGCTGTCGCCGATCGCCGTGCGCGGGTCAAGGCTTGCGTACGGGTCCTGGAAGATGATCTGCATGCGCCGGCGGTACGGCCGCAGGGCCGCGCCCTTGAGCGCAGTCAGCTCCACGCCGTCGAACCGGATGGAGCCCGATGTCGGCTCGATCAGGCGCAGAAGCAGACGCCCGATGGTGGTCTTGCCGCACCCGGATTCACCGACCAATCCAAGCGTCTCGCCACGCTGGACCTCGAACGACACCCCGTCGACCGCCTGCACCCAGCCGACGGTCCGTTGCAGGATCCCGCCGCGCACAGGGAAGTGCTTGACGAGGTCCCGGACCTGGACCAGGGGTGCGGCGTCTGTCATGCGGGTGTGGTCTCCGAACGTGGCAGGGCGTTGCCCGCCTCGTCGTGGTAGAGCCAGCAACGGACGTCGTGGCCGGCCGCGATCGGGCGGAGCTGCGGATGGCGTTCCAGGGCCTCGGTCACGTTGCGCTCCACGCGGGTGGTGCAGCGCGGCGCGAACCGGCAGCCTGCCGGCAGGTCGATCAGGTTCGGGACGTTACCGGGGATCGCGGCCAGCTCGTCCGTCACCTGGCCGACGACCGGGATGGAGCCGATCAGACCGCGCGTGTACGGATGGACCGGGTCGCGGAACAGCGTCCTGACGTCGGCATGTTCCACGATCTCGCCGGCATACATCACGGCCACGCGGTCGCACATCTCGGCGACGACGCCCAGATCGTGGGTGATCAGCACGATCGCGGTACCCGTCTCGTCGCGCAGGGTGCGGATCAGGTCGAGAATCTGGGCCTGGATGGTCACGTCGAGCGCGGTGGTCGGCTCGTCGGCGATCAGCAGCTCCGGTTCGCAGGCGAGGGCCATCGCGATCATGATCCGCTGGGCCATGCCGCCCGACAGTTCGTGCGGGAAGTTGCGAAGACGCCGCTCCGGGTCCGGGATCCCGACCATCCGCAAGAGATCGAGGGTGCGGTCGCGCGCCACCCGGCCCTTCAGACCACGGTGAATGCGCAGCACCTCCTCGATCTGGGCACCCACGTTCCAGACCGGGTTGAGCGACGATGTTGGCTGCTGGAAGATCATGCTGATCCGCTCGCCCCGGAGCTTGCGCATCTCCTCGCCGGAGATCTTGAGCAGGTCCCGACCGTCGAAGGTGATCTCGCCCGCTTCGATCCGCCCAGGTTTGGCCACCAGGCGCATGATCGACAGGCTGGTCACGCTCTTGCCACAGCCCGACTCGCCGACCAGACCCATGATCTCGCCCCGATCGACGTGGAAGTCGATGCCATCGACGGCGCGGACGGCGCCATCGCGCGTGTAGAACGACGTGCGCAGACCCTTGACCTCCAACAGCGGACGCCCCCCGCGCTCATGGCGGGGCTTTGGCGCGGGCCTCGGCGCAAGTTCCTCGATCACCGATGTCGTTGCGTCGAGCGACGTCATCGGTTGAGCCTCGGATCTAGGGCGTCGCGCAAGCCGTCACCGAGCAGGTTGAACGCGAGGACGCTCAGCGTGATGGCGACGCCCGGGAAGAAGATGAGGTGCGGGGCGGAAAAGAACAGGTTCCGATCATTGGCGACCATCGAACCCCATTCGGCCAGTGGCGGAGAAGCCGCGAGACCCACGAACGAGAGCGCCGCGACCTCCAGGATCGCGCCACCGATGCCGAGCGTCGCCACAACGATGAGGGGAGTGAGCGCATTGGGCAGGACCCGACGGCTCAGGATCCCCGCCGGCGACTCGCCCAGTGCCCGCGACGCCGTCACGAAGTCCGTCTCGCGGACCGAGAGCACCGAGGCACGCATGACCCGCGCATAGACCGGGATGGACACGATACCGATGGCAAACATGCCGTTGATGAGACCCGTTCCCAGCACGGTCACGATCGCGATCGCGAGGATCAGGCTGGGGAAGGACAGGACGACGTCCATGATCCGCATCAGGATGTTGTCGGTTCGTCCACCGGCGTACCCCGCGATGGCACCGATCAGCGTCCCCAGGATGATCGCGAACCCGACCGTCGCAAGGCCGATGAACAGCGAGATCCGCGACCCGTGGACGACGCGGCTGAACTCGTCTCGCAGGTTTGAATCGAGGCCCATCAGGTGCTGGGGTTGATCCGCCGGGCATCCCAGCAGATGGATGCACGGCGATTGGCCGCGCTTGCCCGGCGAGTTGAGGTCCAGCATCGAGACATTGGGTTCATACGGCGCGATCAGCGGCGCGAAGACGGCGACGAACAGGAGGATCGCGAGCAGGATCAGTCCAACGACCGCGGTACGTTGCCGCAGGACGTTGCGGATCGCCTCGCGACGGGGCGACGAGACGGCCAGGGAGGCTTGCGGATCGGCGATGTCCGGCCCGAGGAGTCCGACTGAACCCGTGCTCATGTCAGGCGAATCCGCGGATCGAGGAACGCGTACGACACATCCACGATGAGGTTGACGACCAGGTAGGCGACCGCGACGACGATCGTCACGCCCTGGATGACGATGTAGTCACGACCCGTGATCGCCTCGAACAGGGTCTTGCCCATCCCGGTGAGGTTGAAAATCGTCTCGGTCAGGATGGCGCCCGAGAGAAACGCCCCCAGCGACAGGCCGATCACCGTGACCACCGGCAGCAGGGCGTTGCGCATCCCGTGGCGGAGCACGACGGATCGCTCCCGCAGGCCCTTGGCGCGTGCGGTCCGGACGTAGTCAAGGCCCAGCACTTCGAGCAGGCTGGAGCGCGTCATCCGGGCGATGATGGCGAGCGGGATCGTGCCCACCGCGATGGCCGGCAGGATCATGTGGCGGACAGCGTCGACAAACGCCGCCCATTGGCCGGTCACGAGGGTGTTGAACAGGTAGATGTTGGAGATGAAGTCGAGGACCGCGCGTGGTGCACCGTCGAGCGCGAGCAGGCCCCATGACTCCGCGAGCGGGATGACGCTCACGCCGGGCGACAGCCGCCCCGACGGGGGCAACGTGAACGGGGTGTCCGCCAGGATCACCGCGAACGTGAACGCGAGGAACAGGCCCAGGACGAAGACCGGCGTAGAGACGCCGAGGTTGGCGACGATCATCGTGCCGACATCGACCGGGGAGTTCCGCCGGGTGGCGGACAGGAGCCCCAGGCTCACGCCAACGATGGTCGCAAACAGCATCGCCGCGATGGTCAGCTCGGCGGTCACCGGGAGCCGCTCCAGCAACAGGTCCGCAACGGGCCGTCCGAACCGGATGGAGCTCCCAAGATCGCCCTGGACGAGGGCCCCGGCGTAGATCACGAACTGTTCGTAGATCGGCTTGTCCAGGCCATAGCGCTGCTCGAACGCAGCACAGATCTCCGGGGTGGCCTTCTCGCCATAGGTTGCCGTGCACGGGTCGCCGGGAATGACCCGGGCGAGCACGAACACGAGCAGGACGATCCCGATCAGGACCGGAATGCTGGAGATCAGGCGGCGGATGATGAACCGGGTCATCCGGAGACGGTGCCTCGACTGGGTCTGCCGCTGTATGGGATAGGCGAAGGGCGCCGCCGTTGGCGGCGCCCTTCGCGCTGGGGTCGAGGAGGGCTATCCGGCCGGCGGGTTGAGGAACCCACTGAACAGGCCGGGGAAGTACGTGAACGAATTGTCGCGGCCCTTGTGCAATGGATGCGCGGCATCCCATTGGACGGCGTAGCTGAGGACGACGTCGTTCGCGTCGAGGATCGATCCGTCGTGGAACGAGACGTTCTGGCGCAGCGCGCATGTCCAGACGGTCAGTTCCGGGTTCGGCTCGCACTTCTCGGCCAGGGACGGGATGGCTGCCGTGCCGGCCGTCTCGTAGGCGTAGAGCGACTCCATGATCTGCTCGCAGACCCGCAGGGCCTCGCCGTCCGACTCGTCGGCGCAATACAGTCCCGGCGGCTCGGCGTTCTGCATCCAGACGAACTGGGTGCGATCACCCGGGATCATCGGTGCGAATTCCTCGTTGCCCAGCGGAGACGCATGGGCGTTCGAAACATCGGCCCGATAGGCGACCGCGGATCCGCCGTGGACCACCGGGATCATCGGCACGTTGGCCCTGATCGCGTTGTTGGCGGCCACGTACGACGGCTCGCGAAGGGCGTCCGTGAGACCGGCGCCGCCTTCGGCCAGGGCGCCGGTGATATCGGTGAACTTGTCGCCGAACTGCTTGGATGAGCCGGCGCCAAAGTGGAAGTCGAGGAAGTTGGTCACGTCCGGATAGTCGGCGCCCCAGCCGAGCAGGTGCAGGCCGTCAAGCGCGCCAGCGTCCGCGTTGTCCAGGAAGGTCCCGGATTCCTGCTCGACGATCTCGACGTCGATGTTGAGGTTGTTCTTGAGCTGAGCCTGGATGTCCGTGCCGACGACGACCGGGTCAGGCAGGTAGCCGCGGACCACGTTGCGGTAGTAGAGCTTGGTCGAGAAGCCGTCGGGGAAGCCGGCCGCAGTCAGGAGATCCTTGGCAGCCGCGACATCGAAGTCGTACCACGCATCACCGGCGCATCCGTTCGGGATGGAGCACGGTGTGAAGTGGCTGGCGACCTCGGACCCGGATGGGTAGAAGGTGTTGACGATCCGGGAGCGGTCGATCGCCATGGCGATGGCCTGGCGGACCCGGACATCGGTGAACGGGGCGTACGTGTTGTTCATGCCGATGTACATCACGTTGAGGCCCTCGCGGGGCTTGAGCTGGAGCTCTGGGTTGTCGATGACCGTGGCGAAGTCGGTCGGCCCGACGTTATCGATGGCGTCGACGCTGCCGGCCTGAAGCTCAACGAGCCGCTGCGCGGCCTCCGCGCCCCAGCGCACGATCAGCTTCTCGGTCTTGGCGTCGGGACCCCAGTAGTTGTCGTTCCGAACGAGGGTGATGTCCGAGCCGCGGTTCCAGGCCTCCAGCTTCCAGGGCCCGGTGCCGTTGAGTTCGGACACGATCGCCTGGTTGTCCGCCTTGGCCGGGTCAATCTTCGATTCCAGCCACGCCGTGTCGTTGATCGCGAACGAGGTGAACGCGATCTTGGACAGGAAGGCGACGTCCGGGTTGCACAGTTCGAACACGACGGTATTGGCGTCCGGCGCGCTGATCCGCTTGAAATTGCCGGTGTAGGGATCCGTGCCGCAGGGAGCCTCGCCGGACTCCGGATAGGAGGCTCCGACGTACGGAGCATCGGTGGCGGCTGGCGCGGCGGTGGCGGGGGCCGCTGTGGCGGGTGCCGCGGTGGCGGGTGGTTCGGCGCTTGGCGCAACGGATGGCGCGCCGCCGCTGCAGGCCGTGAACACGATCGCCACGGTTGCGGCCAGCGCCGCGAGCCTGGGCGACCAGATGCGTGATCGGGTCATGCCGTGCGTCTCCTCCACTTGCGCCCCGTCCCGGACAGAAATGGTTCACGCGTCCAGCAACGCGGGGCATTGATGATCGCGCCACCCTCCTCGGTTCGCGCGAAGTGCCCGGAACACTAGCACCGGCCGGAACCGCCGTCACCCCCTGTCTCGCGTATCCTCCGGCGATGGATGTCGTTCGCGTTGCGCTCGCGCAGATCGCGCCGGCGCTCGGCCAGCTTGACCCGAATGTCGCGCGTCATCTCGAGATCCTCGCCGACGCCCGCGAGCGGAAGGCGGATCTGGTCGTGTTCCCGGAGCTGGGGCTGACCGGGTACCTGCTCCAGGACCTGGCCGGCGAAGTAGCGATGCGCCTGGACGACCCACGCCTCGCCGACCTGGCTGCCGCCACGAGCGGGCTGTCAGCGGTCATTTCGTTCGTCGAGGAGTCGATCGATCATCGATTGTTCATCTCGGCCGGCCTCTTCGAGGACGGTGCCATGCGCCACGTCCACCGAAAGCTCTTCCTGCCGACCTACGGCCTCTTTGACGAGCGTCGCTTTTTTGCTGCTGGGGACGGGCTGCGGGCCGTCCCGTCGCGGCTGGGAGCCGGGATCGGGCTTGCGGTCTGCGAGGACTTCTGGCACCTGGCCGTTCCCCAGCTGCTGGCACTGGACGGTGCCCAGATCCTGATCAATGTCTCGTCGTCTCCCGGGCGCGATCTGGCGGCCACGAACGAGGTGGGTCTCGGGACGGCGACCTCGTGGCGGACGCTGATGCGGACCTATGCCCAGCTGACGACCTCGTTTGTCATCTTCTGCAATCGTGTCGGGGTGGAGGAATCAATCTCGTTCTGGGGCGGCTCGGAAGTGATCGCCCCGACCGGGCAGGTGCTCTTCAGCGCGCCGCTCTACGACGAGGGCCTGTTCACGGTCGACATCGCGCTCGCGGACATCCGGCGCGAGCGGATCGCGCTGCCGTTGCTGCGCGACGAGCGACCGGAGCTCCAGGCGCGCGAGCTGGACCGGATCGTGGCGGAGCGCGCCGGCATGGCGCCAGATTCGACCGATGGTGCGACAACTGTGACCGCCATGACCGCCATGACCGCCCCGACCGAGCCATGATGGGCCGGACCGAGCCGTGACCGCTCCGACGGAGCCCTTCGAGCTGCCGACCGAACTGGCGATCGACACGGACATCGCCCGGCGGGTGATCGCCGAGTTCATCCGCGGGCAGCTCCGCCAGGCGGGGTTCGAGCGGACCGTGCTCGGGCTCTCGGGCGGGGTCGATTCGGCCCTGGTGGCGTATCTCGTGGCCGAGTCAATCGGCGCCGAACGACTGCACGCCGTGTTGATGCCGTATCGGACCTCATCGCCGGCCTCGCGCGCCGACGCCGAGACGGTGGTCGCCGCGCTCGGGTGCTCGAGCGAGGTCGTTGAGATCAGCGCCATGGTGGACGGCTACTACGGTGCCGCGCCCACCCCCGGTGCCGCCGGGCCCGAGGGCCTTGGCGCGGCCAGCCTCCGTCGCGGCAATTTTGCGGCCCGCATGCGCATGGCCGTGCTGTACGACCGCTCGGTGACGTTTGGCGGCCTCGTCGTCGGGACCGGCAACAAGACCGAGGCCCTCATCGGCTACACGACCCTCTTTGGCGACTCGGCCTGCGCCTTCAACCCGATCGGTGACCTGTACAAGAGCCAGGTCCGCCAGCTGGCGGTGGCGGTCGGCGTCCCGGACGCGATCGTCCGCAAGGCCCCCAGCGCGGACCTGTGGCCGGGCCAGACCGACGAGGGCGAAGGCGGGTTCAGCTACCCGGCACTTGACCGGCTCCTGTTCTGGCGGATCGACAAGCGCCGGTCCGTCGACGAGATGGTGGCGATGGGATTCGACCGGGCGAACGTGGATCGGGTGGACCGGCTGGTGGCCGGGGCCGAGTTCAAGCGGCAGGTGCCGCCGATCGCCAAGCTCGGGCCGCGGACGACCGGCGTCGACTACCTGTATCCGCGCCGCCGTCCGGGGTCCGCGCGCGGGTGACCGGAGGTAGCGTCGGGGCAACGGTGAAACCGCTCGCGGATCCGGCTGGCACGCTATTTGTCGTCTCTACGCCGATCGGCAACCTCGGCGACATCACGTTGCGTGCCATCGAAACCCTGCGGGCCGTCCCACTGATCGCCGCGGAGGACACCCGGCTGACCCGGCGGCTGCTCGACCGCCACGCGATCGAGGGGCGAATGACCAGCTTCCACGCCCGGAGCGCGCCCGGCCGCCTGGAGGCCCTGCTGGCGCACCTGCGCGTTGGAGCCGACCTCGCCGTTGTGACGGATGCGGGCACGCCTGGAGTGAGCGACCCCGGCGCGGATCTCGTGGCCGCGTGGGCTGGGGAGGGCGGCCTGGTCGTGCCGATCCCCGGGGCTTCGGCGGTGCTGGCTGCGGTCGCGGCGAGCGGCGTGGCCGGTCCGCGCTGGGTCTTTGAAGGATTCCTGCCTCGATCCGGCCGCGACCGGAGAGCGCGACTGGCGGCCATCGCGGCCGATCCGCGGGGCGCCGTTGTCTACGAGGCGCCCGGCCGCATGGCCGCCACGCTTCGGGACCTGGCGGCCGCCTGTGGACCGGAACGTCAGGCCGCCGTCTGTCGCGAGCTGACCAAGCTCCACGAAACGGTCGTCCGCGGGTCACTGGGCGACCTGGCCAGCGCTGCCTCAGTTGGCGAGATCCCGGCCCGCGGGGAGTTCGTGCTGGTGGTTGGGATGGCCGGCGACGACGTGTTGACCGCGGCACGCCTGACCGGTGGCGGGCCTGATCCGGAGGCCGCGGTGAGCGAGGCCCTGGCCCAGGTGGAACACCTGGTGGCGGATGGGATACCGCGCGGGGAAGCTGCCCGGCAGGTCAGCGCGGCGACCGGGATCCCTCGTCGCCGACTGTACGAGACGGACGTACGCCGATGACGCGAGCGTCGCAGCCAGGACCCGGCCGGGCGCCACGGGCGCCACGGGAGATGGTGCTCGTGCCCGCCGGTCCCTTCCTGATGGGGAGCGACGAGTTCGAACGCGAGGGACCGCCCCACATGGTGAACCTGCCGGAATTCTGGATGGACCGCTTTCCGGTCACAAACGCCGACTACGACACCTTCGTCCGGGAGACCGCACACCGGAGCCCGGTGGATTGGCGCGGTGGTCCGGCGCCGGGCGATCGGCTCGATCATCCGGCGCAGGTGACGTGGACAGACGCGACCGCCTACACGGCATGGGCCGGGGTCCGACTCCCGACGGAGGCCGAATGGGAGAAGGCCTCGCGTGGGACGGACGGCCGCCGGTATCCATGGGGCAACACGTGGGACGGCACACGGGCCCTGACCTGGGAGACGTCCGCGGCGACCGGTCAGCGGACCGAGCCTGTCACGGCTCGCCCCGCTGGCGCCAGCCCGTACGGCTGCGAGCAGATGGTCGGGATGCTGGAGGAGTGGACGGCGGACTGGTATGACGCCTACCCGGGAAGTCCCTACCGGAGTCTCACCTACGGTGAGCGGGTTCGCGTCCTCCGCGGCGGTGCCTGGCTGTTCACCCAGACCCACGCACGGTGCGCCTATCGCTGCTTCGAGTTGCCAGACCGGCCACCGGCCGAGATGGAGGTCCTGGGCGCCCCAACCTTTCGATGCGCGATCGACGCGGGATGACCAGCCCGTGGCGCCGAGCCGCCACCGTCCCGATGATCCTGATCCCCGCCGGCCCGTTCACGATGGGCAGCGACGAATTCGACATGGAGGCGCCGCCACACCTCGTGGAGGTGCCCGCGTTCCAGATCGACCGATACCCGGTGACGGTGGCGGCCTACACCGAATTCGTGGACGCGACCGGCCATCCGGCCCCCGAGGAGTGGCAGGGCGGCCCGCCGCGCGACCGGCTCGACCATCCGGTAGACCGGGTCTCCTGGTTCGATGCCGAGGCGTTCGCCGCCTGGGCAGGCAAACGCCTGCCCACCGAGGCGGAATGGGAAAAGGCGGCCCGTGGCACGGACGCCCGGCGCTGGCCGTGGGGGAACCGTTTCGAGGAGTCCCGCTGCGACGTCTGGGACCACGCCCTCATCCTGGAGATCACCACCGTCTCCGTTGACCGGCACCCTGACGGCGCGAGCCCCTATGGAGTGGAGCAGATGGGCGGCAACGTCGAAGAGTGGGTCCGCGATGTGTTCCGCCCGTATCCCGGCAGCCGGCACGTGTCTGCATCGGCAGACGGTGACTTCCGCGTCCTGCGCGGCGGCTCGTGGTTCTTCACCCAGGAACATGCCCGCTGCGCATACCGGAAGCCCGCGCGCCCGGACTTTACCGGCTGGTCGCAGGCGGGCGGTCCTGGCTTCCGCTGCGCCCAGGACATCGGCTGAATCTGCCCGACAGAATCGCCTCCAGAATCCACTGGCATTTCATTCGGCGAGGCGCTACCGTAGCGCGAAGCGTGGCGACCTCAAGTCATCATGCTGGTGCATCCGGGCCTGCGGTGAGTGAGCCCAACTCACAGCCGTAACCTCCGGAGTGGGTCGCGATCACCCTGGATGCACGCGAGAGTACGGGCGATCGCGTCCGAGGGTGACGGGACGCCCCGGCAGTTGGAGGGTTGAGGGAACCATGTCTGTGGCCTCTGTCTCGAGATCCGCGTCGATGCGGATCCCGCTGACGTATGTGGTGACGCTCGTCCCCGTGGCGGCGGCACTCAACATCGTCGGCGGAACCATCAACACGGCGCTCAAGCTGCCGACCTTCCTGGACATGATCGGGACGGCGGTCGCCGCGATCGTGCTCGGACCGTGGTGGGGCGCCCTTGTCGGCGTCATCACCAACGTCGGCGGTTCGTTCATCAACGGGCCGATCGGCATCCCCTTCGCCCTGGCAAACGTCGCCGGAGCGCTCGTCTGGGGGTATGGCGTTCGCTCATTCCGGATGGGTTCGTCGCTACCGAAGTTCTTCCTGCTCAACGTCATCGTGGCGCTGGCCGTCTCGGCCGTCGCCGCGCCGATCGTCATCTTCGTGTTCGGTGGGTCGACCGGACACTCATCGGATGCCATCACGGCGGCGTTCGCCCAGGCCGGCAACGACCTGATCACGTCGGTGTTCGCCTCGAACGTGATCGTGTCGCTCGCGGACAAGATCATCGCGGGCTTCGTCGGTCTCTCGATCATCGCAGCGCTTCCGGCGAACCTGACATCCGGGTTGACCCTGCCCGAGGCCACCGGGATGCGCGGCGTCATGCTCGCGCTCGGCGGCGTCCTCATCGGCGTGGTGCTCGTGCTCGTGTACGTGTTCATCCTCGCGCCGGCACCCGCCGCCTGACCCGCCGACCAGACCCGAACCTAGGAGAACGACATGAGTGGACAAGACTCGAACAACGAACGGACTGTCGGGCCGCGCGAGGGGCTCGGTGCCGGGATCGTCGCGCTGGGGATCCTGTCGATTGCCCTCCCCGGGGTCGTCGACCAGCTCCCGTCGGTCGCCAACGGCGGCAGTGCGGCGGCCGTGCTGTACGGCATGAGCGTGTTGATCGGCATCTTCGTGATCATCGCGGGAGTGATGACCTTCGTCGTCAAGGACTGACGAACGGCGCCGCAGCGTCGGCGCTTCGCGATCGACCCCCGCCCCGTCGGCCATTGGTTGCCGGGGCGGGGGTTCGCATACAACGCAGGTACGTGATCGAGGCTGCACGGTGTCCGACGACCCCATCATCTCCATCTCAGACATGGGCTTTACCTATGCCCAGGGCGCCCGACCGGCCCTCTCGGGGATCAACCTGGAGATCGCCCGCGGCGAGTACGTGGCCGTCATGGGCCTCAACGGCGCCGGCAAGACCACGCTCGGTCTCTGCCTGAACGGGATCATTCCGCACATGCTGATGGGTGAGCAGACCGGCCAGGTCCGCGTCGATGGCAAGGACCCGGGCATCGTGGTGGTGCGTGAGATGGCCCGGACCGTCGGGATCGTCTTTGACAATCCGGAGTTCCAGATGAGCCAGATCACCGCCGCTGAGGAAGTGGCGCTCGGGCTCGAGAATCTTGGCGTTCCAGCGGAGGAGATGCCCGAGCGCATCGCCGCAGCGCTTCGACTGGTGGGCCTCGACGGCTTCGAGGAGCGCGCTCCGATGGGGCTGTCGGGCGGGCAGCAGCAGCGGTTGGCGATCGCCGCCGTCCTGGTCATGCGTCCGTCCATCCTGTTCATGGATGAGCCGACGTCGAACCTGGATCCGCTGGGCAAGGATGAGATCTTCGAGATCGCCCGGCATCTCAACCGAGAGGAGGGGATGACCGTGATCGTCGCCGAGCACGAAGTGGAGGTCCTGGCCGAGTACGCCGACCGGATCGTCGTCCTCCACGAGGGTCGGATTGCGATGCAGGGGACGCCGGCGGAGGTGCTGAGCCGCGTGGCGGAGCTCGATGCGCTGGGTTTGCGGACGCCCCAGGTGACGGAGTTCGCCCATGCCCTGTCAGGCGCGTCCGCGGACCTCCCGGTCACGATGGATGGCACGCTGCGCTGGCTGGAGGCCCGGGCATGACCGGCGGCGCGTCCATCATCAGCGTCCAGGAGGCGCGTTACGTCTACAAGCACGGCAACGTCGTCGCGCTGGAGGGACTGTCGGTCGAGATTGCCGCGGGCGAGCTCGTTGGGGTGATGGGCCAGAACGGCTCTGGCAAGACGACGCTCACGAAACTGCTGAACGGGCTCCTGAAGCCGACCTCGGGCCGGGTGATCGTCGACGGACGGGATACGGCCCAGCACACGGTGCAGGCGATGGCGGCGCACATCGGCTATGTCTTCCAGAACCCGAATCACCAGCTGTTCGCGACCACCGTGGCTGAAGAGCTGGCCTTTGGACCGCGCAACATCGGCTGCCCGCCCGCCGACGTCGAGGAGCGCGTGGCGGAGGCGGTCGAATTCTTCGGGCTCCGCGAGATCCTCGCGCTCCATCCGTATCGAATCAGCTTCCCGCTGCGCAAGCTGGTCGGGATCGCCTCGATCTTCACGATGCGGCCGAAGGTGTTCATCCTCGATGAGCCGACGACCGGCCAGGACCATCGAACCACCAGCGTGATCGACCGCCTGATCGTGCGCCTCGCGGAGCGCGGGGACACCGTCCTCTGCGTCTCCCATGACATGCCGCTCATCGCCCACGTGGCGCAGCGGGCGTTGGTGATGTGGAACGGAGAGTTGATCGCGGACGGCACCCCGCGCGAGGTCTTCGCGGACAAGGCCGTGATGGATCGAACCCATCTCACGCCACCGCAGGTCACCCGGCTGTCGATGCGAATGCCCGGGCGGGCTGGCCGTCCCGCCGCCTTGTCGGTCGCCGAACTGGTCGCGGAGTCGCGCTGATGCAGGGCGTCAATGTGTCGGTCACGCACGTTCGCGGGACCTCCTGGCTCCACCGGCTCAACCCCATCTCCAAGCTGGCCTGGCTGCTGGCGGTCACGCTGTTTGCCTTTGCCTCGTACAACCCGATCCCGCTCTTCCTGATCGCCATCGCCGGGCTGGTCCTGGGCACCACGGCCGGGATTCTCAAGCCGCTGATGCGGATCCTCGTGGTCTTTGCGCCCCTGACGGCGTCGATGATCGTGATCCAGACGATCGCCCCGGCCATCTGCGGCGATGCCTGCACGGCGGTGGTCCAGCTGGGTCCGTTCACGCTCTACCAGGAGGGGATGTCGCACGGCCTCTCGCTGGTTTCCCGCGTCCTGTCCATGGAGATCGTCGCGCTGGGCGTGCTGATGACGACCCATCCGTCGGACCTGTTCGCCTCCTTTGCCAAGCTCCGGGTTCCGTACATCCTCAACTTCATGGTCTCGATGACGCTCCAGCTCATTCCGGTCCTCCAGCGCGAGGTCTCGGTTGTGCTCTCGGCGCAGAAATCGCGTGGGATGAAGAGCCGGGGGTTCGGTTCCATCGTTCCATCATTCGTTCCCGTCTTCGCCGGCGCCTTCGAGCGTGTGCAACAGCTCTCGATCAGCCTGGAGTCGCGCGCCTTTGGCTCGGCCGGTCTCAAGACCTCGTATCGCCAGGTCCGATTTGGCCCGGTGGACGCTGCGATCGCCATCCTCGGGCTGGCGGTTGGGGCCGTCGGCGTCTACGTCGGCCTGACGTTGTGGAGTGCTGACCTGACACCTTCCGTGGTTCTGCCGGTCGCAGTCATGCTGGCAATCTTCCTCCTCTCGGCGGTCCTGTTCATCGGCGTGCTCGCGGCGGCGATCCTGGCCATCGCCCGGTCCTGAGCTGTCCCGCCGTGGCCGCGATGGACCCGAGCCCGACCGAGCCCCAGCATCACATCGCCCTGCGCCGGGGCGATGTTGGGCGCTACGTCCTGCTGCCCGGCGATCCCGGTCGTGTGGAGGTCATCGCCCGGCACTTCGATGACCCGGTCTTTGTGGCCACCAATCGTGAGTTCGTGACCTGGACGGGGACCCTGGACGGCGTTCCCGTTGCCTGTACTTCTACCGGGATCGGCTGCCCGTCGACCGCGATTGCCGTTGAGGAGCTTGTGGCCATCGGCGCCGACACGTTTATCCGGGTCGGCACCTCGGGCGCGATCCAGCCGGACATCGTCACCGGTGAGCTGGGGGTCATCACCGGGGCGATCCGCGATGAGGGGACGAGCCACCAGTATCTGCCGCCGGAGTATCCGGCCGTCGCCGACATTGACGTGACGGCGGCGCTGCGGGCGGGCGCACTGGCGAGTGGCCACACGTTCCGGCTCGGGATCGCGCAGTCCAAGGATTCGTTCTTCGGCCAGCACGCACCCGATCGGATGCCGGTGGGGCCGGAGCTGCACCGGCGCTGGGCGGCCTGGATCGCTGGCGGTGCGATCTGCTCGGAGATGGAAGCCGCCGCGCTGTATATCGTGGCCGCGACCCTTCGCGTTCGCGCCGGCGGGGTGATGCTGATCTTCGGCGACCTTGGCGGTCGACCGATGACGCCCGAGGAGCAGATCGCGGGCGATATCGAGCGGGTGATCGAGGCGTCGATCGCGGGCCTCCGGATCCTCATCGCCGAGGATGTCGCGCGGGATCGGGAGCTTGCGGGTGCCCGGGGCGCCGGGAGCGAGCGGGTGGCGGGATGACCGACGACGTGATGCACCACATCGCCCTCCGCCGCGGCGATGTGGGCCGGTACGTGCTGCTGCCCGGGGACCCCGGACGCTGCGAACGGATTGCGCGCCACTTCGACGACGCGCGCCTGGTCGCCCGCAATCGCGAATACGAAACGTGGACCGGGTCGCTGGACGGCGTCCGGGTGTCGGTCACCTCGACCGGAATAGGCTGCCCGTCGACCGCCATCGCGGTGGAGGAGCTGCTCCAATGCGGCGCGGACACGTTTATCCGGGTCGGGACCGCCGGTGGGATGCAGCCGGGGATGGTGACCGGCGAACTGGCCAACGTGACGGCGGCGATCCGCGACGAGGGCACCACGAGCCACTACCTGCCCATGGCCTTTCCGGCGATTGCGGATCTTGACGTCGTCCTCGCCCTGCGTGAGGCGGCTCGCCGCACGGGAGCCCGCGTGCGCGAAGGCGTCAGCCAGTCGAAGGATTCGTTCTACGGCGAGATCGAGCCTGGGCGGATGCCGCTGCGCGAACGACTCGAGGAGCGCTGGGCCGCGTTCATCGCCGGTGGTGCCATCTGCTCGGAGATGGAAGCCGCCGCGATCTTCATCATCGCCTCCATCCATCGAGCTCGCTCCGGCGGGATCATGGCCTGTGTCGGCAATCCGGACATGACGGAGGGGGAGGTCGCCGCGTCTATGGCCGGTTTCGATCTCGACGAGGTCATTGCGACCGCGGTCGAAGGGCTGCGGGTGCTGATCGAGCGTGACGGGGCGGCCGGGGCGTCCGGGTCGGCCGGGGCGGCCGAGCGCGGTGCGATTGCCGGGCGCGGCGCGACAGCGAAGCGGCTCGCTGGTCCGTCGGTCTCACCCTCTCGCTAATCGTGGATGCCGATCTGGAGATCCCGTTCAACCCGGTGGACCCGCGGTTCATCGCCAATCCCTACCCGGCCTATGAGCGGGTTCGCGAGTCCGGCGCCGTCTGGCATCCCGAAGGCGATCACCTCTGGTACCTGACCCGCCATGCGGACGTCCATTCCGCCTTCCGCGACCGTCGACTCGGGACGAACTTCCTGCATCGGTACACCCCCGAGGAGCTAGGCCTCGCGCCCGGAATCCCGGTCTGGCGCGATCCGCGCTGGCAGGACTTCGCCGCCTTCGAGCGCTGGGAACTCCTGAATCTCGAACCCCCGGTGCACACCCGTCTGCGTCGCCTCGTGACCGAGGCGTTCACGCCACGGAGCATCGAGGGGCTGCGCCTCGACATCTTCGGGCGGGCTCGGGCGCTGTTGGAGCCCGGCCGCCAGGCTGGATCGATCGACCTCGTCAACGACTATGCGCAGCAGTTCTCGCTCGGCATCATCTGCGACCTCATCGGCGTGGCGCCGGCGGATCGGGAGACCATCAAGCGCCTGTCCGATGACACCGTGGCGATGTACGAGCCGGCCCCATCGGAGGCCCAGCGGATCGCGTCCGATACCGCCGCCGGGGATTTTCGTCGGTATCTGCTCGACGTGGTCGCCATCCGCCGCCGGACTCCCGCCGCCGACCTGCTGACCGCACTTCTCGATGCGACGGTCGAGGGTGAGCGCCTCAGCGACGACCAGATCGTGTCCACGGCGATGGTCCTGCTGATGGCCGGGCATGAAGCCACGGTCAACGCCACGACCAACGGGATTGCCGCGCTGGCGGCGCATCCGGACGAGTGGCAGCGGATCCGCCGGGGGGAGATCTCGCCACGCGCGGCGATCGAGGAGATCCTGCGCTTCGATCCGCCGCTCCAGTGGTTCGAGCGCTGGGTGCTTGACGCCGGGTTCAGCGTGGACGGCATCGAGATCCCGGTCGGGTCGCGGGTGGCCCTGGTGCTGGCCGCGGCCAACCGCGACCCACGGCGCTGGGCCGACCCGGACCGGTTCGACATTCGGCGTGCTGACGCGGGCCATCTGTCGCTCGGTGGCGGCATCCACTTCTGCATCGGCGCGCCACTGGCCCGGATGGAGCTCGAGGCGACCCTCACCGAGCTGGCGCGCACGGAGGCGGAGCTGGTCATCCTTCCACCGACGGTGCGTCGGCCCACCTTCCAGTTCCGGGGCTACGAGCGGCTCGAGATCGCGCTGACCAACTGACCCGGGGCGGTCGCCCCCCGGTACCTCCGGTCGCCCCCCGGTACCTCCGGTCGCCCCCCGGTACCTCCGGTGCCGATTTCCGCGGTCGGGGTTGGACTGGCGGCTTTAGGCCGGCATCGCCCGGGTCCGCCATCGCCCGCGAAGGTCGGTGACGATCGCCACGATCGCTGCGAGCACGCCGAGCGGGATGACGATCAGCCGCGCGGCGTCGGCCCCGAACACCGTCACCGCCGACCCGGCCAGCGCCGCGCCGGCCGCGATCCCAAGGGCCGTTGCCGACACGAGCAGCGAAAACGACGATGTCCGGGAGTGGCCGGGGGTGATCTCCGCAACGTACGCATTCGACTGGATGAATGTCGGGGCGATCGCGGCACCGGCGAGCGCAGCCGCCACGACAAACGGGGCGTAGCCACCAACCAGGGCCATGGGCAGGACGCCCGCGGCGTAGACGACCATCGAGATCGTGAATCGTCGACGAGCTGGGGTCCGCCACGTCCGGGCCCCGACGAGGATGGCGCCGACGAGGCTCGCACCCGAATTGACGAAGAAGACCAGCGCAGCCCCTTCCGGGACCCCGATCGCCGCGGAGTACGCCAGCTGGAGGACCTGCACGGCACCCAGGGCCCCACCAAGACAAGCGACCGACACGAGGACGCCCGGACCCGCCGGGAAGCGTGGCCGCCAGCCGGTGATTCCATCGCCATGCGGGTGCGGAGCCGGAGCCGGCAGGCTCCAGCGCGAGGTGATCCCCCACACGCCGATCAAGCCCAGGCCCATGGCCACGACAATGGGGAGTCCGGCGAACCAGGCCGTGGCCAGGATCGCCACCGCGGACGGCCCGATCAGGAACGAGAGCTCGTCGTTGATCGATTCCAGCGCCTGTGCCGAGGCGAGTCGTCCTTCGCGGTCGTCGAGCGCTGCCCAACGAGCTCGCGTGAACGCTCCGGTGTTCGGCAGCACAGCGCCGACCATGGCCGCGAGCAACACGTATAGCGGTGTCACCCCAATCGTCAACAGGCTGACCACGGCGAGCGCCGCGGCCGCGGTCGCGACGACCGAAAGCAGACGGGCCAGTGGAAGCTGCCCCCGCCGGTCTGCGATCCGCCCGATCGCGGGGCCAACGACCGCGGTCGCGACGGCCATCGCCCCCGCCGCAAGCCCACCAAAGGCGTAGCCGGTCTCCGGATCCACTGCCGCGGCCGCGGCCACGAAGGCGACCGACAGCATGGACATCGGCGCTCGGCCGATGAGTCCGAACCCGATGAGGGTCTTGCCGCCGGGCTGATCCAGCGGCCCGGCAAAGCCGGCAAGGAGTCGGGGCATCAACCCAACCCCTCAGTACATCGTCGTCCGGGTCAGGTGATGCGGCCAGAACGTCGCGTGGTAGGTCTTCCACAGCCGGTAGTCCACCTGCGGGATCACCAGCTGCTTGTCGGCCGGGCGCAGTTCGTTGATGGCGTTCGTGAGAAGCGCCGTCGCGTAGATCGTGTGGGCGCGCAATTCGATCTCGTCCGGGCTGTCTCGCGGGATCATGACCCCGCTGTTGATCCTGGCCTCGAGATCCGGGGTGTACTCGGTGATGCCCATGAGGCGCAACGCGACCGGGACGATGTAGTCGGCAAAGGCCGTCGCGCGCGAGAGGTCCCGAAGGCCGGTTTGACCGAGACGCACGTAGACCGCGTGGAGCGACCAAAGGCTGAGTTGGGCCAGCTTGTAGAACTGGACCCGGTGGCCGTCATAGGTGCTGCTGTCCTCGAACCGCGGGAAGTCGGCGAGGAGGCGTTCCAGCATCCCGTTACCATCGGCGTAGAGCGCGCGCTCGCAGCCGTTGGCCCAGACGTGGAACCGACCATTGAACCGCGCCACCAGCGTTGCGCCGATCTCGTTGAGGATCGCGACCCGCTCGTCGAGCATCGGCATCTCGATGGTGCCGTCGAACAGCCGCGCGAGGTCCGCCCGTGTCACCGACGCCATCCACGAGCCCTCGAGGATCGGCTCCCCGGCCTTGAACGCCCGGTGAACGCAGGCCAGCATGGCCTCCGAATCGACGTAGCGGGTGCCGTTGTAGTCGGCCTCGAACTTGACCGACGTATCGAAATCGGTGAACGCAAAATTGAGGGCTGATTCCAGCATGACGAGATCCGTCAGCACGTCCGGGTCATGTCCGAAGTCGAACAGGAACGATCCGTCTGGAAGCCCGAATTCCTCGTACGCCATCCAGCCGGCGACCCGCCGAATCCCATCCTGCGAGGTGCGGACGTTCCGGGACGCCTCGATCACCGGCAACGTGGACGACAGGACCTGGCTATCCCAATGGTCGATCGGGTGCATGCACTCTCCCTGCAGGCCGGACCGCCGGCCACTCCGGGCCGTCGGGAGACCCGACGACGGCGCAACGATACGGGAGCGAGTGGCCAAGCGCCGGGTCAGCAGCCCGGACACGCCCGTGCTGGTTCCAGGCGGACACGCCTCCACGCGGTTTGCGCGGGGTCACTGGCCGGCCTCACCATGTTGGTCCACGCTTGATCGGTTGCAGGAGGACTGGACTGGTGGATCGCCCGGGGATCGTCGTGGTCGGCAGCACCATGATCGATCTGGTCGCGTACGCCGATCGACTGCCGGGTGACGGCGAGACGGTCGTCGGTAGTGGTTTCCGGTCCGGGTTCGGGGGCAAGGGCGCCAACCAGGCGGTCATGGCCGCGCGCTTCGGGGCCGCGGTCGCGATGGTCAACGCGGTCGGCGACGACGACTACGGAACGGCGACGCTCGCCAACCTCGCGGGGGAGGGGATCGCCACGGAGTACGTGGTTCGCGTCCCTGGCTCCTCGGGCGTCGCCCCGATCTGGGTCGATGGGAACGGGTCCAACCGGATCATCATCGTCCCGGGGGCGAACCTCCACGTGCCTGCTGCGCTGGCCGTTAACGCGGTTGAGCGGCTCCGGCCCGCCGTCGTGATCGGGCAATTCGAGATTCCGCAGGCAGTGACGGCGGCCGGGTTCGCGGCGGCGAGGCGCGTTGGCGCGGCGACGATCCTCAATCCGGCCCCGGGAGCCTCCATTGACCCGGAGCTGCTGGCAGTAACGGACTGGCTGGTCCCCAACGAAACCGAGTTCGCGATCATCGCCGGCGAATCGTTGGGCAGCGACCCGGCGGACGAGGCCGAACGGATCGTGGCGTTTGGCCGCCGAGTCGGGGTCTCGCTCGCCGTCACGCTTGGCGAGCGGGGAGTCGCGCTCCTGACCGGAGGCGGGCCGCTTATTCGGATCCCGGCACCGGCCGTCAGACCTGTCGACACGACTGGGGCAGGCGACGCGTTCGTTGGCGCGTTTGCGGTCGGGCTGGCGATGGGCAGGACCCCAGAGTCGGCCGCTCGCCTGGGCTGTGCGGCAGCATCGGACAGTGTGACCCGGCCGGGGACGCAGGCCTCGTACGCCGACCCAGCGGGCGCGGCCGCCCTCCTCGCGGCCACGGCGACTGCGGTTTGACGATCCCGGGCAGGTCGCGTCAGCAGACCGATACCATGCCGACGTGACCGCTCAGACCTCGCCCGCGCCTCGTTCCGGCCTGCCGGTCCTTGGCCAGCTGACCCCGGTGGGCCGGGCGGCGCTGCTGGTCACGGGCGTGGTCAGCGTCGCGGCGATCGTCCTTGATTTCGGCCTGCACGCCGACCCGACACTCCTGTTCGTGGTGTCGGCAACGGCCATCCTCGGGCTGGCCTGGGTGGTCGGCCTGTCGACCGAGCGGCTCGGCTCGCTGACCGGCCCGCAGGTCGGCGGCATCCTGAACGCGACCTTTGGCAACATCGCGGAGCTGATCATCGCCTTCTTTGCGCTCCAGGCCGGCTTGATCGAGGTCGTGAAGGCGTCCCTGACCGGATCGATCATCGGCAACCTGCTCCTGGTCATGGGCGCCAGCGTCCTGTTCGGCGGCCTGCGCCATGGGACCCAGTCGTTCAGCCCGAAGATCGCCGGATCGAACGCTGCGTTGCTCGTGCTCGCCCTGATCGGGCTGTTCATCCCGGCGGTGTTCGCGCTGACCAACAGCGATCAAGCGCAGGCCACGATCACCGAGGAGTCCGTCCTCGTGGCGCTGGTCCTGATGACTGGGTATGTGATCTCGTTGATCTACCAGTTCACCAACCCGGAACGCACGCTTGGTGGGCACGGCGAGCCGGAGGGCCATGCCGGCCCGGTCTGGAGCGGTCGGGTCGCCATCGCGGTCCTGCTCGGTGCCGCGGCGCTGCTGGCGGTGCTCTCGGAGATCCTCGTCAGCTCGATCGAGCCGTTCGTCGACACCTTCGGGCTGTCTGCCTTCTTTGTCGGCGTGGTCCTGATCCCGACCATCGGCAACCTGGCCGAGCACCTGGTCGCCGTCCAGCTGGCCTGGAAGAACAAGATGGAGTTCGCCATGGCGGTGACCTTCGGGTCGAGCCTCCAGGTCGCCCTGTTCGTGGCGCCCCTGCTGGTCCTCATCGGCGTGGCCATCGGCCAGCCGATGGACCTGGTCTTCACGCCTCTCGAGATTGCGGCCGTCGCGGCCGCCGTCGGGATCAGCGCCCTGATGGCGATCGACGGCGAATCGAACTGGCTCGAGGGCGCCTTGCTCATTCTTGTCTACGTGATCCTGGCGGTGTCCTTCTTCGAGTTCACCTGAGTCGACTCTGCTTGAGCGGCGGCGGTGCAGAGGGGGTGCACCGCCGCCGAAGATGAAGGCCGTCAGGCCGCCTGGGCCTCGGCACCCTCATCGAGGTCGTCATCGTCGTCCGACGACTCCGAATCGAAGGTGCCGGCTGGGATCGGCTCCGATGCCGGGGCCTCGTCGAGAGCATCCGCCTGGGAGGCCAGCGAGTCGGCGGCCTGCTGGGCCTCGTAGTCCTTCTTCTTCCGACCGGACAGCATCTCGACGTGAGATGCCACGATCTCGGTCTTCCAGTGGCGAAGGCCACGCTCGTCATCCCACGAGCGAGTCTGGAGTCGCCCTTCGATGGCGACCTGCTGGCCCTTGCCGAGGTAGCGACCGGCGATCTCCGCCAGGCGCTCCCACGTGACCACCGCGTGATATTCGGCCTTCTCCTTGCCGTGGCCGATGAATTCATTGCTGGCCACGGTGAACGTCGTGACGTTCTTGCCGCTGGCCAGACCGCGCATTTCCGGGTCGCGTGTGAGGCGCCCCGTGAGCAGGACCTTATTCACGGTCCGATCTCCTTCCCGGTCGGTCGGCTGCGCCGATCTCGACCCTGCGTCTCCGGCGGGATGACAAGATCAAGGTAGCGACGACCTCTGCACTGGCACGTATCGAGGTCTTATCCGGCGATCAACCGTGGAAGCGATGCCGTCAGACGTGATCTCTCGCGGGCGCGTCGATCGGGCCGTCCGGCCTACCGCACGCCGGCGAGGATCTCCATGAACTCGGGGACGGTCAGTCCACCGACGCTGATGCTGTACAAGTGGCACGGTTCATCCACCGAGGCTTCCTGCCAGATGACGGCAAGTTCATTGAGCGATGCTTCGCGGAAGATCTCCGCATCATGGCCCCGGACCATGACCCGCTGGCCTGTGGGCATGCCGCCGATTGGGCCTGGACTTCCTGACACGAATGCCAGGAACCGGCCATCCGGATGCCTGTAGATCACAGTGTCCGCAAGGAAGTCCTCGCCCGCCTCGACCGAGGAGCGTTCGGCGATCTCGAAGCCGGATGGGATAACCGTCGGGTTGAGCAGCGGGCAGATTCGGGGTGAGATTGGCGGCCCCGGCGAGGTGCTCGCCGGGGCCGCGCAGCCCGCCAGCACCAACGCCAGCAGGCCGCCAAACAGGCGTGAGCGACCCGTCACTCCTGAAATGGTGCCGGATCGGCAAGCGGCTCCTCAAGCGGGCCGCTGCCGTCAGGATGGCTTTCCTGACCGAGCCCGACGAAACCGCCACCAAGCTTGTGCACGCGAAGCACGGTGAGATCGGCGACGCCCGCCGCTCGGGCAAAATCGATGAACTCCGCGGCGCCGAGCTTTGTTCGAAACGCCGTCAGGGTCAGGAAACGACCGGGCCTGAGGCTGAATGTCGGGGTCAGTCGCCCGGCGAGGTTCGCTCTTGCGCATGGACGGAACCCTGGCGTGCCGCACCCGACTTCGTCTTTCGCGGCAAGGAATGGTCTGATTGCCGCCCTGCTGACGTACCTGAGGTTGACGGTCTGATACGCCTTCACCTCGGAGAGGCCGCGAGGACATTCCATCCCGGTTTCGCGCCGCCACTCTGCACACGGGACCACGCGCAGATCGGCTGATGTCTGTTCGTAGACGCCCACAACAGCGTAGTTGTCGGACTCATCGATGTAGAAGCCCTGCAGGTGACCGAACGAGCGCTGGGCACCAGCAGCGGCGGCCTCGGCCTCAGCGCGCGAGCCGTAGTCGCCGCCGATGACGATCAACAGTGTCTCACCGACGCCGGAGTTTGGGACGAGCGTGCCAGCATCGATCGCGGGAGCCGGCTGCTCCGGATTGCCTCCCAGGACGATCCCCGTCGTGGAGCCGGCAACGGCGATGGCTACCATCGGCAGGAAGAGCCGAAGTCGTCGTGGAACGCGTCGCATCGTGCTCACCTCAATATCCCGTTGCGTACTGGAAGTGCATCGCGTCTCCAAACGTGATGCCCCATTTCCAGCCGTGTTGTTGAAAGATTTCGGCCACCCGTGGATCGATCGAGTGGTTGTGTTTGTGTGTCCCGCCGATGTGTTCGTATGCCGAGTTGATATCGATCGCGATGCCCCACGAGTGGGTGCTTCGGACCTGCGTCCCGTCGATGTACTTGCAGATGTACCCCCAGATCCCGTGTTTAACGGGCTTGTGCTCGTTGGTCACGTGACCTACGACATCCCACCAGAGGTTGGTCGAGAGTCCACCGTTCCCGACGTACCAGCCCGGCACCGCCTTGCCGCCAAGCTTCTTGTGGAAGTTGACGTTGTATGCCACTCCGTCGTCCCAAGCCACCCACTGGAAGCGGTTGAAGTTCTTGTCCGTGCCGAGGCACGGCTCGCCGAACGTCGCCTTGATGGCGGCAATGCCGTTGGGGACCGTCGGATAGCCATCGTGACGGTGGGTCCAGCCGGCGTTTGCTGAGTGTCCGGCGAACGCTGAGCCGACGAAGACGAACAACGCCATCGTCGCGATCCCGATGGAGCGTCGCGTGAGGCGCTTCATCTGACGGTCGTCCGCTGCGTTGTGGTGCGCATCCCGGCGTCTCGCACGGGGCGCTCCGTGAACAGGACCGTGTGCATTGGTCCGATCTCCTTCCCGTCGGTCGGCTGCGCCGATCTCGACCTTCCAATTCCGGCGGGATGAGAACGTCAGACTAGCCAGGGACTCTGCACTCGCACGTATCGGCGGCTTATCAGGTTGTCAACCGCCTCGGCCCAGCGATCACGCGCGACGGGCGGCCGATCGGCGCTGCTATACTCCGGCCCTCCTCAGAACGCGCGGGCGAGCCCGTCAACCAGGAGGTCAGCGATCGCGCTTACAGGGCGCATCGGTCGTCCCGTGAGGCGCCCGAGCGACCAGTCGACAGCGATCCGCCGAACGCTCGGTGGGTCCACGAGGGAGTGGTCTACCCGGTTCCCGGGCCCCCAGGCGAGGGGCCTTTTTTCATGGTCCCGGACGCGGCGCGCAAATCGCGCAGGAGACGCGTCCTGATGCCGGCCACCGTGATCGTCGGGCTCCAGTGGGGCGACGAGGGCAAGGGCAAGATGACGGACTTCCTGGCCGAGGGGGTGGCCATGGTCGTCCGCTACCAGGGTGGCGACAACGCCGGACACACCGTGGTCAAGGGTGACGAGGTCTTCAAGCTCCGCCTGACGCCGTCGGGCGTGCTTTACCCGCACATCACGTCGGTGATCGGCAACGGCGTCGTGGTCAACCCGGTCACCCTGATCGACGAGCTGGACATGCTCGCCGCGCGTGGCATCGACGTCGCCCGCGTCCGCGTGAGCCGCAGCTCGCACGTGATCATGCCGTACCACGTGGCCCTGGACGTCGGCAACGAGCTCCGCCTGGGCGACGCAAAGGTGGGCACGACCGGGCGCGGGATCGGGCCGACGTATGGCGATCGGGCCTGGCGGATCGGCCTGCGCATGGAGGACCTCCTCGACCCGGCGATCCTGCGCGAACGGATCGGCCGTGCGCTGCCCGACAAGAACCTCCTGCTCGAGGCGATGGGCTGCCCAACCTTTGAAGTCGAACCTCTGGTCGTGATGGCGGCGACCTGGGGCGAACGCCTCCGCCCCCATCTTGATGACACTACGTGGCTGGTCCAGGGCGCCCTCGCCCGTGGGGAGCACGTGCTCCTGGAAGGTGCCCAGGGGACGCTCCTGGATCTCGATCACGGGAGCTACCCGTTCGTGACGTCATCGAATCCGGTCGCCGGCGGCGCCTGCACCGGCGGGGGGATCGGGCCGCTCCAGGTGGACGAGGTGATCGGGGTCATCAAGGCCTACTCAACCCGGGTCGGCTCCGGACCCTATCCGACCGAGCTGCACGACGAGATCGGGGCCGGGATCGCCTCGCGCGGCCACGAATTCGGGACGGTCACGGGGCGGCCGCGGCGGGTCGGCTGGCTGGACGTGGTGCCGCTGCGCTATGCCGTCGCCGTCAACAGCGTCAGTTCGATCACCCTCAACAAGCTCGACATCCTCTCTGGCATCGAAACCATTCGCGTGTGCGTTGCCTACGACCTTGACGGTCAACGGGTCGAAACCTGGCCATCGAGCGGCGCCTCGCTCGCCCGGGCCACCCCGATCTACGAGGACTTCCCAGGCTGGAACGAGCCGATCCACGATGTCCGGTCGCTGGCCGACCTGCCCGAGAACGCCCGGCGTTACGTCACCGCCATCGAGACCCACGCGGGCGTCCCGATCATCTTCGTATCCGTCGGCCCGGAGCGAACCCAGACGATCGAGCGGGCCTGGCGGCCGATGCGGGGACGGTCCGGCCTCGCCGGCGGGATGTCCGGCGGGCAGCCCGGGGGGGTCGGGTGAGCCTGATCGCCCCGACCCGAACCCTCATCGTGGGGAGTGGCGGCCGGGAACATGCGCTGGCCTGGAAGCTCGCCTCGGAGCCGGGTGGCAACGAAGTGATCGTCGCGCCAGGCAGCCACGCGATCGGCGCCGAGCCCCGCGTGCGATGCCTCCCCGGCGTGAGCCCCCTGGATCCCGAAGCGGTCGTGGCGGCAGCGCGGCGAGAGGCCGTGGAGCTGGCGATCATCGGACCGGAAGCGCCACTTGCCGCGGGAGTCGCCGACGCCCTGCGCGCGGCTGGCATCGCGGTGTTCGGCCCATCGGCGGCAGCCGCTCGAATCGAATCGAGCAAGGCGTTCTGCCACGAGATCGCGGCCGCGGCCGGGGTCCGGATGGCCGTGGCGCGAGCGTTCCGCGACCCCGAGACAGCCCGGGCCTTTGCCGCTCAACTGGCGTCCGGGGGCCACGGTGTCGTGGTCAAGGCGGACGGCCTGGCTGCCGGCAAGGGTGTGACCGTGTGCGACTCGCTGGACGAGGCCGAACGCGCGATCGTTGAGCTTTTCGCGCTCGTCCAGGGAGTTGGCGCCCGGACCGACTCGGCAAGCACTGGCGCGGCGAGCACGGGCGCGGCTGGCGCGGAGTCGATTGTCGTGATCGAGGAGCGACTGGCCGGTCCCGAAGCAAGCCTGATCGCCCTGACCGACGGCCGTGATGTCGTGGCCCTGCCCATCGCCCGCGACCACAAGCGCCTGCGCGACGGGGACGAGGGGCCGAACACGGGCGGAATGGGCGCATTCAGCCCGCTGCCCGATCTGCCCGATGACGAGGCCGAGCGCCTGTTCGACGCCTTCCACACCCCCATCCTCGCGGAGCTTGCCCAACGGGGAACGCCGTTCGTCGGCGCGCTGTACGCGGGGCTGATCCTGACCGACGATGGGCCGGTGCTGCTCGAATGCAATGCCCGGTTTGGTGATCCGGAGGCCCAGGCCATCCTGCCGCGGCTGGCGGTGGCGCTCGGACCCTGGCTGCTCGCGGCCGCCCAGGGCCGACTCGGCTCCGCACTGGCGACCGCCCGGATCACGGGTTCCCGCCTGCCGACGATGCCGGGTGCCACCGTCGCGATCGTGCTGGCTGCCGCCGGATATCCGGACCGGCCGCGATCCGGCGACCCGATCACGGGGCTGCGCGAGGCGGCGGCCAGCGGGGCGCTGCTCTTCCACGCCGGAACCTCGCGGGACGACGACGGCACGGTCCGGACGACCGGCGGACGGGTGTTGTCCATCGTGGGCCGGGGCCCGGATCTCGACGCCGCCCACAGGGCCGCGACCGGCGCGGCGGACCTGATCGATGCGCCTGGACTGCAGCGCCGGCGCGATATCGGCTTCCATCACGCGCCGTTCCCGGTTAGCTCGGCCCGATGAGGCGGGCCACATGATCCGTCGCTACACACTCCCTGAGATGGGCGCGATCTGGTCCGACCAGGCTCGCTTCGAGGCCATGCTGCGCGTGGAACTGGCGGTCGCGCGAGTGCAGACAGCCCGGGGAGCGATCCCGCAGTCGGCCCTGACCGCCCTCGAATCGCGCGCCCGCGTCGATATCGATCGCATCGCCGAGATCGAGCGGACGACCGACCACGACGTGATCGCGTTTGTCAGCCAGATCGCCGAAACGGTCGGACCTGAGGGGCGGTTCCTCCACATGGGCCTGACCAGCAGCGATGTGGTCGACACCGCCCTCGCGCTCCAGCTTCGGGCGGCCGGAAAACGGCTGCTGCTCGATGCCGACGGGCTTCTCGGCGCGGTCGTCGCCCGCGCACGGGCCGAGGCGGACACGGTGATGATGGGGCGAACACATTCGGTGCATGCGGAGCCGACGACACTTGGTCTCAAGCTGGCCGGCTGGGCATTCGAAGTTGATCGGGGCCGGATGCGCCTCGCGGCCGCCGTGGACGAGATCGGAACGGGCAAGATTTCCGGGCCTGTTGGCACCTACTCCCACCTGGCCCCCGATGTCGAGACGGAGGTCCTGGCGGCCCTCGGGCTGCATGCGGATCCGGTGAGCACGCAGATCGTCCAACGCGACCGGCACGCGGCGCTGCTCACGGCGATCGCGATCCTGGGCGGTTCGCTGGAGCGTTTTGCGACGGAGGTCCGCAACCTCCAGCACTCCGAGATCGGCGAGCTCCAGGAGCCGTTCAAGCCGGGCCAGAAGGGCTCGTCCGCAATGCCCCACAAGCGCAACCCCATCCTGTCCGAGCGGATCGCCGGTCTGGCCAGGCTCCTGCGCGGCTACGCCCACACCGCGCTCGAGGACCAGCCGCTCTGGCACGAGCGAGACATCAGCCATAGCAGCGCCGAGCGGGTGATCCTGCCCGACGCGACGATCGTGCTGGACTACATGCTGGTGCGCATGGCGGGGCTCGTCGAGGGGCTGGTGGTCCGGCCCGATCGAATGCGCGAGAACATCGAGCGCGGCTACGGCCTGCATGCCTCGTCGCGGGTGCTGAGCCTCCTGATCGAGTCGGGTCTCGCGCGCGACGATGCCTACGCGATCGTCCAGCGCGCGGCGTTGCGAGCGGCGGACGATCGGGTGCCGCTGCGCGGGCTGCTGGCGATCGATGCCACCGTCGCCCAGCGGGTGCCCCTGGCAACGCTGGACGCCTGTTTTGACGACACGGCGTTCCTGGCCCACGTGCCGCAGGTGATGGCGCGCCTGGATCGACTCAATGCTCGCTGAGTCCTTCCTGCGTTCCGGCAAGGTCCGCGACCTGTATTCCGTGCCGGGTGGAAGGCTCGTCCTGACGGCGTCGGACCGGATCTCGGCCTTCGACGTTGTCCTGCCGTCGCTGGTCCCCGACAAGGGACGGGTGCTCACAGGACTGTCCCGTTTCTGGTTTGCCGAAACCGCGGGGATCGTGCCGAACCACCTGCTGGACACCGACGTCGAGGTGCTGCTCCAGGCATTCGCCACGCCGGCGTCCTCAGATGTCGGGCTTTCGCTTGACGACCTCCGCGGCCGGATCATGATCTGCCGTCCGACGCAGGTCGTCCCGATTGAGGCCGTCGTCCGCGGCTACCTCGCAGGTTCCGGCTGGAAGGAGTACCGCGAGCGGGGGACCGTGTGCGGGATCTCGCTGCCGGCCGGGCTTCGTGAGGGCGATCGGCTGCCGGAGCCGATCTTCACGCCGGCCACCAAGGCCGAGGCCGGCGCCCACGACGAGAACCTCAGCTTTGACGCGATGATCGAGTACGTCGCGGCACAGTCGCTTGATCCGGCGTGGGCCGGGCCGCTGGCCGAGGCGATCCGCCAGCGCGCGCTGGCGCTGTTCGGGTATGGGGCCGCGATCGCCGCCCGGCGCGGGATCCTGCTGGCCGACACGAAGTTCGAATTCGGGCTCGCGGTGCCAGGCCTTGAAACCGCGGGCGGTCGATCCGAAGATGGCCTGATCACGTTGCGACCGAACCTTGACCCCCGCTCGGAGATGATCCCCGATGGCTGGCCCGAGTCCAGCCTGATCCTGATCGATGAGGTCATGACCCCGGACTCGTCGCGGTTCTGGGACGCGGCGTCGTACGAGCCCGGTCGGCCGCAGGTCAGTTTCGACAAGCAGTTCGTGCGCGACTGGCTGGAGACGCAAGACTGGGACAAGGCCGCGCCCGGGCCGGAGCTGCCAGCGGAGGTGATCGAAGGCACTCGCGCCCGCTACATCGAGGCCTACGAGCGGATCACTGGCGCCAGCTTCAAGCGCTACCTGGAGGAGGACGTGATCGCCCCATGACCAGCTTCCGGTTCGCCGTCAACGTCACCCCCAAGCCCGGCATCCTGGATCCCCAGGGTCGGGCGGTGGAGGGGAGTCTCGGTCACCTCGGGATCAGTGGTGTCAGCGGCGTGCGGGTCGGCCGCCGGGTCGAACTGACGGTGGACGCCGCCGACGTGGCGTCGGCCAGGGTGGTCGTGGAGCGCCTGGCCGGGGAGTTGCTGTCCAACCCCCTGATCGAGGCGTACGAGATCGCGCCGCTCGGCGCCGCCTCATCGATCGTCGGCGTGGCGGGCAAGCCTGACGTGGCGGGGCAGGCCTGACGTGGCGGTCCGGATCGGGGTCGTCGTCTTCCCTGGCAGCAATTGCGATCGTGACACCCTGCATGCCCTGGACCTCGCCGGCGCCGAGGCCGTGAGCCTGTGGCACGAACAGGCGACGCTTGGTGGCGTCGCGGCGGTGGTCCTGCCGGGCGGCTTCGCGTACGGCGACTACCTGCGGGCCGGTGCGATCGCCCGGTTCAGCCCGATCATGCGGGCGGTTGCCGCGTTTGCGGCCGGCGGCGGCCTCGTCCTGGGGATCTGCAACGGCTTCCAGGTCCTCGCCGAGGCGGGTCTCGTGCCTGGCGCGCTGCTGCGCAACGCGTCCCTTCGCTTCGTCGCCAAGGAGGTGTCGATCGCCCCTGTGCGACTCGATACGGCGTTCACCCACGCCCTGGCTTCGCGGAGCCCGTTGCGCATGCCGGTGGCCCATGGCGAGGGCTGCTTTTACGCGGACGAGGTGACCCTCGATGCCCTCGAGCGCGACGGAGCGATCCTGTTCCGTTACGTCGATGCGGCCGGTGCCCCCGCTCAACCTGGCGCCCCGGCGAACCCCAACGGCTCCCTCCGGGCGATCGCCGGGGTCCTCAATGCAGCCGGCAACGTGGCCGCACTGATGCCGCATCCCGAGCGGGCGGCCGAGGCGATCCTTGGCTCCGACGACGGGATGGGGATCATCCGCTCACTGGTCGAGAGCGCAGCGCGCGCGACCAACGTGGCCCGAAACCCGGTCGGAGCGGGCACCCGATGACCCTGGCCGAGCGCCCGGTCGAGCCGCTCCATCGCCGGCTGGGCGTCACCGACGAAGAACTGACTGCCATTCGCGACCGGCTTGGTGGCCGCGAGCCCAACGACCTCGAGCTCGCCATGTTCAGCGTCATGTGGAGCGAGCACTGCTCGTACAAGAGCTCGAAGCCCTTGCTGCGCACCCTGCCGACCGCGGGCGCCGGCGTGATCGCCGGTCCGGGTGAGAACGCGGGCGTGATCTCGATCGGGGACGGGCTGGCGGTCGCGTTCAAGATCGAGTCGCACAACCATCCGTCCGCGGTCGAGCCATATCAAGGCGCCGCGACCGGCGTGGGTGGCATCCTGCGGGACATCTTCACGATGGGCGCACGACCGATCGCCATCCTCGATGCGCTTCGGTTTGGCGATCCGGCAAGCCCACGAACACGCCACCTCGTCGACGGTGTCGTCCGCGGCGTCGGCGGGTACGGCAACTGCGTCGGCGTCCCGACGGTCGGCGGCGAGCTGGTGTTCGATCCGAGCTACGGGGGCAATCCGCTGGTCAACGTGATGGCGATCGGGTTGATGGAGGAGCGCCTGCTGACCCTTGCGGCGGCCCCCGGCCCGGGCAACCTGGTCGTGCTGTTCGGCTCGACGACCGGCCGTGACGGGATCGGTGGGGCCTCCGTACTCGCGAGTGCCACGTTCACGGACGACGACCCGTCGAAGCGCCCGAGCGTCCAGGTCGGCGACCCGTTCGCCGAGAAACTGCTGATCGAAGCGTCGCTCGAGCTGATCGAACGCGGTCTCGTCGAGGGGCTGCAGGACCTGGGTGCCGGCGGGATCACGTGTGCCACCTCGGAGACCGCGGATCGGGCGGGTACCGGGATCGTGATCGACCTGGACGCGATCCCGCGCCGTGAACCCGGGCTTGAACCGTTCGAAGTGCTCATCTCGGAATCGCAGGAGCGGATGTGCGCGGCCGTTCGCCTGGACCGTTGGCCGGCGGTCCGCGAGGTGTGCGAACGCTGGGGCCTCCCGGTGGCGGTGATCGGACGGGTAACCGCGGACCGCGACATCGCCGTTGTCTCCGGCGGCCTGGACGCCGACGGCCGACCGGCGACGGGTGCGCTCGAGCTCGCCCGGATCCCGGCCAGCGCGCTGACCAGCGATGCCATCGTCCACGACCGGATCGCGCTGGCCCCGACCCATCGACGGTTGGCGCCCGCCCCCGGGGCAGCAGCCGCCGCCACGGACAACCTGCCGGAGCACGGGATGGACCCGGGGGCCGTGCTCCTGGCCTTGCTCGGCTCGCCCAATCTCGCCAGTCGGCGCCCGGTGTTCGAGCAGTACGACTCGACAGTCGGGGCAGGCACGGTCACCGGGCCGGGTCGCGGTGCCGCGGTCATCCGGATCAAGGGAACCACCAAGGCGCTCGTCGCCTCGACCGACGGCAATCAGGCGGTCGGGCAACTCAACCCGTGGCTGGGCGCCGCGCTGTCAGTCGCGGAGGCCACCCGCAATGTGTCGATCACCGGTGCGCGCCCGCTTGGTGTGACGAATTGCCTCAACTATGGCGACCCGACCCGCCCGGAGGCGTTCTGGCAACTGCGCGAAGGGGTCCGGGGCCTTGGTGACGCCTGTCGCGCCCTCGGCGTGCCGGTCACCGGCGGCAACGTCTCGCTCTACAACGAGTCGCCGGCCGGCGCCATCGCCCCCACGCCAGAAATTGGCGTCGTGGGGCTGCTCGACGACGTGGCCCGTCTCGTGGGGCCAGCGTTCCGGGCGGCCGGGGACGTGGTCCTGCTGGTTGGCGACGCGACGCCCGGGCTGGCCGGATCCGCCTACGCCACGCTTGCCGGCACCACCTCCGAGGACGGCCCGCCGGACCTGGACCTCGCGCGTGAAGCCGCGCTCCAGGCGTACGTCCTCGACGCGATCGGGCGTGGCCTGGTGGCCTCGGCCCAGGACGTCTCCGGCGGCGGGCTGGCGGTTGCGCTGGCCGAGTCCGCGATGTGGGGCGGCGTCGGAGCCTCGGTCAGGGTTGCGCTCGCGGCCTCGCCGGCCGTCGTCCTGTTTGGCGAGAGCCCGTCCCGGCTCGTACTGAGCAGTACGGTCGCGCAAGCTCCGGTGCTGGAGTTGCTTGCCCGCCAGCACGGCCTGCCCGTGGAGCGTGTCGGCGTCGTGGGCGGCAGCGCACTCGTGATCGAATCAACCGGGGCCGGCCCGCTCGGAGCCGCCGAGGAGCGTGGCAGCCGGGTGGCCGACGCCCTCGAGGTTTCGCTGGTGGACCTGCGTCGCGCCTGGGACCACGGTCTCTCGCGGGCGCTCGGCTGGGAGGGCTGAGCGATGTGCGGCGTTTTCGGGGCCGTGCTCCCGGGGGGTGAGCCAACGGACGCGGCCTCCGTGGCGGCGCTGGGCCTGTTCGCCCTCCAGCATCGTGGCCAGGAATCGGCCGGGTTGGCGGTCAGCGACGGCGAGCAGCTCATGCTCTACAAGGACCTCGGGATGATCAGCACCGTGCTCGACGAGCGCCGCTTGCCCAGCCTGCGCGGCCAGTTGGCCATCGCCCATTGTCGCTACTCGACCACCGGCTCGACCATCTGGGAAAACGCCCAGCCAACGTATCGTCTCGGGCCGCGACGCGCGCTGGCCATCGGGCACAACGGCAACCTGGTCAACACCCGGGACCTGCTGAGCCAGCTCCAGGGCGGCCGGACGCGGCTGCCCGCGTCTACTGACACGGAGCTGCTCACCGCGCTGCTTGCGGACGAGCCGGCCGCCGACACCGTGGAGGCCCTCCGCCAGGTGCTCCCACGGGTTCGGGGCGCGTACAGCCTGGTCGTGCTCGATGAGCGTCGGGTCATCGGGGTGCGCGACCCATTCGGGTTCCGGCCCCTGGTGCTCGGGCGGCTGACGCGCCCGCTCGTGGGTGGCCGCGACGATGGACTGTGGCGCGACGACGACGCCACGACCGGTTGGTGCCTGTCGTCGGAGACGGCCGCGCTCGACATCGTGGGCGCCGAGTACGTGCGCGACGTCGAACCGGGCGAGCTGGTCATCCTCGAGCCGGGACAGTCGCCGCGGTCCGTCCGCTTCGCGGCGGCCACGCCGGCGCTGTGCGTCTTCGAGCTGATCTACTTCGCGCGGCCGGACTCGTATATGGAAGGGCGCAACCTGTATGAGGCCCGTCGCCAGATGGGGATCCAGCTGGCGTCCGAGCATGCGGTCGACGCGGACCTCGTGATGCCCGTGCCAGACACCGGCGCTCCGGCTGCCGCTGGCTACGCCGAGGCGTCCGGCATCCCGTACCGCGAGGGGATGTATCGCAACCGCTACGCCGGCCGAACCTTCATTCAGCCGTCCGCCGGGCTGCGTCACCGCGGTGTGACGATCAAGCTCAATCCGCTGCCGGCGGTGGTCGCCGGCAAGCGGCTGATCGTCGTCGATGACTCCATCGTGCGCGGCACCACGACCAAGCGGATCGTCGACCTGTTGCGTCGCGCCGGGGCGACCGAGGTCCATGTCCGCATCAGCGCGCCGCCGATCTACCACCCGTGCTTCTACGGGATCGATACGCAGGTCGAGACGGAGCTGATCGCGGCGACCCACACGGAACCCGAAATCCGGGACTTCATCGGGGCCGATTCACTTGGCTACCTGTCGATCCGGGGGGTGCTCGCGGCACTCGAGCTGCCGTATGAGCGGTTCTGTTTCGCCTGCTTTGACGGCAAGTACCCGGAGCCCGTCCCATATGATCCGTCGCGCCGCAAGTTTGTCCTCGAGGAACCCGTGGGTGCCGCACCCGGTGGCTGAGGGACGGGCGGCCTATCGACGGTCCGGCGTTGATGTCGCGGCCGGGGAGCGGGCGGTCGACCTGATCCGCGGCCACGTTGAATCGACGCGTCGGCCCGAGGTGCTCGGCGGACTGGGCGGCTTCGGCGGCGCGTTCGCGATCCCCGACGGCTACCGCGAGCCACTCCTCGTCGCCTCGACCGACGGGGTCGGCACCAAGACGGCCATCGCCACCCGGGTCGGGCGGTTCGATACGATCGGGATCGATCTTGTGGCCATGTGCGTCGACGACGTCGTCTGTACGGGCGCCGAGCCGCTGGCCTTCCTGGACTACGTCGCCGTCGGGGAACTGGACCCGGTCGCCGTTGCGGAACTGGTCAGCGGCGTGGCGGTGGGCTGCCGCGCCGCGGGCTGTGCCCTCGTGGGCGGCGAGACGGCGGAACACCCGGGGCTGATGACAGCCGACGCCTTCGACCTGGCCGGGACGGCGATCGGGGTCGTCGAGCGCACCCGGGTCATCGACGGCTCCGCGGTGCGGGCCGGTGACGCGATCGTCGGTGTTGCCTCGTCAGGTCTGCACGCCAACGGCTACTCGCTGGTTCGCGCGCTGATGGCCGAGTGGGACCTGGACCTCGCCGAGCCCTACCAGGCGCGACTTCGTCGAACGCTCGGGGATGCCGCTGCGACGTCTGCCCTGGAAGGCGCGGAGCATGAGGCGATGGCCACGCTCGGCGAGGTGCTCTTGACCCCGACCCTGATCTATGCCCGGGCCATCCTCGCCGTTCGTCAGACGCTGGTGGGCCTGGGCTGGGATCTGCATGGCCTCGCGCACATCACCGGTGGGGGCCTGCCCGGCAACGTGCCACGGGCGCTGCCGGCCGGACTGGCGGCCCGACTCGACCCCTCGCGCTGGGTGATGCCGTCAGTTATGCGGCTCATCGGCGCCCTGGGTGGCTTGGATGACGCGGAGCTGCGCGCGACCTTCAACGGCGGTCTCGGGATGATCGCTGTCGTGCCACTGGTCGCAACTGCGGCCACGATTGCTGCGCTCGGACAGCACGGTTTCGTCGGGATCCAGGTCGGCGAGGTCGTCGACGCGGTGCCCCCCGCCGCGGACCCGGGTGCCGCGATCGCCCCTGATGCCGCGGCCGTTCCGCCCGCCCGCTACATCGAGGGGCCGCTGGAGGGCCTGCCCGCGGAGCTCGCCCGATGACTGGACGGATCGCCGTCGGCGTCTCGGGCGGGGGCTCGAATCTGCGGGCCATGGCCGCCGCGGCCGAGCGTCGCGAGCTTGGCGGGGAGATCGCGCTGGTCTTCGCCGATCGAGCCTGTCCGGCGCTCGACTGGGCCGCGGAGCAAGGGATCGACACCGCGCTGGTGCCCCGCGGCGATGACCTGGCACTCACCGCGACGCTGGAGGCTGTCCGGGCGGACGTCGTCGTCCTGGCGGGATACATGCGGATCATCGGCCCGGCCATGCTGGCGGCATTCGGCGGCCGGATCCTCAATACCCATCCATCGCTCCTGCCGGCCTTCCCCGGGGCGCATGCAGTGACTGACGCCATCGCCCACGGCGTGACCGTAACCGGCTGCACCGTTCACCTGGTCGACGCGAGCCTCGACGGCGGCCCGATCATCGTCCAGGAGGCGGTGCCGGTTCTCCCCGGCGAAGATGCTGAGACCGTGCACGACCGGATCCGCGCGGTCGAGCACCGACTCCTGCCCCGCGCCGTCGCCTTGCTGCTGGCGGGCGCGCTCTCGGTTGCGCCGGATGGACGGCACGTGATCGCGGACCTGGGACTGGCCGATGCGCGCGTCCCGCTGCCGCGACGCGCGCTCCTGTCCGTCTCCGACAAGTCGGGACTCGTGGACCTCGGTCGGGGACTCGTCGCCCGTGGGTTCGAGCTGGTGTCGACCGGCGGGACGGCGAGGGCGCTGCGCGACGGGGGCCTCCCGGTCACCGATGTCGCTGCGGTCACGGGATCGCCACAGATGCTCGACGGCCGAGTGAAGACCCTCCATCCGCGGGTGCATGCCGGCCTCCTGGCCGATCACCGGCTGGCTGATCACCGGCATCAGCTGCTGGGCGCCTGGATCGCACCGTTTGAAGTCGTGGTCGTCAACCTCTACCCGTTCGCGGCGGCGCTGGAGCGGCCCGGCATCACGCTGGACGAACTGATCGAGGAGATCGACATCGGCGGGCCGTCGATGGTCCGGGCGGCCGCCAAGAACCACGCCAACGTCGCGATCGTCACATCGCCCTCGCGTTACGCCGCGATCCTGGCGGCCCTCGACGCCGACGGCGGGATCGATGCCGGCCTCCGTCGCGCCCTCGCGCTCGAGGCGTTCGCCGTTAGCGCGGCCTACGATGCGCGGATCGCCGCGGAGCTCCCGGGCCGGATGGCCGCGGCGGGTCTCGAACTCCCCGACGAACCCGGGTTGCCCGGGGCCTCCGACCCGTATCCGCCGACGCTGACGGTCTCGCTCGACAAGGTCGAGACGCTCCGTTATGGCGAGAACCCGCACCAGCCCGCAGCACGCTACCGACGTCCGGGGACGACTCTCGACGATGGGCTGTTCGGCGTTGAGCGGATGCCGCTCCAGGGCAAGACCCTGTCCTACAACAACGTGCTCGACGCCGCCGCGGCATCAGGGCTGGGTCGCGCACTCCGCGGGCCTGCGGTGGTCATCGTGAAGCACACGAACCCGTGCGGCGCCGCGGAACGCGCCAACCTTGCTGATGCGTGGGCCGCGGCGCTTGGAGCGGACCCGGTGAGTGCCTTCGGCGGAGTGGTGGCGGTCACCCGCGAGGTCGATCACGAGATGGCCCTCGCGTTCACCTCCATCTTTCTGGAGATCGTCATCGCTCCCGCGTACACCGCCGACGCGCTGGTGGTGCTGGCCACAAAACCCAACCTCCGGGTCCTCGTCGACGAGGCGCTCGCCGCCGATGCGCCCGTTGCGGCCGGCTCTACCTCGCCAACCGACGCCGTCCGGAGCGCTGGTGGCGCTGTCCTCGTCACGGCACCGGACACGAGCACCGACGATCCCGGCACGTGGACCTGTGCGACACCTCGAACGCCGACCGACCGGGAGCGGGAAGATCTCGATCTCGCCTGGCGCCTCGTCCGGGGTATCACCTCGAACGCGATCGTCCTCGTCAAGGATTGCCGCCTCATCGGGCTGGGGAGCGGCCAGACCTCGAGGGTCGACGCCGCGCGGCAGGCCGTCGCCAAGGCCCGTGCCATGCTCGGCGAGGCGTCGACCGTGGGCGCGTCGTGCGCCAGCGATGCCTTCTTCCCGTTCCCCGATGCCGTCGAGGTGTGCCTGTCGGCCGGCGTGACCGCCGTTGTCCAGCCCGGCGGCTCCATGCGCGATGCAGAGGCGATCGCCGCCGTGGACGCCGCCGGCGGCACGATGCTGATGACCGGGATCCGCCACTTCCGCCATTGACATCTTGATGCACATGGGCGATGCTTTGATGCATGCGAACGACTGTGAACATCGATGCGGGGCTGCTGATCGAGGTCAAAACCGTCGCGGCACGATCAGGCCGCACGCTGAGTGCGGTGGTTGAGGACGCGGTCCGCGCTTCGATGGCACGGCGGCGAGACGGCAACCGTTCGATGGTGCCGCCACTTCCCACGATTTCCGGGGGGGGACTCCAGCCTGGTGTCGACCTGGACGACAGCGCGGCTCTGCTGGACCTGATGGAGGGGACTTCGCCCTGATCCTGCTGGATGTCAATGTCATCGTCTACGCACTGCATGATGGGATGCCGGACCACCAACGCTACCGTGGCTGGCTCCACGCAGCGTTTGCCGCAGACGATCCCGTCGGCCTCTCTGAACTCGCCCTGAGTGGCTTCGTCCGGATCGTCACGAACCCGCGTGTCTTCACGACCCCGACTTCGGCAACCGTTGCATTGGACGCTGTGGACGAGTTGCGCGCCCAGCCCAGCGCCATGATCGTTGCTCCTGGCGATCACCACTGGCCCACGTTTCGGCGCTTGTGCATCGCGTCCGGCGCCCGAGGCAACATCGTGGCAGATGCCTACCATGCGGCGCTGGCTATCGAATCGGGCGCGGAGTTCATCACCACGGATCGGGACTACAGCCGCTTCCCAGGCCTCCGCTGGCGACACCCGTTTCAGCCGGCGTCGTAAGGCGGAAGCGCGCTCGCCGCTGCTACCATCGCGCTCCCATGACCGACCGAGCGTCCCGCCCCCGCTTTTACCTGACGACGGCCATCGCCTATGCCAACAACAAGCCCGGACTGCACACGCTCTACGAGGTGATCGGCTCGGATGTGATCGCGCGCTGGCACCGCATGAAGGGCGACGACACGCGGTTCCTGACCGGTACGGACGAGCATTCGATCAACATCGCCCAGGCGGCGGTCGATGAAGGTCGGAGCGCGCGCGCGTTCGTGGACGAGAAGGTCGGGTACTTCAAGGCGGCCGAGGACGCCCTGGCGATCTCCCCCGACCGATTCATTCGGACGACGGACCCCGACCACTTCCGGTCCGCACAGGAGATGGTTCGGCGAGCGCACGCCAATGGCGATATCTACCTGGGCACGTATGAGGGCTGGTATTGCCCAAGCGAGGGGTTTCGGAACGCCACGGATGTGCAGGAGACCGCGCGCGGCACCATCTGCCCCAACCACCCGGAGGTCCCGCTCCAGTGGCTGACCGAGCGTAACTGGTTCTTCCGCCTGTCGGCCTACCAGGAGCGCCTTGAGCGGCACTACGCCGAGCACCCCGGGTTCGTTCAGCCGGATTTCCGCCGAAACGAGATGCTCGGGTTCATCCGGAATGGCCTCGAGGACTTCTCCATCTCACGCGAGCGCACGCCGGGCGACTGGGGGATCCCGTTCCCGATCGCCGAGAACGGCGAGACGTCGCTGCGTGAGGACGGCAGCTGGGACCCCGAAGCGGGCAAGATCTACGTCTGGTACGACGCCCTGATCAACTACATCACCGGCGCCGGCTTCCCCGACGACCCGGCGGCGTTCGAGCGCTGGTGGCCGGCCGACCTGCACGTGATCGGCAAGGACATTGCGAGGTTCCACACGATCTTCTGGCCGGCCATGCTCTGGAGCGCAGGGCTGGCGGCACCGCGGGCGGTCTGGGTCCACGGCTGGCTGCTGGCGGCCGGCGGCGAGCGGATGAGCAAGAGCCGCGGCAACTTCCTCGATCCAAATGACTTCGTGGCCGCGTTCGGGGCGGATGGCGCGCGCTATGTCGTCCTGCGCGAGGTGCCGTTCGACCGCGACGCCGAGGTGTCGTGGAACTCCTTTGTCCGTCGCTACAACGCGGACCTGGCGAATGACTTTGGCAACCTGCTCAATCGCACCGTGTCGATGACCAACCGATACTTCGACGGGGAGCGGCCTCCGCCCGGACGGGATCCCCGCCTGGCCGCCGTCGCCGCCGACGCCCTGCGTATCTACGCCGAACGACTGGAGGCATGCCTCCTCCATGAGGCGTTGGCCACCCTCTGGACGCTGGTTGAGAATGGCAATCGGATGGTTGACGCCGAGAAACCATGGGAGCTGGCGAAGGCCGCGAAGGCCGGCGACGAGACAGCGGCCCAGCAGTTGCAGGACGTGCTCGGCGACCTGCTCGAGCTGTGCCGACTGATCGGCCTGGCTGTCGCGCCGTTCATGCCTGGAACCGCGCCCCGTGTGATGGCGCAGCTGGGATACGCATACCCGTACCTCGCGGACGGCAATGGCGGCCCCGCAATCCTTCAGGAGCTCGTCTGGGGCGCCCACGCTGCCGAGGTGGGCCGAGTCACGATCGCGGAACCACTCTTCCCACGCCTCGACCTCGACCCGCCGCCAGCGTAACCGCCAGCCGGCAGCGCATCGGCCGATTCACTCAGGTCCGTATCGACGTGCCGGATCAACTCCAGGTGGCATCATCGGCACGAATGTGGATGGCCGACGCCCCACGCCGCACCCTGGTCAATCGGCCACGCTGACTCGTACCAATCACGAAACTCACAGTTCACAGTTGACCCAAACTCCCGGCCGGCACCCGGAACGGTCGAGCGCAGGTGCAAAGCTGCCGCCCACACGTACCATGCGCCGGTGCCCCTCATCGACAGCCATTGCCATCTCAACGCTGACCGATTCGATGGTGATGTGGAGCTGGTTCTTGGAGGCGCCCGACTCGCCGGCGTCGAGCGGATCCTCGTCCCTGGTTGGAACCTCGCGTCGAGCGAGCGTGCCCTTGGCCTGATCGACCGATACCCATCGCTCGACGCGGCGGTCGGTGTCCATCCACATGACGCGGCCAAGGTGGACAGCACGGATTGGGCGCGGATCGTCAAGTGGGCCGCAGACCCGCGGGTGGCTGCGATCGGCGAAACCGGGCTCGACTACGACCGCGTCTTCAGCCCGATCCCGGACCAGGTCACCAACCTGCGCCGCAATCTCCAGCTGGCGCTCGAGACTGGCAAGCCGGCCATCCTTCACTGCCGATCGAGTCCCGGTCGGCGCGATGCGCAGGACGCCATGGTCGAGGAACTCAGGCGGGCCGGGATCGGTACCGCCAGCTGGGCCAGCGCATTCGGCGAGCGGCCAGCGGCCGTCATCCACTCCTATTCCGGACCGATGGATTACGCCAGGACTGTCATCGATATGGGTCTCGCCGTCAGCTTCTCGGGCCTGGTGTTCAGGACCGGTGAGGAGGCCTCCGCCGAAGCGGCCGCCCTGGTCGCACCGGATCGCCTCCTGATCGAGACCGATTCTCCGTTCCTGTCCCCACCTGGCGCTCCGCGCCGGCGCAACGAACCCGAGTGGGTCACCATCACGGCGGCCTGGCTGGCCGAGCAACGCGGTACCTCGTTGGACACCGTGGTCGCCGGCCTCGTCCCGGCCTACGACCGGGCGTTTCCGCGAAACGGCCGCGCGGCCATCCCATCGGCGAGCGCCGCAGGCTGACGTGCGGTGGGGGGCGGTTGACAGGCACGCCCCCAGTTCGCTACTCTCCGTTTGGCACTCGCACCCCGAGAGTGCCAGCATCGCGACCCACCGAGTCCGACCGACGCCGGGATCACCGGCCGGAGGTTCGCACGGCCCTCGCGGTGCCGACATCGAGGTTCAAGGGAACGTCAGAACTCCGGCCCAAACCGGCCTGTTGGCGGTCCCGCACATCGAAGCCCGACGGTCGGCCCTGGCCGTCACAGGAGGAATGCACGTTGGCCAAAGCCACTGCGACTGCGACAGCGACGAAAGCCGCTCCGATCTCGACCAAGCTGCGCCCCCTCGGCGATCGCGTGGTCATCAAGCCGAGCGCCCGTGAGGAGATGACCAAGAGCGGCATCGTCCTTCCGGACACCGCCAAGGAGAAGCCCCAGGAGGGCACGGTCATCGCCGCCGGCCCCGGCCGGATCCTCGATGACGGCAAGCGCGAATCGATGGACGTCAAGGCCGGAGACAAGGTCCTCTACGCCAAGTACGCCGGCACCGAATTCAAGATCGATGGGGACGAACTCCTCATCGTCAGCCAGAAGGACATCCTGGCGCTCGTCGAGGGTTGACGGCGACCTCGCCGCAGCTTCCCACTCCCGCACGTTCCTGGAGGGACACACGAATTGTCTAAGCAGATCATTTTCGACGAGACGGCTCGTCGCTCGCTCAAGCGCGGCATCGATCGCCTGGCCGACGCGGTCAAGGTCACGATCGGGCCAAAGGGTCGCAACGTTGTCCTCGACAAGAAGTTCGGCTCGCCGACGATCACCAACGACGGTGTGACGATCGCGCGCGATATCGAACTCGACGATCCGTTCGAGAACATGGGCGCCCAGCTGCTCAAGGAAGTCGCCACCAAGACGGACGACGTGGCCGGGGACGGGACGACCACCGCGGTCGTGCTCGGCCAGGCGATGGTCGCCGAGGGGCTCCGCGTCGTCACGGCCGGGGCCAACCCGATGGTCGTCAAGCGCGGCATTGAGGCAGCGGTCGCGGCAGTCGTGGCCGAGATCGCCAGGGTCGCCCGCCCGGTCGACAATCGCGAGCAGATCGCCGCCGTCGCGGCCATCAGCGCCGCGGATCCCGAGGTCGGCGAGATCATCGCCGAGGTGATGGACAAGGTCGGCAAGGACGGCGTCATCACGGTCGAAGAGGGCCAGAGCCTGGGTCTCGAGAAGGAATACACCGAGGGCATGCAGTTCGATCGGGGCTATCTCTCGGCGTACTTCGTGACCAACCCGGATCGCATGGAGGCGGTCCTCGACAACCCGCTCATCCTGATCACGGACAAGAAAATCTCGAGCGTCGCGGACATGCTGCCGGCCCTTGAAAAGGCGGTCCAGCAGGGCAAGCCCACGGTGATCATCAGCGAGGACGTCGACGGCGAGGCGCTCGCCACCCTGGTCGTCAACAAGCTGCGCGGGACGGTCCACGTCCTGGCCGTCAAGGCCCCGGGCTTTGGCGATCGGCGCAAGGAGATGCTCCGCGACATCGCCGTGCTGACCGGCGGCACGGTCATC
Source organism: uncultured Anaerolineaceae bacterium (assembly GCA_964427285.1). Lineage (GTDB taxonomy): Bacteria > Chloroflexota > Limnocylindria > Limnocylindrales > CSP1-4 > SPCO01. Next base: position 61,567 of record CAYRTS010000002.1, read on the forward strand.
AGCGAGGAGATCGGGCGCAAGCTCGACTCGGTCACCTTCGAGGACTTCGGTTCGGCCCGTCGCGTCGTCGCGACCAAGGACGACACGACGATCATCGACGGCAACGGCAAGGCGGACCTGATCAAGGCTCGCATGACCCAGATCAAGGCGCAGATCGAGGACACGACCTCGGACTACGACAAGGAAAAGCTTCAGGAGCGTCTCGCCAAGCTGTCCGGTGGCGTCGCCGTCATCAAGGTCGGCGCGGCCACGGAAGTGGAGCTCAAGGAGAAGAAGCACCGCATCGAAGATGCGCTCTCGACGACCCGTGCAGCCGTTGAAGAGGGTCTCGTCGCCGGTGGTGGGACAACCCTCCTGCAGGCCATCCCGGTCCTCGACAAGGTCAAGCTCGAAGGCGATGCCCAGGTGGGCGTCGACATCGTGCGCAAGGCACTCGAGGCTCCCGCCCGTCAGATCGCCGACAATGCCGGGCAGTCCGGCGAGGTCGTCGTGGCCCACGTCAAGGGACTCAAGCCCGGCCATGGCTACGACGCGCTCAAGGGCGAGTATGGGGACATGTTCAAGAAGGGCATCGTCGACGCGGCCAAGGTGACGCGCTCGGCACTCCAGAACGCGGCCTCCATCGCGGCTATGGTCCTGACCACCGAGACGCTGATCTCGGACATGCCGGAGAAGGAAAAGGCCGGCGGCGGTGGCGATCACGGCCACGGCGGCGGCGGAGGGATGGACTTCTAATCCGACCCGTTCGCAACGTTCAACGCTCGATGAGGCCCCCGGCTCCGCCGGGGGCCTCATCGATTCCGGCCGGCACGACCCCTGGCCGCTGGACTATCGGCTGGTTGACAGGACGCACCGGCACGCCGACATTGACACCGGAAGTCAATCCGTCGACTGCCTCCAGATCGACATACCGAGGTGCCAGATGTCTCGCTTTTCTCGCTCCACGTCCGCCGCGCTCGCTCTGTTCGTCGCCGTCTCCCTTGTTCTGGGTGGCTGCGGCAGCGCGGCGCTTCCGGAATTGACGGACCCGACCGCCATCATCACTGCGGCGCTCAAGGCCACCGAAGGCGCCAAAAGCGTTCATCTTGAGGCCACCGTTGAGGGCTCGATCACTGCCGATCTGTTCGGGACCGGGGACTCGGGCGCGGCGATGACCCTCACCGGTACGTCACTCGCGGCCGACGTCGACATGACCGGCGGCAACATGCACGCGACGTTCGCCGTTCCCGCCCTGCTCGGGTTGACCGGCGAGCTGATCCAGATCGGCACGACCTCGTACGTGAAAACGTCGCTGGGCGGTCCGCTGTTCGAGGTGACGGAGGACTCCACGGGCGAGCTTCCAATCGACCCATCCAACCCGACCGCCATCGTTGATGGTCTCGGCGACTTCCTGCTCAACGACGCCGTCAATCCGGTCAAGGGCGAGGACGTCGCATGCGGTAGCGCGAAGTGCTACGCGGTCACGATTGAGCTCACGCCCGAGGCGCTGGCGGCACTGGACCCGACCGGTGCGGCGGCCGAGGAGTTGCCCATCGATCTGAGTGCCGGCACCGCGACGATCACGGTCCGGGTCGACAAGAACACCTACCGTCTAGCCGGGATCAGCATCGTCGCCGCCGCTGGTGACCTGGGATCGTTGACCCTGGAACTGATCCTCTCCAAGTGGGACGAGACGGTCACGATTGCGGCGCCGGCGGCCGATCAACTGGCTCCGGCCTCGTAACCATCTGCGCGGCGATGCGACTGCGTCCGATACGGCCCGGTGCAGAGCCCACACCTACAATGGATGGGTGAGTCCCACCCGACGACAGCGCCCCGGTAACCCCACGCTCGACGAGGCGACGGACCCTGCCGCTTCGGCCGGGACCGTCTTCGTGGAATACGACGATTCGCCCGGAGCGGCCCCCGAGGAGCCGGCCTGGCTGCGTGATGCGCAAGGCCGCGCGGATGCCGAACTTGCGCTGGCGGCCCCGCCGCCTCCGCTCGATCCGGCGGCCCGTCCTGCGGCCGTCGCGGCACGGGCGCGCGAGATCGTCCACGCGCTCAACCCGGAGCAGGCGAGGGCCGTCACCACGACGGACGGGCCGCTCCTGATCCTGGCTGGCGCCGGGTCTGGCAAGACCAGGGTGCTGGCCCATCGGATCGCCTATCTCATCGGCGTCAAGGACGTGGCGCCCTGGCGGATCCTGGCGGTCACCTTCACCAACCGGGCGGCCGCCGAGCTGCGCGAACGGATCATCAGCCTGGCCGGCGAGGGCGGCCGCGACGTCATGGCCGGGACGTTCCACGCACTCTGTGCCCGCGTCCTGCGCCAGGAGGGCGAGGCGATCGGGATCGGCCGCCGCTTCGTGATCTACGACACGGACGATCAGAGTTCCCTGATGAAACAGATCCTGCGCGAGGAAGATCTGCCGCTCACCGGGGAGTTTCGCCCGAGTGCGGTGCTGGGTGCCATCAGCCGGGCCAAGAACGAGATGCTGGACCCCGAGACCCTCGTGGAGCATGCCGCCAACCATCGAGAGCGCACGATCGCACACCTGGCCAGACGCTATCGCGAGCGCCTGCGAAAGGCCAACGCACTCGACTTCGACGACCTTCTGCTCGAAGCCGTCCGACTCTTTGACGAGGCACCCGAGGTCCTCGCGAAGTACCAGGAACGCTGGCGCTACCTCCACGTCGACGAGTACCAGGACACCAACCGCGCGCAATACCTGTGGGTGCGCGCCCTGGCCGCCCGCCATCACAACCTGTGCGTGGTCGGCGATGACGACCAGTCGATCTACTCGTGGCGCGGCGCGGATCTGCGCAACATCCTCGATTTCGAGCGTGATTGGCCCGCGACGGCCGTGGTCAAGCTCGAACAGAACTATCGATCCACGCAGTTGATTCTTGACGCCGCCCATGCCGTGGTCTCGCGCAACAGCGCGCGCAAGGACAAGAAGCTCTGGACGGAGAACGCGGGCGGTGTCCAGATCCAGCGCTTCGAGGCCTATAACGAGGAGGAGGAGGCCGAGTGGATCGCCCGCCAGGTGGAGGGCATGGCGGGCGGGCGCGCGAGTGCCCTGACCCGGCGCGCGGACGAGGAGGACACAAGGTTCCGTGCCCGCGACATCGCGGTCATGTATCGAATGAACGCGCAGTCCCGCGCCATCGAGGAATCGTTCCTGCGCTACGGCATTCGCTACCAGCTGGTGGGGGGCACCCGGTTCTACGCCAGGCGTGAAGTGAAGGATGCCCTGGCCTACCTGCGGATCCTACGGTCGGACACGGACAGCGTCAGCTTCGAACGGATCATCAACGTGCCGGCCCGCGGGATCGGCGAGCGGACGATCGAGGTCCTGCGGGCTGCCGCCGCGCGCGAGGGCGGGACGACCTGGGGTGCCATCGAGGCGGCCGTTCGCGGAGAATTGGAGGGGATCGCGTCGCGGACCCGGAACGCACTGCTGGAATTTGCGCTCGTGGTGCGTCGGATCCGCGCTCGCGTCGGCGTCCTGCCGCTCCCGGAGCTGCTCGACGAGGCGCTCGAAGCGTCGGGCTATCGGGCGATGCTGGCCGATGGATCGGAGGATGGCGAAGAGCGCTGGGCCAACCTGCTCGAGCTGCGCGCGGTGACCACCCGGTACGACGACCTTGCGCCAGACGACGCGCTGGACCGCCTGCTCGAGGAGACAGCCCTCGTGGCCGACCAGGACTCGTACGAGGGCGACGCCGACGCCGTCACCTTGATCACGCTCCACGCGGCCAAGGGTCTCGAGTTCCCGGTGGTGTTCATCGCCGGGCTCGAAGAGGGCCTCTTCCCGCACCGTCGGGCGCTCGATGACGAGAAGGAGCTGGAGGAGGAGCGCCGGCTCGCCTACGTCGGGATCACCAGGGCCAAGCGGCGGCTCTACCTGTCACACGCCTGGCGACGGGCGACCTGGGGGATGGGCCAGGCGTCGGTGCCGTCGCGGTTCCTCCTGGAGATTCCGGCTGAGCTCATGGCCGGTCCCCAGCTGGTCGGCGAGGACCGGGGCGACCTGGACCTGGATCTCGTGTTCGGTGCGCGGCGGACGAGTCGGTTCGGGACGCCCGCCCGCGGCGGCGGCGCGCCTGCGCGGGGAGGTGCTGGCGCGGCCTTTCGTCAGGGGAGCGGCCGACCTGGGGCGCCGGCGGACGGCCAGCCGTTCCGGCCCGGACGTGACCTGGCCGCGAAGCGCGAAGCCTATGCCGAGGGTGCGCCGTCAGGGACGCTGGCTCGCCGAGTCAGCGCCTGGGACGACGACATGGGGGAGGGGACGAGCCGTCCGCCCGGAGCCCGGGCCGGAACCGGCGCTCCGAAATTGCCACGCCCGGTGATCCCGGGTGAGCGCCAGTTCCGCGATGGCGACCGGATTCGTCACGCCCGGTGGGGCGACGGGATCGTCGTCACCTCCAAGCTGACCCGCTCCGACGAGGAGGTCACCGTCGCCTTCAAGGATGCAACCATTGGCCGCAAGACGATGCTCGTCAGCCTGGCCAACCTCGAGATCACGGGCTAGATGCGGATCAGGGAAGCGCTCCGGCGGCCTCCAGGAGGTCCGCGGTCTCCAGGTGGCCGCGAGTCCGGGCGTGCGCCAGGGGCCGCACCCCGTCGCGGTCCGCCAGGTTCACGTCTGCCCCGTGGTCGATGAGCAGCGCCACGATGGCCTGGTGGTCAGGGCCGCCATCGGATAGGAGGATGGCCTCGAGCAGTGCCGTCCAGCCGAGCCGATTCACGTGGTTGACGTCTACGGCCGTCTCGGTAAGGAGGTAGCGGACGACCTCCACGTGACCGCGCTCGGAGGCCGGGATGACCGCCACGCCGCCGTAGCGGTTCGTGATCGACGGGTCGGCGCCGGCCTCGTTGGCCAGCCGGAGGATGTCGAGCAACCCCTCGGCGCCGGCGTACAGGAACGGGTTATCGAGCTTGTCGTCCTGGAGATCGACATCGGCACCGGCCTCGAGCAGCGCGCGGAACGCATCGGTCAGGTGTGCTTCGGTCGTGACCATCAGCGGCGTCCGACCGGTGGCGTCGCGGGCATCGACATGCGCGCCGTCGGACAACGCGGCGTGGATCGCAGCGAGGTCGCCCGCGGCCGCCGCAGAAAAGAGCTGCTCATCCATCGCTTGTCCTCCCCGTTGGACGGCTGGTCCTCCGCACCCGGCGCCCGCGACGCTCAAGCTGAGCACCACGGTCGCGATCAGCCCGCGTCGATCCATCCAGTTCATGGTAGCGAGATGCGACGCGGCCACGGGCGGACATGCTTCGCGGATTCCGTTGACCCCGGGCCCGCCGCCGAAACCGGCCGAATTCATCCCCGGGTTCGACCGATCAACGACCTGGAAGCGGCGATGCATCGGGTTCGGTACCCTCGTAGCCGATGATGGCCACGGTCCAGCTTCCCCCAGTCGATCCCGCCCTGGTCCAGGCGGCGGCCGCGCTCGACCCCGCCTCCGCTGCGCTCCGCCATGCCGAGCTGTCGGCGCAGATCGATCGGGCCAATCAGCGCTATTACGGTAGCGATGCCCCGGATATCAGCGATGCCGACTACGACCGCCTGTTCGCCCAGCTGGTGGCGCTGGAGACGGCGCACCCGGAGCTGGTATCCGCCGAGTCGCCGACCCAACGGGTCGGCGACGCGCCAACCGGCACCTTCGAAGAGGTCCGGCACCGACGGCCGATGCTGTCGCTGGCCAATGCCTTCAGCCATGACGAGCTTCGGGCGTTTGATGTCCGCGTGCGCCGCGGTCTGGGTCTGCCACCGCCGCCTGAGCCAACGCCGGACCTGCGCTATGTGGCCGAACTCAAGATCGATGGGCTGGCCGTTTCGCTGCGCTACGAGCGTGGTCGGTTCGTACAGGGGGCGACCCGTGGGGACGGCACGACCGGTGAAGATGTCACGGCTAACCTGCGCACGATCTCCGTGATTCCGGCCCGTTTGACCGAGCCGGTTGACATCGAAGTCCGCGGCGAGGTCTTCATGCCCAGGGCCGAATTCGCCCGGATCAACGCCGAGCGCGAGGACGCGGGGCTCCCGCTCTACGCCAATCCACGGAACAGCGGCGCGGGCTCGCTCCGTCAGCTCGACCCGGGTGTGACCGCCAGCCGTCGCCTGTCGGCCTGGCTGTATCAATTGGTCGAACACGAGGACGATGGGGCCGGCGCCCAGGCAACCCTGTTCGGTGGCGTCACGGGAGCCGTCGAGTCGGTGGCGCCGGGGCTGCGGTCCCAGTCCGACGCGCTCGTGAGGCTCGCAACCCTGGGCTTTCCGGTCAATCCGGAGCATGCCGAGGATCTCGACATCGACGGCGTGATCGACTTCACCGAGCGCTGGCGAGAGGCCCGCCACCACCTCCCGTACGAGACCGATGGCGTGGTGGTCAAGGTCGACCGGTTCGACCAGCAGGCTCGCCTGGGGATGGTGAGCCGCGCCCCCCGTTGGGCGATCGCGTTCAAATTCCCGCCCGAGCAGGTCGAATCCTTCGTGGAGGACATCGTTCCATACGTCGGGCGGACGGGCACGCTCACTCCGGTCGCCCACCTCTCCCCGACGAAAGTGTCCGGATCCACCGTCGCCCGGGCCACGCTCCACAACCTCGATGAGATTCGGCGCAAGGACATCCGGATCGGTGATTGGGTGGTGCTCCAGAAGGCCGGCGACGTCATTCCCGAGGTGGTCCGGCCGCTCATCGATCGCCGAACGGGCGCCGAGCGTCAATTCGAAATGCCCGCGGGATGCCCGGTCTGTGGGACGGCCGTGGTGCAGGACGAAGGTGCCGTGCGGGTCTATTGCCCCAACCTGACCTGCCCGGCGCGCGTCGGCCAGGAATTCGCCCACTTCGCGGGGCGCGGCGGCATGGACATCGAAGGCGCCGGCTGGAAGGTCCTCGAGCAGCTCCTCGGGCGGGGGCTGATCAGGCGGCGCGGCGACTTCTACCGGCTCTCGATCGAGGACCTGGAGGGTCTGGACCGGTTCGCGCGCAAGAGTGCGGAGAACCTGCACGCCTCGATCCAGAAGTCGAAGCGCCGGCCGCTCGAACGCCTGATCGCGGCGCTGGGTGTCCCGCAGGTCGGCTGGACCACGGCCATCGAACTCGCTGCATGGCTGGCCGGCGAGGTCCCCGTCGGCGACCATTGGCTCGCGCGGGCCGCCGCGATCCTGGAGCGGGTCGCCAGCGAGGAGCCGGTGCGCTTCGAGGAGATCGATGGGATCGGCCCGACCGTCGCCGCCGCGCTGGCCGCCTGGCTGGGGTCGGGCGGACCCGGTCGCGGCGTCCTCGACGACCTGGCGGCTGCCGGGGTCGAGGTAGATCTGCCGTCGCCACGCCTGGCCGCCGCGGCTGGACCGTTGGCCGGGAAGACGATCGTCGTCACGGGAACACTCGAAGGCTTCAGTCGGGAGCAGGCGGAAGCGGCCATCCGCGCGGCGGGCGGCAAGCCGGGCGGAGCCGTCTCGAAGAAGACCGACTACGTCCTTGCCGGCGAGGCGGCAGGCTCCAAGCTGGCCAAGGCCCAGCAGCTCGGCGTCCCGATTCTCGATGAGGCCGGTTTCCGCCGGTTGCTGAGCGGGCGGGCCAAGGATGATCCAGTGGGAGGATCGTGATGACACACAATGACCGGCGCCTCAGGGCCGACCGCCTTGAAGAGGCGCCACTTGCGGCGGCTGACCTGGCGACGCCCGGTGCTGGTCTGGAGGCGCGCCCCGGGCCGCGGAAGCGGGTGATCGTGATCGGGGCCGGGATGGCCGGGTTGGTGGCCGCCTTCGAGCTGGCGCGCCAGGGGCACGACCCGATCGTCCTCGAGGCCCAGGGCCGCGTCGGCGGTCGCGTGTACACCTTGCGCAACTTCGCGCCGGGCCTGTACGCCGAGGCCGGTGCCATGCGCATCCCGCGGGTTCACGACCTCACGCTCCGGTACTGCGATCTGTTTGGCCTGGAGCTGCGCCCGTTCGTCATGGGCAACCCGAAGGGGCTGGTGGTGGTTGGCGGCGACCGGATGACCGCCGAGGAAGCGGGACTGCACCCGGAGCGCCTGCCATTCGAGCTCGCCGAGCACGAGCGGGGGCGACGGTTCGACGACCTCTGGGCAGAGGCGACCCGCGACCTCCGCGACATGCTCGATCGTGACGGCGCGGCCGCCTGGAAGGAGATCGTCCGCCAGTACGACCAGTACTCGCTTCGCGAGTTCCTCCTCCTCAAGGGCTTCTCCGAAGGCGCCATCGAGATGTACGGCGTCATGAACTTCGTCGAATCGGACATGAACAACGCGGTTATCGAGGAACTGCGCGAGGACCTCGGCAAGGCCTTCGAGGACATGCAGGAGATCGTCGGCGGCATGGATCGCCTGCCCAAAGGGTTCTTTACGCACCTCCAGGATCGGATCCGCTTCGGAGCAGAGGTCCACGCGATCGCGCAGGATCCCGATTCGGTGACGGTCCACTTCAAGACCGAGGCAGGCACTGCTCGCTCCAGCACGCCCGGATCCAGGGAGCGCTGGAATCGGGCATCCGGGCGGCTCGCGAGATCCATGAGCTGGTCGACTACGGCGCCGATGAGCGCCGCGCAGCTACCGGCGGTGGAGGTTGGCCGCGTACCGCTCCATGAGCTGGGTCACCGCGGCACGGGCGGCGGCCCAGTCGGGCTGATCACCGAAGACGATGCCGTCGGTTCCCCAGCGGCGGATCTGGGTCATCGCGTTGACGATCGCATCGTGCGCCAGCGCACGCCCGCGCCCGGCCTGGACCTGCCCGCTCACGAGGTAGCGTCGAACGACGTCGAATGGCGCGGACCACTGGCCGATGCGAATGGTGTCGCCCTGCCGCAGCGATTCGAGCCAATCGTCGTCGCCAACCGGATGCCTATCGTGCTCGGCCTGGTGTCGGACGAGATCCACACGGTGGCCGGTTCGATCGAGGCTCGCGAGTCGCCCGTCGTCATCGACTGTCTGGTAGCAGACCGGGCACGACGGCAACTCGACGTGGGTGGGGGGCGGCTCCCCGTACGGGAGTCCACAGCGACGACAGAACGTCGCCTGGCTTCGACCGGCGGGTGTCCCGCACCCAAGACAGGCCGTCTCGATGAGCAAGGTCAATGTGCCGCTCCACTGATCATATCCGTGTTGTGGTCGCCGAAGCATGCCCGGGCGGCCATCGGCGCACCATGGCCTGATCGGGTCATTCGCGAGCCGCCAGTGGGGTCATCGACCCGGCGAGACCATCGCAGATTGTCGCTGGGTCAGCCTACCGCGTGATCAAACTGACCCCAGATCGCCTCGGGCCGCCAAGCTGGCATCTCACCGCGGATCAGGCGCGGCGCCTGCCAGGCAGCGACCCAGCCCTCGCCCAGCAATCGGTCGAGGCCGACCCGGTTGGTCTCGAGGACGCCCGCCCGGATACGCTTGCCAGAACCCGCCGCCAGCCGTCGCGCTTGCAGGATGGCGAGGGCGTCGTCGGCGTTAGGGGCGATCGTTGCGCCGCCGCCCCACGGCGCCCGGATCACGAAGCCACCCAGGGTCCCATCGTGGCGCTCGAGGCAGCGGGTGGTGTCCGGCGCGGCGAGCGCGCTCAGCATGTGCGCGCGGTCCTCGCCGGTCACAACCCCGTCCAGCACCAGCATGGCGGTGAGGTCGGACGGCTGGAACGGACGGATCCGTTCATCCGGATCGCCAGTCGCCAGCCCCGCTGCCTCCATCGTCCGATACCGGTCCTGGACCCGAAATCCGAGTCGTTCGTAGAGCGGCTGTCCGGCTTCGGTGGCAACCAGCACGAGCGTTGCGCACCCGGCGGCCTCCGCGACCTCGATCGTCGTCTGCGTCAGGGCCGTGCCGAGTCCCTGCCCGCGCCACGCCGGATCCACCCAGATCGTGCCGATCCAGCCGACCGACCCGTTGATCGTGGCCATCCCGGTCCCGACGATCGTCCCGTCGGCGTCGGCGACGAGCGGCCGGCAACCCGGGTGGCCCGTGCTCCACGCCAGCCTGGTGCGGCGATCGCCCCAACCGGAGCGGCCGATGGCGTTTGCGGCGGCTTCGACATCGGCGTGCGTCATGGGGCGGATCAGCGGGGTCGGCACAGGGCGATCGTAGCGGGCGCGTCGGATATGATCGAGCGATGGCCACGCTCTCCCGTTCGGACGTCGAGCACGTCGCTCATCTGGCACGGCTTGGGCTGACCCAAGTCGAGTTGACGCAACTCGAAGGGCAGCTCAACCACATCCTGGATCAGTACGCGATCCTCGCCGAACTGCCGACCGATGACATCGCCCCGACCGCCCAGACCATCGAGCTCGAGAACATCCTGCGCGAGGATGTCGTGCGCCCGTCGCTGCCCGTGGAGGCGGTCCTCGCGAATGCACCGGCACGGCAGGGGGACTTTATTGTGGTGCCGGCCATCCTCGACGAACGCTGAGTCTGCCCGATGACCGACCTGACTCGCCTCCACGCGCACGAGATGGCTGGGCTTTTGCGGTCGGGCCAGGTTTCGTCACGTGACCTCACCGAGGCGCACTTGCGTGCCGCCGAGCGCGACAACCGGGCACTCAACGCCTGGCTGACGATCGACCGTGATCGGGCGCTCGCCGAGGCCGATGCCGCAGACTCGCGGCTGGGGGCGGCCCGGACGGACGGGGCCAGGGCCCTCGACCGGTTACGCCCCCTGCTGGGTATCCCTGTGGCGCTCAAGGATCTCGTGTCCGTCAAGGGCGGGCAATGCACCGCGGGCTCGCGAATCCTCGAGGGGTACCGGGCGCCCTACGACGCCCACATCACCGAGCGTCTCCGCGAGGCTGGCGCCGTGATCCTGGGCAAGACCAACATGGACGAGTTCGCCATGGGCTCGTCGACGGAGCACTCGGCCTTCGGGCCGACGGCCAACCCGTGGGCGCTGGATCGAGTTCCGGGCGGCAGCAGCGGTGGTTCCGCCGCGGCGGTCGCGGCCTTCCACGCGCCGCTGTCCATCGGCACGGACACCGGTGGCTCCATCCGACAACCCGCGGCCCTGTGCGGAATCGTCGGCATGAAGCCGACCTACGGCCGGGTCAGTCGCTACGGGATCGTGGCCTTCGCCAGTTCGCTCGACCAGATCGGGCCGTTCGCCCGGGATGTCCGGGACGCGGCGGCACTGTTGCACGCGATCGCTGGACGCGACGACCGCGACTCAACGTCATCGCCGCAGCCAGTCCCGGCCACCTTGATCGCGCTGCCGGCGAGTGACGATGAAGCCGCCACGTTTCTGCGGGGCAAGCGACTGGGGTTGCCCCGCGAGTACTTCGTCGCTGGGATGGAGCCAGGGGTCGAGGCTCGCGTCCGCGAGGCGGTCGCCGCGCTCGAAGGTGCCGGCGCGATCGTCGAGGAGGTCAGCCTGCCCCACACGGACTACGGCCTGGCCACCTACTACATCGTGGCCCCGGCGGAGGCCTCGGCCAACCTTGCTCGCTACGACGGCCTGCGCTTCGGGTCGCACCACGGCGAGGGTGACGTCCTGGCCAACTACCTGGCCACCCGTGGCCGAGGGTTTGGTCCGGAGGTGAAGCGCCGGATCATGCTCGGGACGTACGCGCTGTCGGCCGGCTATTACGACGCGTTCTACCTCAAGGCCCAGAAGGTGCGGACACTGATCAAGGCGGACTTCGACGCCGTCTGGGCGCGCGGCTTCGACGCCATCGTTGCCCCGACCAGCCCGACCGTCGCGTTCCGTTTCGGGGATCGGCTCGCCGATCCGGTGGCGATGTATCTGTCGGACGCCTGCACGCTCCCGGTCAACATGGCCGGGCTGCCCGGCATCTCCATCCCGTGCGGGCTATCGGAGGGGTTGCCCGTCGGGCTCCAGCTGATCGGTGCGCCGTGGACAGAGGCGGGCCTGTTCGAGCTGGCCCGCGGCTATGAGGCGATCACCGCCTGGGCCGAATGGCGGGCGTTGGAGCCCGCGGCGCTGGCAGCGCTGGACGACCCAATGACGCCGACACCGGCCTCGCACCGGTTGACCAGCTCATGACCGAGATCGAGGTCCCGGCGGCCGGTACCCGGTTCGAATCCGGCGGCATCCCGATCTCGACGTTCCTGCTCACCGACATCGAGGGCAGCACCCGTCTCTGGGAGGAGCACGGGGACGCGATGGGCGCGGCGCTCGCGGTTCACGATCGACTCGTTCGCGGGGCCATCGAATTGGGTCGCGGTGTCGTCATCAAGACGATGGGCGACGGCGTCCTGGCGGTCTTCGACGACCCGGTCAGCGCCGTGATGGCCGCCCTGGCCGCGGTGCGCGCGCTTCGTGACAGCGGGTGGGGAGCGACGGGCCCGCTCCGCGTCCGGGTCGCGATCCACGCCGGGGCGGCCGAGTCGCGCGACGGCGACTTCTTTGGCCCGGCGCTCAACCGCGACGCACGGATCCTGGCCATCGGGCACGGCGGCCAGATCCTGCTGTCGGCGGTCGCCGCTGCTCTCGCGCGCGATCAACTTCCGGACGAGATCGAGCTGATCGACCGTGGGTCGCACCGGCTCCGCGATCTCGACCGACCCGAACAGATCTTCCAGGTGGCCGCGGCCGACCTGCCACGGGACTTCCCGCCCCTGCGCTCGCTGAGCACGCGGCGGTCCAACCTGCCCGTCCAGGTCACCTCGTTTGTCGGTCGCGAGCATGAGCGCGCCGAGGTCGGGCGGCTGCTCGAGCGCGCCCGGTTGGTGACCCTCATCGGGACGGGCGGGACGGGCAAGACGCGGCTGATGCTCGAGGCGGCCGGCGCGATCGCGGGGCGTTTTCCGGACGGTGTCTGGCTCGCGGAACTTGCCCCGCTCAGCGATCCTGTCCAGATCGCGCCGGAATGCGCCCGGGCCCTCGGGGTCCCCGAGGCGCCGGGCCGGCCTGCGATGGAGACCATCGCTGAATTCCTCGCCACCAAGGAGATCCTGCTCCTGGTCGACAATGCCGAGCACCTGATCGACGGCGTCGCCGATGTCGCGAACCGGCTGCTTGCCGGGGCGCCCGGGCTTCGAATCCTGACGACCAGCCGCGAGGCGCTGGCGGTGTCCGGCGAGGCGGTGGTCCAGGTCCCGTCGCTGACCTGCCCGGGAGGCCTCGACCGAGGCCGGGTCGGCGGACCGGCGATGGTGGACATCGGCGAGGCGGCGGCGACCGAGGCCGTCCGCCTCTTCGCCGAGCGGGCCAGCGCCGTCCTCCCGTCGTTCGAGCTGACCGCCCAGAATGTGCCGGCCGTGGCCGAGATCTGTCGACGACTGGACGGGATCCCGCTGGCGATCGAGCTCGCCGCCGGCCGGGTCTCGTCGATGTCGCCGCAGGAGATCGCGGTTGGCCTCGGTGACCGGTTCCGCCTGCTGACGGGCGGCCGACGGAGCGCCGTCCCTCGCCAGCAGACGCTCCACGCCCTGATCGATTGGAGCTGGGACCTCCTCACCGAGAATGACAGGCGGCTGCTCAGCCGCGTAGCCATCTTCGCCGGCGGCTGGACTGCTGGGGCGGCAGCTCGGATCGTCGGCGAGGGCGGGGATCCTGGCGGCACCCGCGGCTCGTCTACGAGTGCGTCTGATCGCGCTGTCATGGAAACCATTGATCGGTTGGCCCGCCTCGTGGATCGATCGCTGGTCAACGTCGACCGAGGCCCGACCACCCGCTACCGGATGCTCGAGACGATCCGCCAGTATGCCCGGGAGCGGCTCATTGAAAGCGGCGAGGCGGAGGAGATCGCCGGTCGCCACATGGAGTATTTTGCGGCGCTCGCAGAGGCGGCCGCAGCGGAGCTCCACGGTCCGACGATGGTGGACTGGCTGGACCGCCTTGACAGCGAGATCGAGAATCTCGGCACGGCCCTCGAATGGAGCCTCGAATCGGATCCTGACACCGCCGTCCGCATGTGTTCGGCGATGCTCGAGTACTGGCGCAGCCGCTCTCCGTCGCCGGACAACAAGGATCGGGTCATCGCCGCCGTCGAGGCCGCCCGACGGATCGTCGCGGGACCGCCGGATTCGACCGTGGCTCAACGAGTGGCTGCTGCCCGGTTGCTTGGGCTGGCCGCGTTCTTGTGGTCAACTACCGGCCACGCAGATGTGGCAGTCGGATGGGCGGGCGAGGCCATGGTGCTCGCCAGGGCCCTGGACGACAAGCCCACGCTCATCACGGCGATCACTGCCGAGGCGCTTACCAAGATCTTCACGGGTGCGCGCTTTGACATCGGCGGCGGGATCGACGAGTTCCTCGCGCTGGCGGCCGAGACGGGTGACAACTGGACCATCGCGATGGTTGCCGGCGGCGTGGCCTCGGTGCTGTCGTTGAGGGATCCGGCGGGTGCCGAGCACCTCCTGTCGATCGGCGCCGCCGCCGCACACGCTTCCGGCAACCCGCTCGTCATCGCGACGACCTCGATGGGGCAAGGGCTGATCCTCACTCAGCGCGGACGGATTGCCGAGGGGCGGACGTGCCTCGAGGATGCGATTGCCCGGTTTGCCGAGATCGGCGACGAGCGGTTCGGGGCCATGTGCCGCAGTGAGCTCGCGCACGCGCTCCGGCGGGCAGGACAGGTTGACGAGGCGATGGCCATGTATCGCGAGCTGATCCAGGTCTGGGTCCGCTCCGGCAACCGGGGTGCGGTCGCCCATCAGCTAGAGAGCATCGCCTTCGGCCTGATCGCCGGCGGCTCAACCGAACGGGCGGCACGCTTGTTGGGCGCGGCATCGGCGATGCGGGACGCGGCGCACAGCCCGATGATCGAAGCGGAACAGGTCGAGCATGCCGAGTGGCTCGAGCGGCTCCGCGCGACAGCCGATACCGCCACGGTGGATGTTGCGTGGGCAGCCGGACGGACGACCTCGCTCCTGGAGGCTGTCGCGCTCGCCACGGCCATTTGATCGTCGACCCGGCGCTTCCTGCGGGCCGGCCGGGCCCTGTGCGACACTGCGACGATGCTCCCGCCCGCCGTCATCACCACCGTCGACCGCTACGAAGCGGTCATCGGGATCGAGGTCCATTGTCAACTGAAGACCGTCTCGAAGATGTTCTGCGGCTGTTCGACGGCATACGACGGCGCCGCCCCGAACACGCACGTTTGCCCGGTCTGCCTTGGCCTGCCGGGCGCCTTGCCGACCATCAATCGGCGAGCCGTTGAGCATGTCCTCGCGACCGGCGCCGCGATCGAAGCGACGGCCCCGCCGGCCACCCGCTGGGACCGCAAGAACTACTTCTACCCGGACCTGCCGAAGGGCTACCAGATCAGCCAGTACGACCTGCCGCTGGCCTCGCGGGGCCGCTTGACCGTTGACACTTCGAGCGGGCCATTCACGGTGACGATCACCCGTGCGCATCTCGAGGAGGACACCGCAAAGCTCGTCCACGGGACCGACGCGACCGGCGGGAAGGTCAGCCTGGTCGACTTCAACCGATCGGGCGCGCCGCTGATGGAGATCGTCACCGAGCCGGTCATCCGGACCGCCGAGCAGGCCCGCCGTTATGCGGAGGATCTCCAGTTGCTCGTCCGCTCCATCGGCGCGTCCGATGCCGACATGGAGCGAGGTCAGATGCGTGTGGAGGCCAATGTCTCGCTGCGCGCGCGGGGCACGGAGCCGTTCGGGACCCGGGTGGAGATCAAGAACATGAACTCGTTCCGGTCCGTCGAGCGGGCGATCACCTACGAGATCGAGCGGCAGGCCGCGATCCTGGACGCTGGCGGCAGCCTCGTCATGGAGACCCGCGGCTGGTCGGACGAACGAAACGAGACCTATCGAATGCGCGCCAAGGAGAGCTCGGACGACTACCGCTACTTCCCCGAGCCGGACCTGCCGCCGCTGCACCTCGATCGGGCCTGGCTCGCCGAGATCCGTGCAGCCGTGCCCGAACTGCCAGGTGCGAGGCGCGCCCGGTACCGCGACGAGCTCGGGCTGAGCGACTACGACGCCGCTGTCCTGGTGAGTGATCCGGGTGCGACGGCGTTGTTCGAGGGCGTGCTCACCGCCGATGGCACGATTGGGGCCAAGGTCGCCGCGAACTGGGTGACCGGTGAGTACCTGAAGATCCGCAACGCCTCGACCGGGTCGGTCGCGGTGGAGCCTGGCGAGCTCGCGGCAATCGTGCGGGCTGTGTCAGATGGCTCGATCTCGCGCGCGAATGGTCGCGAGGTCCTGGAGGCCCACGTGGCCACCGGACAGGCCGCAGCCTCGATCATCGCGGCGCATGGCTTTGTCCAGATCTCCGATGCCGGAGCGCTCGACGCGTTGATCGCCGAAGTTCTTGCCGCCAACCCGGCGGCGCTTGCCGACTACCGCGCCGGGAAGGCCCAGGCGGTCGGGTTCCTCGTCGGCCAGGTTATGAAGGCCTCCCGCGGACAGGCCAACGCCGCGCTCGTGCAGGCCGCCGTCCGCGCCCGCCTCGACGCCACGCCGGGTGCCTGACGGATGGGACCACTGAACCTTGCGCTGTGGGTGGCCGGCATCGCCTTGATGGCGGTCGGCTATCGGCGAGCCGTGGGCCCGTGGCGCCGGCTCCAGGCGCTCAAGGAGCAGGACGAGAACGTGGCCCGCTATCAATCATGGCGAGGCGGTGTTCGCGACGACGGCCGGACCGGCGCTTCAGTCGCCATGGAACTGCTGCGCCGGCAAGCGCGGAACGGGGGCGCCATCGCCGCAGCCGGGGTCGTGACGGTGTTCGTGGGGTTCCTGGTTCGCTGAAGCGGCCGGCGGTGCCTCGGCGGGGTCGGCAGGAGCGGCTTTGTCCTTCCGGGCAGAACGCCCGCCCGCCGCCGAACAGAACGCCGGCCCGCCGCCCCGCCCGCCGCCCCGCCCGCCGCCGAACAGAACGCCGGCCCGCCGCCGGCCCGCCGCCGGCCCGCCGCCGGCCCGCCGCGGCCCCTCTCACCCGTCGCCGTCGGACCGGTAGGCCCCGTCCGGCAGCGGGTGCCGCCAGTGGGTCGCCATGGCCCCACCAAGTTTGCCGCGTTCCACGGCGACCGCGAGATCGCGAGCGCGCCAGAATTCGGCCAGGAACCAGGCGATGAAGGCGTCGCCGCACCCGACCGTGGTTCCTTCGACGGGCACCGGGTTGACATCGAACCAGCGGTCCGGGCCACCTGACCGACCGTCGAAGACCTGCACGCCGCGTGATCCGAGCGTGACGACCAGCAGGCGGCCAAGATCGTGGACGACGTCGCGGAGGCCGGCGAGGGTGGGGTCCTTGCGGTCGCCGGGCCATCCAATGAACGCGACATCGATAGCCGCCATCGTGTCGGCGAACCGCTCGACGGTGTAGTGGCGGAACCCGAGGAAGTCGGCGGAGACCTCGCGGTCCGCGAGGGCGCCGGCGCCGTGGAGCCGCCCAAGCTCGGCGATCGCGCCCTCGACCAGGACCACGTGCAGCCGCCCCGGCTGCGCGATCAGCGCCTCCTCGCCTGGCGTTGAGCGGTAGTCAGCCCACACGCCGTCCTCGAACCGGTCCATGTGCGGCTGCCCGTCCGGCAGGATCTCGATCTCGATGGTCGCTGACGCACCCTCGCCCACGACCGAGGCCGCCGAATATCCGATCCCGTGCCGATCCAGGAACCCGAGCGCGATCTCGCGATAATCGCTGCCGATCCGGGTCAGGAAGTGGAACGGCAGGCCCAGCGTCCGCCAGTGCCAGGCCATGTTCAGCGCACCGCCCCCAGGCAGCACCGTCCCGTCCCGATAGAGGTCGAGGCTGAGCGGTCCAAGGAGCAGGTTGCTCGTCGCGGTTCGCACCGAGGTCACAACCCGGCCAGCGGATCCATTCGCCCGGGCCCAAGTGCCAGGAACCGGTCGTAGCGGACTTCGATGACCTTGCTCATCTGCCAGAACGCCTCGACGGAAAGATGTCCGGAGCCTTCCCGGTGGTACCACTCCGTGCGGTTGGGTAACGTTGTGATGAGCGCCGGGTCATGGATGGGCACGACCGCCGGATTGAGGCAGAACCCGGGCGACAGTGGGTCCCGGATCTGGAGCAGGTATCGGCCACGAAAGCCGCGGGCCCGGGGCAGGCGATGGGATCTCCCGCTGCCGAGGTCAATGAGGTCCGTTGGACCCGGGTCGGTCTCCACGACGCCGGGCCACGCGGGATCGTCGACCAGCTCCGCGATGACCCGGCGGACGGAGATGTCCTGGTAGTGGTTCATGGCCGTGTGGGGCTGCTCGTACGTGTCGTCGTGGACGTTGGTCGGGTTGTCGTCGTAGACGTTGCCACACACGGTGGTCAGGAATTCCACCAGCGCGGGACGGGCATGCAGGTAGTACCGGTAGGCCGCCTCGTACTCGTTGATGGCCTCGGATCGCGGGACGATCGCGCCCCGCACGACGTGGGAGAGGCGCCAGCCGTCCCCGCCAAACCGGCCGTCCAGGGACTCCTGCCAGCGCGCCTTGGCGTCGCCCGCGAAGCCCGGCAGCCCGACCGGGATCCACACGTCGGCCAACAGCGCCCGAGCCGACGGGTCCACGCCCGCCCATGGTTCCGATCCATCCATGCGTGCCACCTCCAGCCGCAAGGGTAGCCACCCCGGACACCCTAGACTTGACCCGGTGCGGGCGGCGAGCTCCGCACCGACAACGCCAACCGGGGCAGCAGGAGAGCGGCGGATGCGTCCACGAACCGACGGACAGGGCTTCGCCACACGTGCCATTCACGCCGGCGAGCGACCCGACCCGACGACGCGCGCGCACAACACCCCGATCTACGCCACAGCCACCTTCGCCTTCGACACGGCCGCCGAGAAGGAGGACGCTGTCGATCGAGCGATGGCCTGGGACCCGACCGCGTACTTCTACTCGCGGACGGCGAATCCGACCAACCGTGCGCTCGAGGAGAAGATCGCAAGTCTCGAAGGTGCCGAGGACGCCGTGGTCTCCGCGTCCGGCATGGCCGCGGTGTCGGCCACGCTCCTTGCCCATCTGGGGGCTGGCGACCATGTGATCGTGGGGGACGAGCTGTTCGTGATCACGCGGGTGCTGCTTGATGAGGACTTTCCGCGACGCCGGATCGAGGTAACGCGGGTGGACACCACGGACCTGGCCGCGATCGAGTCGGCCATCACCCCTGCGACGCGGGCGATCTTCCTCGAAACGTCCACCAATCCGCGGCTGCGGGTCGCCGACCTCGACGCCGTTGCTGCCCTGGCGCACCGCCGCGGCCTCCTGTTCATCGCCGACAACACGTTTCTCGGGCCAGCGCTGCTGCGCCCTATCGAGCACGGCGCGGACCTCGTGCTCCACGCGGCCACCAAGTTCCTGTCCGGTCATGGCGATGCGGTGGCAGGGGTGGTCGCGGGCCGCGCTGACCTGATTGCCGCCATCCGTCGGCAGACCGATGCCCTCGGCCAGGCGGCCAGTCCGTTCTCCAGCTTCCTGGTGCTCCGCGGTGTTCGCACGCTCCAGCTGCGTTCCCGAGCCGCTTCAGCGAACGCGGCCCGGATCGCCACGTTCCTCGAGGGGCACCCGAAGGTGGAGTGGGTACGCTATCCCGGCCTGGCCTCGCACCCGGACCATGTCACCGCGGGCCGGCTCCTCGGCGAACACGCCGGCGCCATGGTCACGTTCATGCCGCGGGGCGGCCCCGCGGGGATGGCCGCCTTCACGGACCACCTCGCCCTGTGCGACATCGGCGTCAGCCTCGGCGACATCCATACGCTGGTCTACCCGCGGCCAAAGGACGGCGGGATCGTCCGCCTGTCGATCGGCTGCGAAGATGTCGAGGACCTGATCGCCGACTTCGAACTCGGTCTGTCGCACGTCTCCTGAGACGAGCGGCCTCAGGATGAACCTGCTGGCTGAACTCGCCGGGCACGGGCGCCGCGCGCCGGCTCGCTGGCTCCGTTGCGCGACCATGAGTCGACGCCCGGGATTGAGCGCCTCGCACGGCACCTGACCCCGAACGTATCGCGACTGGCAGGCGCTCCGGGCAGGTGGAGAGTGCCCTGTCATCGCTCGGCGCCTGCTGTCGACTGGTAGGCACGCTCCGGTCAGGTGGAGAGTGCCCTGTCATCGCTCGGCGCCCGCTGTCGACTGCCGGTCGCGGCTCGGGCCGGACCCGCGGAAGGCTCGTTTGGCACGGCCGGTTAAAGGGAGATCGTTTCCCCGGATCTGCGACCGACTACCCCTGGCCGCGCCCCAGGTTGGCGGCTGCCGTGAGCGCAGCGCCGATTGTGCGGTCGATCCGGGCCTGCAGTTCCTCCTCGGGGAGGCGTTCCCAGCCGTGCGCCCCAGGCCCGGCCACCGCGACCTGATCCGGGTCCAGGATCACGTCCGACACCGTCAGGATGGTCCCGGCCCGGACCGGCCGACCACGCCCACGCTCCCGCATCGCGAGCAGGAAGACCGCGGCCGATTCCATCTCGGCGGCGAGATAGCCGCGCGAACCCCAGCGGCCGCCGCCGCCAGGATGCGGGTCGTAGAAGACATCAGTCGTGACCACCGGACCCACATGCGTGGTCAGGCCGGCCGCGCGGCTCGCCCGGGCCAGTTCCTGCACGACCTCGATGTCGGCGGTCGGCGCGGTCGCCTCACCGGCTCCCAGGATCGGACCGATGCCACCCGCTCCCACGGCCGCCATGGCCACGACCACGTCTCCAAGCCCCATCCCGTGAGAACCGCCACAGGTGCCCACCCGGATGAGGGTCGTGCAGCCCAGGTTGATCAGCTCCTCGACCACGATCGACGTCGTCGGCATGCCCATCATCGTCGTCTGGATCGAGACCCGCGCCCCCTCGAATATGCCCGTATAGCCGAGCAGCCCCCGGTTTCGATTGACGAGCTTGACCGCATCCAGGCCGCCATCCAGGCGGGCGGCCATCCGGGTGGCACGATCCGGGTCGCCCGGTAACAGGACGAGGGGCGCGTACGCGCCGGGCTCCGCGTGGAGGTGGATCTGCTGGGCCATGGAGCGCCTCCGAAGGTGGGGATCAGGTGAGCGTAGCCGTTTTCACCTATCCGGAGGTTCCCGACCGACGCCCGAAACGGAGAGCAGGTTTGACCCGCGTCAGGTGCCGCGGGTCACGAGGCGTCGCCACTCGATCGCGGTGCACCGATCCATCACCACCGACAGCCCACCCGCATGCGCGATCTCGGCGGCCGTCCAGTTCACGACCCCGATCTGGAGCCAGAGACAGCGAGCCCCGGTGGCCACGGCCTCCTCGGCGTGCGGAACACACAACTCGGACCGCCGAAACACATCCACGAGATCGAAGGGCCCGGTCGCTGCCACGGCCGCAGCCAAGGTCGGGAACGCCGGGACACCCATGACGGCCTCCGCGCCCGGATTGATGGGCGCACAGTCAAGGCCCTGGCCGACCAGGTAGCGGAAGACATCGTGCGAGGGTCTGGATGATTTCTCGGACGCGCCAACGACAGCAATCCGCGGCGACCCCATCAGCAGCTCGCGGATGCCGGCGTCGTCGAGCAGGGGCACGGGACCGCGTCCCTCCTGCAGATCGAGGAAGGCGATGGTGCGCGCCCGATCGTCGGCACTCACCTCCGCAGTACGCAGCCATTCGGAGCTGGTTGCACGAGGTGGCAGATCATCGACGGCATTCGCCCGATAGCGTATCCTCCGTCACCGAAGGCCGCGCACGGCGATCGCAGCGCGACCAAAGAGGAGGAGTTCACCTTGGGTATCTCTGCACGGCTGCTTTCGCTCGGCGCGACAGCGGCAATCGTTCTCGCGGCATGTTCGAGCCCCGCGGCTTCAGTGGCCCCCAGCGCGGCGCCATCGGCGGCCCCTACCGAGGCCCCCGTCGCCTACAAGGCGTGCGTCGCGTTTGACACCGGCGGTCTCGGCGACAAGGGCTTCAACGATCTGGCCAAGAAGGGCCTCGACGCCGCCGGCGCCGCCGGCTTCGAGACGGCCTACAGCGAGGCCCAGGGCGCTGCCGACTTTGCGGCCAACATCCAGCGCCTGATCGACGAAGGTTGCCAGACGATCATTACCGTCGGGTTCGCGCAGGCCGAGGCAACGATCGCGGCCACCCTGGCAAACCCCGAAGTCTCCTTCGGTCAGGTCGATGCGACCTGGAATGAGGCGGGCGCCGACTTCACCGCCGGAACGCCCGACGACATGCCCTTCCCGCCCAACTTCACCGGTCTGGACTTCCAGATCGACGAAGCGGGGATGCTCGCCGGGTACCTCGCGGCCGGCTTCAGCGAAACCGGCAAGATCGGCACATACGGCGGCCAGCAGTTCCCCGGTGTCACCCGGTTCATGGACGGCTTGTATGCCGGTATCGCATATCACAACGAGAAGATGGGCACGCAGGCCGAGCTCCTCGGCTGGGATGCCGCGACACAGACGGGCACGTTCGTCGGTGGCGACAATCCCTGGGGTGACCCCGCCAAGGGCGAGCAGCTGGCGAAGACGTTCATCGACCAGGGAGTGGACATCGTCCACCCAGTGGCTGGCGCGACGGGCAACGGCACCCTCAAGGCCATGCTCGCAGCCGGCAAGTACGGCATTGGTGTCGACACTGACCAGGCCGTCTCGCTCCCCGAGTACGCCGGGGCAATCCTCACATCGGCCGAGAAGGTGATTGATGTCGCGGTCTTCGACACGATCAAGAAGAACGCCGATGGCGACACCGGTGGCGAGAATTACATCGGCACCCTCGCGAACGGTGGCGTCCGGATGTCGGCGCTCCACGAGTTCGAAAGCAAGGTTTCCGCTGAGCTGAAGGCCGGGATCGAAGCCCTGTCGGCCGCGATCGCAGCGGGCACCGTCAAGGTCGCCGACTACCTCAAGTAGTCATCCGCTTCCTGTAGCCAACTCGTCGCCCGCTCTCGTCATCGAGGGCGGGCGACTTCGTACCCGAGGGCCAGATCGCCCATGCGACTCGAACTCAAGGACATCACGAAACGGTTTCCGGGCGTCCTTGCCAACGATCAGATCTCGATCAGCGCAGAACGGGGCGAAGTCCTGGGGCTTCTTGGCGAGAACGGCGCCGGCAAGACAACCCTGATGAACATCCTGTCTGGCCTCTATCGGCCGGATTCCGGCGAGATCCTGATCGACGGTCAGTCGCGGATGTTTCATGACCCGTCGGAGGCGATCGATGCCGGCATCGGCATGGTTCACCAGCACTTTCAGCTGGTCCCGGTGTTCGACGTCGTCGAGGCTGTGGCCCTCGGCGCCGAGACGGTGAGCGGGCCCTTTGCGACGTTTGACCGGGCGGCCGCCCGAAAGCGCATCGTTGAGTTGTCGACGCAGTACCAGCTTCACGTCAACCCGGACTCGAAGATTGAGGACCTCCCGGTCGGCGTTCGTCAGCGGGTCGAGATCCTCAAGGCCCTGTACCGGAAGAGCGACATCCTCGTGCTCGACGAGCCGTCAGCAGTACTCACGCCAGCCGAAACCGAGGAGTTGTTCGGGATCATTCGTGGGCTCGCCGCGGGCGACACGACCGTGATTTTCATTACCCACAAGCTCAATGAGGTGCTCCAGGTCGCCGACCGGATCACGGTATTGCGTCGCGGCAAGGTGGCTGGCACGGTCACGCCGGCCGAGACAAGCCGCGAGCACCTGGCCAACCTGATGGTCGGTCGTGACGTCGAGCTGACCGTTTCAAAGGATCCGGCCAAGCCAGCCGACGTCGTCCTGAGCCTCAAGAATGTGTTCATCCGCGACGACCGCGGGCACATGGCCGTCAAGGGCATTTCGCTGGACGTGCGCGCGGGGGAGATCGTGGCCGTGGCCGGCGTACAGGGCAACGGGCAGACCGAGCTCGTCGAGGCCATCGTGGGGCTGCGCGTCGTGGATTCCGGTGAGATCACGGTGGGCGGCGAGTCCGTCACCCACGCCTCGCCACGCCGGGTGTCCGATCTCGGGGTGGCCCACATCCCCGAGGATCGCAATCGGGACGGGCTGATCAGTTTCATGACCGTGGCCGAGAACTACATCCTCGATACCTATCACCGCCCGCCGTACAGCAGGGGCGTCGTCCTGAACGCGGCGGCGATTGCGGAAGGCGCCGCGAATGGGGTCCGCGATTTTGACATTCGAACGCCGTCGATCGATACGATGGTTGGTTCCCTGTCCGGCGGCAACCAGCAGAAGGTCGTCGTGGCTCGCGAATTCTCGCGGCCGGTTCGGCTGGTGATTGCCGCCCAGCCGACCCGAGGGCTTGATGTTGGGTCGATCGAGTACATCCACAACCGCATCGTGGAGCAGCGCGACGCTGGAGCCGCGATTCTCATTGTCAGCACGGAGCTGGAGGAGGTCATCGCCGTCGGCGACCGTGTTGCCGTGATGTACGCGGGGCAGATCGTCGGGATCGTGGAAGGCGAGATGCAGACATTCGAACAAGTCGGGATGCTGATGGGCGGCGCGCAGTGAACCGGCTGCGACGGGCACTTCGGCCTGCTCTCGTTCCGGCCCTGGCCGTTCTCAGCGCATTCGGCGTTGGGTCCATCTTCATCTTTGTCACGGACTTTGAGCACCTCTCACAGCTCGGAACGGATCCTGCAGCGGCGATCGGCGGCGCCCTCGGAACGATCCTGAATGCGTACGGGTCACTGCTCGTCGGCGCATTCGGCGACCCCGGTCGGATTGCTGCCGCCATTGGCAGCGGCGATCCCAAGGTCGTCGCAGCCGCCGTCCGGCCGATCACCGAAACCCTGGTGGCGTCGTCTCCGCTGATCTTTACGGGTCTCGCGGTGGCGGTGGCCTTCCGGAGCGGCGTGTTCAACATCGGGGTCGAGGGACAATTTATCCTCGGTGCCTTCGGCGCCACGGTCGCGGCCATCGTCCTCAGGGAGCAGCCAGCCGCCATCATCCTGCTGGCGGCCGTCCTGACCGGGGTGCTCTTTGGGGCTCTCTGGGGTTTCATTCCCGGGGTCCTCAAGGCCCGCACCGGGGCGCACGAGGTCATCACCACGATCATGCTCAACTACGTCGCTGCCCAGGTTGTGCTCTTCGGGTTGCGGTCTGATCTCCTGCGTCAGGAAGGGAGCGGTCAGCCGATCTCCAAGGTCCTGACGCCCTTTGTCCAGGTGCCGCACATCCTTGACCTGCCGGCCATCCGGCTGCACTACGGCTTTGTTCTGGCGCTCCTGGTCGCCGTCGTCGTGTCGTGGTTCCTGTTCAAGACGACGCGTGGCTTCGAGTTGCGGGCCTCGGGGTTCAACTTGTTTGCGGCACGTTATGCCGGCATGAGCGCCACGGGGTCGATCGTCCTGGCGATGTCGATCTCGGGGGGGCTCGCGGCTCTGGGCGGGTCCATGGAAGTCCTGGGGACGGTTGGCCAGATGTCGAATGATCTGAGTTCCGGCTTCGGCTTCAACGCCATTGCGCTGGCGCTGCTGGCCGGAAACCGCCCGGCGGGCGTCGTGGCTGCCGCGCTGCTGTTTGGGGCATTGCGAACGGGAGGCGGATTGATGCAGGTCAAGACGGGCATCCCGCTCGATCTGCTCTTCTTTATCCAGGCATTGGTCATCATGTTCGTGGCGGCCCCCCGGCTCGTCGAGGCGATCTATCGGCTCCGTAGACGGAAGGCCGAGGGGGTCGTGGCGGCATGACCGCGGCGAATCCGGCGGTGACCCCGACAGCAGTCGATGTCGGCACGGCAGATCGGCGAGCACTGCGCTCCGCCCGGATCCGTGGCGTGATCATTGCCGCCGTCGGGCTGTTGTCGCTCAGGGCGGCGACCCCCGCGTTCGATGTCCCCGTGACCTTCTCGTTCTGGATCGACAAGCAAGGCGGCACGCCGCTCGTGCTGTCCACGAGCAGTGGTGCCCTCTGGATCCTCGCGGGGGTGGTCGCAGGAGCCGTCGGTCTGGGACAGCTCCGCCTGGGTGCCCGGTTCCCTTGGCGCCGATCCCTGCTCCTCCTTCTCCCGCTGTACATCACGGCCCTCCTCGGGGCGCTTCTGGCCGGAGAGGCGGCGAACCTGACCGGGGTCTTTGCCGGCAGCCTGGAACTGGCGGTCCCGATCACCCTGGGCGCACTTGCGGGAATCCTGTCCGAGCGCAGCGGCATGCTCAATATCGCCATCGAAGGCAAATTCCTCATCGGCGCCTGTACCGCAGCAGTCATCGCGAGCGTGACCCAGAACGTGCTCGTCGGGGTCGTGGCGGCCATGGTCGCTGGAGCCGCGGTCGGCTACCTGCTGGCCTGGCTCGGGATCCGCCATAACGTGGACCAGATCATCGCGGGCGTCGTCGTCAATATTGGTGCCCTCGGTATCACGAATTTTCTGTTCCTCCGCGTCCTGTCCAAGAACACGGAGCTGAACACCCCACCGTCCGTCGAGGCGATCAAGGTTCCCCTTCTATCGGACATCCCGGTCCTCGGGCCACTCGCGTTTTCAGGGACGCCGTACCTCTACTTCACGATCGCCTTGATGGTGTTCCTGACCTACATGCTGTTCCGAACCCGGTGGGGCCTCCGCCTGCGGGCATCAGGCGAGAAGCCATCTGCCGCCGGCACGGTCGGGATCGACGTCATCGCGATTCGCTACCGGGCGATGCTGTTCGCCGGGATGCTCGCGGGCCTTGCCGGTTCATACCTCAGCCTGTCGAGTGCCGGCAGCTTCCAGATGAACATGAGCGCCGGGCGCGGCTTCATCGCACTGGCGGCCGTAATCTTCGGAGCGTGGCACCCCATCTATGCCTTCGGGGCGGCATTGGTCTTTGGCTTCTCGGACGCCATACAGGCCCTGATGTCCATCCTCGGTGTGGACGTTCCGCCGCAATTGCTGAACAGCGTTCCCTACATCGTCACGATCGTGGTGGTGGCGGGGGTGGTCGGTCGCGTCCGCGGACCGGCGGCGGCCGGTCAGCCTTACAACCAGGGCTGACCGCTTGAGCGCCGGCCGGCAGGACGACGCAGAACCGATCCATGCCGTCCCAACCTTTCATCGCACGGCCGGCTCGGCGCGCCGCGCGCCGTTCGGGACGGTGGACCGCCCAATCCCGCTGATCATCGACAGCGACCCGGGGCTCGATGACGCCCTGGCTATCGGGCTGGCCGTGGCCCGACCCGAGATCGATCTTTTGGCCGTGACCACGGTTGGCGGCAACGCTGACGTCGGCCGCTGCACGGAGAACGCGCTCCGGCTCCTCCACGCGTACGGGCGAGGCGACATCCCGGTCGCGGAGGGAGCCGCCGGCGCGCTCTTTGGCGACATCGTCCGCGCCACGGAGGCCCACGGCGAGACCGGGATCGGCAACACCCGGCTCGAACCGGCGCACGCCAGCGTCAGGCCCGAGGGTGCAGTCGCCCTCATCGCCGGGCTCCTGCGCTCGCACGCCGAACCGGTGGCCATCGCCCCGATCGGGCCACTCACGAACATTGCCCTCCTCCTGCGGCTCCATCCGGAGCTGGCTCCGAGGATTTCGCATCTGGTCCTGATGGGCGGCTCGATCGGCGAGGGCAACACGACCGTCTCGGCGGAGTTCAACATCTACGCAGACCCCGAAGCCGCCGACATCGTCTTCCGATCCGGTCTCCCGATCACGATGATCGGACTGGACGTCACGCACCAGGCGCTGCTGGACCGGTCGTCCGTGGCGGCACTGCGATCCCTTGGCACCACGTCCGGACGGATCGCCGCCGAGTTCGCCGAGCATGCCCTGGACCGCAACTTTAGGTGGTCCGGCTCCGCGGTGACCGCGATTCACGACGCGGTTGCCGTGGCGCATCTCGCGGTCCCTGATCTCATCGCCGTGGCGCCGTATCACGTCACGATCGACACGACCCGGGGCCCGGCTCGCGGCCGCACCGTCTGCGACGGCTCGCCATACCGGCTGACGCGTGACGGCCGTGCGGCCAACGCGGATGTCGGGATCCAAATTGATCGCGCGCGCTTCGAGGCGTTGCTCATCGATGCATTCGGGCGGCTCCCGTAGGGTCGTGCCGCGCTATGTGGCCCTGGGCGATTCGTACACGATCGGGACGGCTGTGGCGCCGTCGGAGCGCTTCCCGGACCAGCTCGTGGCGGCCCTCCCGCAAGACCCGCCGGCCCTCAGGCTGGTGGCGAACCTCGGCGTGAATGGCTTCACCTCCCGCCAACTCATCAACCGAGAGCTGCCTGCCCTCCGCGCGCTCGAACTTGACCTCGTTACGGTCCTGATCGGCGTCAACGACGTCGTCCAGCGGGTGCCCCCGGCCACCTACGAGGCGAACGTCAAGGCCATCCTGGACGACCTGCTCCGGCGGCTTCCTCCGGAGCGCATCATCGCCATCGCCATCCCCGACTTCACCGTGACCCCGCAGGGTGCGAGCTACGGCGACCCCGGAGCCCAGAGTGCCGCGATCCGGGCGAACAACGCCACGATGGCCCGGCTGGCCGCAGAGCGTGCGATCACATTCGTCGACATCCTCGATCTCTCGCTCCGGGCAGCCACCGACCGGACGCTCGTCGCCGACGACGGCCTCCATCCCTCTGGGGCGCAGTACGCCCTCTGGGTGGAGCGGCTGGTCCCTGCGGTCCGATCCCTACTCGGCGTCTGAGCTGACTGGCGGCCTCTGCGACTGCCGCGGCGACCAGGTGCCCAGCACCCTTGCCGGACGTCGCCAAGGGCCACCCGCGCTTCGTCAGCCCTGGCCCTGAGCCTCCAGTTTGAGCTCGCCGAGGCGCTCGTCGCTGATCCCGAAGTGATGGGCGATCTCGTGGTAGACGGTGTCCTCGACCGCTGCAGCGAAGGCGGCGGGCGACGGGTGGGCGCGGGACAATGGGCCGCGAAAGATCGTGATCTTGCTGGGAATCGCCGCCCGTTCCGCGCCGTAGGACGTCCGCGGCACACCCTGATAGAGCCCGAACAGGCCCGCAGCGCCCACCGAGTTGAGCTGGTCAGGGGATGGCTCATTCTCGATGACGATGGCAACCGATCCGAGTTGCTCCCGGAACTGGTCCGGGAGCCGCTCGAGCGCGTCGAGGACGATTGACTCGACGTCCAACGGGTCGTGTGCGGATGCCGCGGTCAGGGTGTTGCCGTTGGCGCTGGTGTCTGTCGTGTCAGCGAACCGAGGTCCAGGATCAACCCGCCACCCGCGGATGGCACGAGCATGACCGAGATGTTGTCAGCAAGCTTTTCGATGTAGCGGTTCTGGAGGATGGCGTCGGTCAATGACGCTGCGACCAGGCGGTTCGACTCCGCTTCGCCGCGGGCGCGCTCGATCTGCGCCTCCGCTTCGCCGCGAGCCGTCGCGACCTTCTGCTGGGCGATGATCTCCTGCTGGGCCAGCCGCTGCCGCTCCGTCTCCACTTGTTGCTGGGCCGCCTGCTTTGCCTCGATCGCCTGGCTGTAGGCGTCCGAGTAGCTGAAGTTCTCAAAGCTGATGCCGTCGACAATGATCCCGCGCGGCTCGAGCTGGGCGCGCAGCAGCTCCACGGCCTTGGTACGGATCTCGTCGCGACTGTTGAGGACGATCGCCGTCGGATAGTCGTCCGTGACCGACTTGGGGATGTCCAGAAAGCGCGGCCGGATGATCGTCTCCTCGAAGTTGAGCCCCAGCTCCTGAACGATCCGCGGCGCGGACCGCGGGTCGATGTGGTAGTTGAGGGTTGCGTCGAGGAACAGATCCTGCTGCTCCTTGCTGGCTGCCGTGTAGCCCTCGAACCGGATCGCCTTGACCCGGGTGTCGAGCTGGTCGACCGAGTTGACGAGGGGCGTGACGAAATGAAGCCCCGGATCCAGGGTCACCCCGGTCACGGCGCCGAACTGGCGGACCACGCCGACGTAGCCCGCCGGGATCTGGATGAACGCCGACAGCGCGGATCCCAGCGCGAGCGCGACCACGCCCACGACGATGAGCGCGGTTGAGGGCAACTGCATCTTCGAGACCACGCGGTCGCGACCCGCGGCCGGCGCCGTCCGATTGGCCACACCAGCCACGATGCCACCGACGACCATGGCGATGCCGCCCAGCAACAGCAGGGAACTGAGGATGTCCATCTATGGCTGCGCCTCCTATGTCGGATTCCGGGAACCGGAATATTCGGCCTCTAGCGTACGTCCTCCGCCGTTCGAGTGGCTTGACGCGTTGGGTCTCTCGGTCCAACGTTGACCGGCGCCGATCAACCCCTACCATTGCGATCCCGATGCCCATCGCCCCAAACGACTTCCCTGCGCGGGGCGGCCGACGCCGCCATGAGGCCGGTCGAGCGCGAGGCGTTCGAAGCGGTGGTCGCCCAGATGCGCCTCGACGCAGGCGGCTCTGCCCTCGATGCCATCTGAGCAGAATCACGCCGGATGACGCGGAGAGCGCCATCGAGTTCACGATGTCGGTGGAAGGATCGAAACAGGTGGATGAGGAGGAACGCCGTGTCTGATCATCGGGGATCGCCAAGCCGTGACCTCCCCGCCCAGGCTCGCGTCGTCGTCATCGGCGGCGGCATCGTCGGCACCAGCGTCGCGTTCCACCTGACCGAGCGCGGCTGGAGCGACGTCGTCCTCCTCGAGCGAAAGCGGCTCACGTCGGGCACCACCTGGCATGCTGCAGGGCTGGTCGGGCAGATCCGGGCCACCTACAACCTGAGCATGCTGGCGAAGTACGCGCTCGAGCTGTTCGCCGAGCTCGAGCAGCGAACGAGCCTGGGAACGGGCTTTCGGAGAACCGGGTCGATCCTGCTCGCTTCCACCGAGGGCCGCCTCGAGGAGGTCCGGCGCAACGTATCGATGGGGCGCCTGTGCGGTGTGGACGCCGAGATGATCGGCAGCGACCGAGCTGCCGAGTTGTTCCCGTTGCTCGACCCGGCCGGGGTGCTCGGTGCTGCGTGGATCCCGGGTGACGGCGTGGCCAACCCGACCGACGTCACCCAGGCCCTTGCCAAGGCGGCTCGCATGGGTGGGGCGCGCATCTACGAGCACACGAAGGTGACCGCGATCCACGAGCGTGATGGCCATGTCGCGGGTGTCTCGACGGATCGCGGCGAGATCGCCTGCGAGTACGTCGTCAACTGCACGGGCATGTGGGCACGCGAGCTGGCCGGCCAGAACGGCGTGGTCATCCCGAACCACGCCGCCGAGCACTTCTACCTGATCACGGAGGAGATCCCCGGCCTTGCCCCCGACCTGCCGGTCCTTCGCTCCCCGGATGACACGGCGTACATCCGCGTGGACACGGGCAAGCTCATGGTCGGGTTCTTCGAGCCCGGTGCCAAGCCGTGGGCGACGCATGGCATCCCGGAGGATGCCGAGTTCGTCACCCTGCCCGAGGACTGGGACCACATCACGCCCTTCCTCGAGCGGGCTGCCCGGCGCGTTCCCGTCCTGGGCGAGGTCGGCTACCAGCTGCACTTCAACGGACCCGAGAGCTTCACGCCGGATGACCGCTATGTCCTCGGCGAGGCGCCGGGCCACCGCGGCTACTTCGTGGCCGCCGGGTTCAACTCCGTCGGGTTCGCGGGCGGCGGTGGCGCCGGCCGGGCGGTCGCAGACTGGCTGGTGGACGATCGCGCGCCGATGGATCTCTGGGAGGTCGACATCCGGCGGTTCATGCCGTTCCAGCGCAACCGCCGGTACCTGTACGGCCGCACCACCGAGACGCTGGGCCTGCTCTACGACATGCACTGGCCGTTCCGCCAGTACGAGACGTCGCGCGGCATCCGCCGGTCACCGCTCCACGACCGGCTCGCTGCCCGCAATGCCTGCTTTGGTGAGGTCGGCGGCTGGGAGCGGGCCAACTGGTACGCGCCCCACGGTGTCGAACCGCGCTACGAGTACAGCTACGGCCGCCAGAACTGGTTCGCGTATAGCGCCGAGGAGCACCGCGCCGTCCGCGAGGGCGTGGCGGTGTTCGACCAGACGTCGTTCGGCAAGATCCTCGTCCAGGGCCGAGACGCGGAGCGCGTGCTGGGGCGGATCTGCACGGCGGATGTCGCCGTGGCACCAGGACGCATCGTCTACACGCAGTGGCTCAACGACCGCGGCGGCGTGGAGGCGGACGTTACCGTCACCCGTTTGGCCGAGGACCGGTTCCTGGTCGTCACGACCGGCACCCAGACGGTCCGCGACCTTGACTGGCTGGGCCGCCAGATCCCGCCCGAGGCGCACGTCACGGTGACCGACGTCACCTCGGGCGAAGCGGTCATCGCCGTCATGGGGCCGCGCTCGCGCGACCTGCTGGAGTCGATGACCGACGCGGACCTCTCCAACGAGGCCTTCCCGTTCGGGGCGGTGCGCGAGATCGACCTGGGCCTTGCGTTCGCCCGGGCCGCGCGCACGACGTACGTGGGCGAGCTGGGCTGGGAGCTGTACGTCCCGACCGAGTTCGCGACCCACGTGTACGACGAGATCGCTGCCGCCGGCGAGGCCTTCGGCCTCCGCCACGCCGGCTATCACGCGCTCAACTCGCTGCGGATGGAGAAGGCGTACCGCCACTGGGGCCACGACATGAGCGACGAGGACACGGCCATCGAGGCCGGGCTCGGGTTCACGGTCGCCTGGGACAAGCCCGGCGGGTTCGTCGGCCGGGAAGCGCTCCTGCGCCAGCGCGAGATGGGCGTCAGTCGACGCCTCGCGGTGCTGACGCTGGACGACCCCGAACCGCTCATGTACCACAACGAGCCGATCTGGCGAGACGGCGAGCTGGTCGGCCGGATCACGTCGGCCATGTTCGGCCATACCATCGGACGCTCGATCGGGCTCGGCTACGTCCGCCGTTCCGACGGGCTCGTGACGCCGGATTGGCTCGCGGCCGGCCGATACGAGGTCGAGGTGGCGACGGAGCGATTCGCGGCAACGGCATCGTTCCGCGCGCCGTACGACCCCACGAACGCCCGGATCAGAGCGTGAGGACCCACCCCCGAGGCGTCTGCGGGAGACGACGGTGAGATCGACAGCGCGGGTCGTGATCGTGGGTGGCGGCGTCATGGGGATCGGCCTGCTGTATAGCCTGGCCGAGGAGGGCTGGACGGACACGATCCTGGTGGAGAAGGGGGAGCTGACGTCGGGGTCCACCTGGCATGCGGCCGGCACGTG
>CAYRTS010000003.1:0-77849 GCA_964427285.1 uncultured Anaerolineaceae bacterium
AGTCGGTGGGTCGGCGGGTCGGCGGATCACCGGGTCGGCGGATCGGTCGGCGGATCACCGGGTCGGCGGATCGGTCGGCGGGTCAGTCGGTGGGTCGGTGGGTCGGCGGGTCACCGGGTCAGCGGGTCGGCGGAGCGATCAGTAGACCGAGACGGTGACCTCGGTCGTCCCGGACCACCATGGGCAGCCGCAGACGTCGAAGAAGTCGGCGCGGTTGAGATCGACGATCCGTTCCGGCTTGACCGGGCCGTAGTCGGTGACGACCCGTTCGACGCACCCCCCGTTGCCGCAGATGATCACGACCGTGCCGCGTGGCAGGCGCATGGCCGTGGTGCCGTTGCGGTAGAAGGTCGCGTACCCGCTCAGCGTGTAGCGCGGCGGCTTGCGCAGCAACGCGGCTCGCGGATCAGGCTGGTTCAGCTTTGCCCGTGCTGTCGGGCCGGTCAACGGGGTTTCGCCGGGCTCGATGAACGAGGCGTCCTCGTCGACCGATCCCGCCGCCGCGTGGGCAGCGTCGAGCCGACCGATCAAGAGTGTCGATCGCGCATTGGTCGCGGGGATCGGGAGCGGCTGGAACGCGCTGTCCGGGAGTGGTTCGAGCGGGCTGGAGACCCTTGAACCGGCGAGGCCAGGAAGCGCGACCAGGGCGAGGGCGGCGATGAGCACCGACCCTACGACCAACCTGCTTGGCCGCACGAGAGGGTGACGATACGACGAATCCGCGGCGCGCGCCAGTCCCCATGGTGAATGGGGTCGCGATTCGGAGCCGACCCATGGTGCTCCTGCCAGACGCACTTCTCGGACATCCGAGCGTGGTCATACCCTGGAACACGCAGAATCTGCACGAACTCAGGATCGACCGCGCTCATCTGTTCGGGAGTTGCGCCTGTCAAGCGCGCCCGAGGCCTGGACCAGCCACGAGTGGGCCTCGGGCCCTGTCCGGGCCGGGCCTCGGGCCCTGTCCGAGCTGGGCCTCGAACTCTTGCCGGGCCGGGCCTCGGGCCCTGTCCGAGCCAGTTGTCCGACCCGGTCGTCGCGCCGCGATCGTCCGACCCGGTCGTCCCGCCGCGATCGTCCGACCCGGCGGCCGGCTGCGTGCCGCCGCGATCGTCGAGCGCTACTGGATGACGATGGCGCCCTCGACCGGGATGCTCTCGATGGCGCCGACCTCGTTCGCTGTCCAGGCCGCGATCTGGATCCGGCTGCCTTCGCCGCCCTGTCCCGGCGGACTGACCCAGGCAAGGCGGCCGAACCCGATGGAGAATCCTGGCAGAGCAGTCACGTCCTGCGGGGCCCCAGGCGGTCGGTCCACGATCCCGGTGAACGGATCGAAGTGGAGCAGGCTCAGGCGACCGAGACCAGGGTCGAGCGGATCGGCGATCCAGAGCGCCAGCCATGAGCCGGTGTCATCCCAACGGGCATCGAAGTCGGCAATCGGACCCGCAGCCACGACCTGGGCCGGAAAATCGTGCAATACCTCCGGACGCGGCGAGGCTGAAGTGTCCGTTTGCGGTGAGGCCGACGCCGACGCCGACGGTGGTAGCGGAGGCAATGACGCGACCGCGGTCGGCACGAGCGAGGGTGAGATCGAAGCCAGGAGCGACGGCAGCACGGACGCGTCGATCGGCAGCGAAGACCCCGGGGAGAGCCCCGATGACCCTGGCGAGAAGGCATCGCCGCCCGGACCGTCGAACGGGTGAACGACCAGGTTGCCGGTGAGAGGCGCGGTCGTGATGCCATCTGGACCAAGGCCAACGGTACCCTGCCACGCGACCACCACCAGGCCGCCCGGAGCGACCACGGGTTGCCACTCAGCGGCCGCCAGCGGCAGCTCAATGCCAGTCGACGGGTCGATCAGGAAGGTTTGCGGCATGCGCTCCGGGATTGGCATGGGTTCCGGGAGCGCGCTCGCGTCGGGCGACGCGGCACCATCGATCGGCGACGACGCGTCGGCGGCCTGGACCGGCTGGCTCGGGACCGGCTGGGTCGGGGTCGCCGGCGTGGGGGTCGCCGGCGGCTGGAGCGGAACGCTCGCAGCGGGCTGGTCGTCGCTGGCTGCGGACGCGCCCGGCTCACCAGGCGGGATCGACCCTGTCGGCTCGGCAGCATCGACGGGGTCCGGACTCAAGCGGCTCCCAAGGACGATCCCGCCGAACCACGACGCAAAGACGCTCGTGTGATCCGTTGTGAGCGCGCGCGCCTGGAGATCGCCGACGTGCCAGACGTAGATGTCGGGCCCGGCCGAGCCGTCAGACGGTCGTGCACTGAAGGCGAACCAGGCACCGTCCGGCGAATAGGACGCGGATCGCCCGACCACCACGACATCGGTGATGATCGCGATAGCCCCGGGGCTGGGCTCGGGGCCGCTCGAGCCCGAGGGGACGGGCTCGTCCGATGCCGCAAGGGTGGCCGCCGGGACCTCCGAGGGCGCGAGGATCGGTGCGTCGGTGCCAATCGGCGCCTCGGTCGGCATCGGCACGTCGGTCGAGACCGGCTCGACGGACAACGCCGGCTCGTCGCTCGCCGCGCTCGTGGGCGTGGGCGCGTCTGTTGAGCCCCCAGCATCCGTCACGCCCGGCGATGCAACCGGCGAGTTCGCCGGCGTCCCGGAGGCATCGGGGGCCGCGCTTGCTGTCTGGAGCGGAGCAAGATCGGGCGCCGGGAGCGACACCACCAGGACGGCGTCGGCACCGCTCGCGTCCGTGCCGACGACGACGGCCTGATCATCGATCGGCGACTGGAAGATGAACCTGGGCGTCGCGATCAGGGTCACTCGCCGGGAGTTTTCATCGGCGAACGGCGCGCAATCCGGCTGGCGATCCTTCTGGCATACGGCGCGGATGTCAGCGACGTTGTAGGCGAAGGTCCCGTTCTCGGCGGCGCCAAGCCAGTGCACCGCCTCGGCCACGACGGCCAGCGCAGTGGCCGCGGGCGACCCGCCCGGGCCGGCAAGGGCGGGGGTGGCGGTCGGAGCAACGGCCACTTGTCCGACCTCACCGAACCAGCCACCCGAGACGGCGGTCGCCACCACCACGAGCGCCACGACGGCGATGCCCGACAACGCGCCGAGCGCAGGCAGCGAGGCCGCTGGTCGCCGAGGGCCGCGTCGCTCGGGAAGTCTGCGGGCCGCGGATTCGCGCTCGATGCCGGCCGCCGTCCTGGCCCACAGATCCCGCGGCGGTTGTGGCGTGTCCTCGCGGAGCCGTCGGATCGCCAACTGGTCCGTGGCGTACGCCGCCGCGATCAAACGACACGGCCGGCATTCCGTCAGATGCGCTTCGAGCCACGTCTCCTCGTCCGCCTGCAGAGGCGCATCGAGACGCTCTGCGGCGCGGACCCGCGCACGCTCATGGGCGGAGGCCCAGTGGTCCGGGTGTCGGCGAGGTCGCCCACGGAGCCTCATCGCGGTTGCTCGCGCGGCTTGGCCGGGGCGGCATCCGCTACGGCGTCAGCGGCCGCCTCGGCGGCGGCGTCCGCTGCTCGTTCGATCGCCAGCGCCTGGCGGAGATTCTCTCGTGCACGGGTCAGCAGCGCCCGGGCGGCCACGTGACTGACACCGAGCGCGGCTGCAAGCTCAACGCCGGTCAGGTCGTGCAGCTCGGCCAGCAACAGCGCCGCCCGCTGGCGGTCGGGGATCCGGGCGAGCGCCCGCTGCAGGTCGCCTGACAGATGCGTATCCATGACGAGGCGCTCGGCCGACGGCGACGACCCTGGCGATTCGCCGGTCCACGGCAGGAACCGGATGATCTTGCGTCGGCGAATCTCATCAAGGGCGACCCGATGCGCGATCTGGTAGAGCCAGGCCCTCGCGTTCTCGGGCCGCTCGAGCGTGTCGTAATTGCGATAGGCCTTGATGAACGCATCCTGGGTCAGATCGGCGGCCAGCTCGGGTTCGCGCAGCATTCGAAGCAGGTACGCGTAGATCTCGCCGTGGTGCCGCCCGAATAACATCTCGACAAAGATCGCCGCCCGATCCTGATCCCAGACGCCGCTCATGGCGAGACCCTGGGCCATGAATGCGGTGCGGCGCGGCGGTTCGCGGAGATCGCTGAAGGTGCTGGCGTCGGCCACGGAAACTCCGAGTGGACGGGTGGGCGGAGAAGGGTCGCGGCATGGGGGTGCGCCGTTGTCGGCCCAAGGACGACGCGCCTCGCCACCTTGTGACGCCGGACGGGCGCCGGCCGAAGGCACCTCAACCGGTCCCGCCGCCCGTCGACTCGGCGCGGGCCAGCAGTTCCTCGACGGCATCCTCCGGCGAGACCGGGTTGACCGGCAGGCCTGTACCCAACTCCAGGCCTGCAATCTCGCGAAGTCGCGGATGGACCTCCCAGTGCCAGTGGTAGGTCACGTCGACCTGCTCGCGCAACGGTGCGCTATGGAGGACCAGGTTGTACGGCGGACCGTCGAGGCTCGCCGCGAGCCTGGACAACACCTGGCGCAGAGCCTCCGCGGTTGCCGCGATCTCCGCGCTGCCGGACCGCCCGAAGTCAGCCTGGTGGACCCGCGGCACGATCCAGACCTCAAACGTGGAGCGCGACGCATATGGCGCGAAGGCCACGCTTGCGGTGTCCTCCCACACCAGCCGCTGCGGACGCCGCGTCTCCTCGCGAACTAGCCGGCAAAACGGGCACTCCCCCTCGCGGATCAGGAACCGCGCCGCGCCGCCCATCTCCTCGGCGATGCGGTGCGGGATCTGGGGCAGGTCGTAGAGGTCCAGGCACAGGTGGTTGGTCCGCGCGCCCGCCTGCCCGCCCCAGTTCTGGACGACCTGGAGATAGTCCGTCTGCCCGGCACTTCGGGCGGTGGCCAGTGCGTCACGCGCGTTGGTGAGCAAGGTTTCGATGAGGTCATTGCCGACGGCGTGGAGGGCCCGATGCTCGTTTGGCGGGGCAAGGATCGTCCGCCAGCTGCCCGCGGCCCGGACCTCTGCCATGTTCACCTGGGCGATGCCGCGGTCGAGCTGGCGAGCCTCCTCGCCGGTTCCGACGACATGGAATGCAAAGTCCTTGAGCGTCCTGACCCGAACGCCGTCGCCGTCGGGTGTCGAGCAATTGGCGCACCCGAACAGGCGATCGTCAACCGGCTCGGCTGCCCGCGCGAAGCGGCCCCGATCAAAGGCTCGATCCACCACTGTTGCCACCCACCAGCCGGTGATCGGGTCCTTGCGCAGCTCAAACAGCCCGGCGGCCATCGTCGTCAGGCGCCCTCGAGCGGTGCGCTGATGGCAGCCGCGAACGCGCGCGCGAAGATGCCAGCTGCGGCCTGCACAGACTCCGTGCTTGGCGCCGTCGCCGGCTCGCCTCGTTCGCGGGCAATCGATGTCGATGGCACGCCGGGCATGCCACAGGCATCGATCAGATCGAAGTCGCGCAGGTCCACGCTCACGTTGAGGGCGATCCCGTGATAGCTGACGCCACGCTCGACACGCAGCCCAAGTGCCCCGATCTTGCGCGGCACCGGACCGTCTACGTCGCACCAACAACCCGGGTGACCGTCACGCCTGGCGGCCTCGACACCAAGCTCGGAGCAGGTCGCGACCAGCGCAGCCTCCAACGCACGAACAAACGGGCGGATCATCAAGCCGCGCCGAGCCAGCGCGACGATCGGGTAGGCCACCAGTTGCCCGGGCCCGTGGTAGGTGACCTCGCCGCCACGCTCCACCGGGATCACTGCGATGGCTCGGGCGCGGAGCTCTTGAGGGGACGCCAGGATGTGCGCCGGGTCGGCGTTCCGGCCGAGGGTCAGGACCGCAGGGTGCTCCAGCAAGAGCAGTTGATCGACGATCGCGCCGGTGGCACGCTCAGCGACCAGTCGCTTCTGAAGCGCGTACGCCTCCCGGTAGTCGATCCGCCCTAGCCAGCGCGCCTCGATTGGCTCAGGCGCGTGGCGCGGCTCGTGCTCGGGAGCGAGGAGATCGATGGCCACCGTCGCACGATAGCAGGACCCGCCAGGCGGGCCGTTTCAGGCCGCCGGCGGCTGGGCCTCGGTGTGCGCAACTTCGTCGTACGGCTCGAATGTGAAGCCGCCGGCGATCCGACGAACCCGGTGGAATTCGAGGGCGTACTGCGCATATGACTCGAAGGTCAGGCCGATAGCCTCGACATGCGCCGGGCGACCGGCCGCGGCTCGCGCCTCGGCCCGGCTATTCCAGAGGCAGAACGACATGCACTCGCCGGCCGCGTTGGTTGGGCCCTTGAAGTAGTGCACAAACCCTGGCGCGACCATGGCCTCCACGTGGGCGAAGTCGTCGTAGGTCGTCAAGCGCGCCTCGTCAGCGCCTGGCCGACGGATGGAGCGAAACGCCACCAAATACCACTCCCCGGGCGGCACGTCGGCGAGACACACGCTCCAGGTGAAGGCGTCAGCGATGGGCAGCGTCGCGTATTGGTCGGAGACCGGGGCCAGTCGCTCGAACGGCGAGTGCGCAGAGGCAGTCATGGCGATGCAGCATACTCAACCTGATCCTTGATTGCCACGCAATGAGAGGAGTATCCGCCAACAGGCGAGAAAGAAGTCCCAGGCTCACGTCGATCGATCGTCGGCAAGTGCCGCGTTGATGGCCCGGGCGGCGGCTGGCACCAGCCGTGCGGCCCGCGCGCGCCACGCTGCCCCGCAACGAAACGCGGGGCCCAGCACGGCAATCGCTCCGACGATGCCGTCGGCACCGAAGATCGGGGCGGCCACCGCGATAGATCCCTCGACCAACTCGCCCTTGCTGGTGGCCAGGCCCGCCATGACGACCGCCGCGAGACCATCGCGCAGGACCTGTTCGGTCGGCGAATTCGGCGCGACGCGACCCCGGTCCTGCGCCAGGACTTCGTCCAGCACTTCGGCCGGGGCAAACGCGAGCAGGACCCGACCCGGCGCCCCGGCATGAAGCGGCAGCAAGGCACCGGGATCAAGCCTGACCCGCAGCGAGGCGTCGCTCTCGACCTGGTGGAGACAGACGCACGAGAGCCCGATCCGGCGAACCACCACGGCCGTCTCGCCGGTCTCCTCGACGAGCATCCGCAGCACCGGATCGGCGTGGCGGATCAGGCGCTCGGTACTCACGTTGGCGCCAGTCCCGATCAGCAACCTGGGACCCAGGCGGAACAGCGGGCCGTGTCGATCCACAAAGCCGAAGTCCCCGAGCGTCCGGAGGTAGCGATAGACGGTGGAGAGCGGCATTTGGAGCGCCGAGCTGAGCTCGTCAGCCCGGATCTCGCCGCGATCGGCAACGGTGAGCAGCAGCCGGAGGCCGCGGGCCAAGGAGGTATCCTCGGCCGCCTCCTCCGGCGGGTGATCGCGAGCGGTGGTCACGTTCGGGATCCGGCCGATCGCAGGCGCAGGGAATTCGTCACCACCGAGACCGAGGAGAGCGCCATCGCCAACGCCGCCAGGGCCGGGTTGAGCGTCCACCCGGTGAACGGATAGAGCGCGCCCATGGCGACTGGGATCAGCAGGACGTTGTAACCAAAGGCCCAGACCAGGTTCTGCCGAATCGTTCGCAGCGTCGCCCTCGACAGCCCGATCGCCGCGGCGACGAGCCGCGGGTCGCCGCCGACAAGGGTGACGTCGGAGGCCTCGATCGCCACGTCCGCCCCGGTCCCGATGGCGACGCCGAGATCCGCCTGGGCCAGCGCCGGGGCATCGTTGATCCCATCGCCGACCATCGCGACCCGCCGCCCTTCGCCCTGCAGACGCTCGATCAGCGCGGCCTTGTCCCCGGGTAGCACCTCGGCGACCACACGTTCCGCCCGGATGCCGACCCGGCGCGCTACCGAATCGGCAGTCAATCGCCCGTCGCCGGTCAGCAGCCAGACCGTCAAGCCCATCGACTCCAGGGCTCGGATCGCCTCGGCCGCTCCGGGCTTGATCGGGTCAGCGATCGCGATGAGGCCCGCCAGACGCCCGTCCATCGCGACATACGAGATCGTGGCGCCGTCGGCCCCATGTCGGGCCGCATCCGCCTCGAGTGCGGTCGGGTCGATGCCCCGCCCCTGGAGCATGCGACGGTTCCCGATCAGGACCTCGACCCCGTCCACGGTGCCTCGGACCCCCTGGCCGGGGATGGCCTCAAACCCGTCGACCGCCCGGAAGCCGAGTTCGCTCTGGCGCGCCAGGGCGACCACCGCTCGACCGAGCGGATGTTCCGAGTTGCGCTCCAGCGAGCCGGCGATATCGAGCAATTCGGCGGAGTCGACGCCGGCAGCAGCCACCATCTCGGCGACGACTGGCCGGCCAAGCGTCAGCGTGCCGGTCTTGTCGAGCACTACGGTGTCCAGGCGCCCGGCTGCCTCCAGCGCCTCGCCGCCACGGATCAGGATCCCCGATTCCGCACCCCTACCGGTCCCGACAATGATCGCTGTGGGGGTGGCCAGCCCCATCGCGCAGGGGCAGGCGATGATGAGCACGCCGATGAACGCGGTGAGCCCGAGGGTGAGCCGTGGTTCCGGCCCGAGCGCGAACCAGGCCACGAATGCCACCGTCGCCAGGACCATGACCGCCGGCACGAAGACCTCGGCGATTCGGTCCGTCATGGCCTGGATCGGCGCCTTGGAACCCTGGGCCCGCTGGACCATCGCGACGATGTTGGCGAGCGCCGTGTCCCGGCCGACCCGTGTCGCGCGCATGACGAACGTGCCGGTCGTGTTCATGGTCGCCCCGATCACTTCGTCGCCGGGTCGCCGGGTCGCCGGGATGGGCTCGCCGGTCAGCATCGATTCATCCACTGCCGAGACGCCTTCAACGAGCACCCCGTCGACCGGGACCTTCTCGCCTGGGCGGACCCGTAGCAGGTCGCCCGGCTGGACCAGGACGAGATCGATCTCGACCTCTTCGCCGTCGCGAACGAGCCGCGCCGTCTTCGCCTGGAGCCCGACGAGTCGACGGATGGCGCCGCTGGTCCGACCTTTCGCGCGGGCTTCAAGCCACCGCCCGAGAAGGATCAGGCCGATGATGATGGCCGAGGAGTCGAAGTAGCTCTCGGGATGGAGGCCAGCGTCCATCACGACATCCGGGTACATCGTCACGAATACGCTGTAGGCCCACGCGGCGCTCGTGCCCAGGGCGACGAGTGTGTCCATCGTGGCGCCGCCGTGGCGAGCGGCCTTCCAGGCAGCCCGATAGAAGCGGCCGCCGGCCCAGAACTGGATGAAGGTCGCCGGCCACAGGATGAGCCGGTTGAGGTCTTCCATGGCGACAACGGCCTGAGGCCAGAACATGAGCGCCATGAACGTGAGGGCGGCAGCGATCGAAACGGCCGACTGGATCAGCAGCCGGCGTTGGGCTCGCTCACGCTCAACGTCCTCGACCGATACCTCGGATTCGAGGTCGGCGGCCCTCTCGCCCTCGCGCCTGACCGGGTCAGCCTTGACGTCGTAGCCGGCTGCCTCGATCGCACCCACCAGATCCGCCCGGCCTGCGACAGTCGGGTCGAACGTGATCGTGGCACGCTCCGTCGCGAGGTTGACAGCAGCCTCCTCCACCCCCGGGGTCTTGCGCAGGAACCGCTCGATCCGGTTGACGCATGACGCGCAGGTCATCCCCTCGATCGGCAGGACGATCTCGATCGGCGCGGCGTCAGCGGGGTCGTGACCCGATCTGGGATCGCGGGCGGTTGTCGTCATTCGAGTGGGTTCTCGTGAAGTCGTGTGCCGAGAATGGAGATACTCATAGGGAGTATATCGAAACCTGGTCACCACGCCTTGCCCACATGCCGCCCGAGATCAATCCGCACGACGGCCAGATGGCACGCATCGGGCGTGCCTGCCCGCCGTGAAATGACTCCGTTGTTCCTGCTCATGCGTTCGGGTCATGGGACGTGCCTCGACTCAGGCCAGACCTGAAAGCGTCTGCTCCGCGGCTGGCTCAGGTTCGATGCGACCCGGCCATGCCCGTGCCTCGAACGCTCCCGGTGCGCGTACGCCCGGGACCGCGACGTAACGATGTCCGCAAGGGGTGGCGGTCAAGACATCGATGAGTGCCGATTGAGCGTCGCTCACAACCGGATGGAAGGCGCAGGGCGCGCAGCGTCGCAGTCTCGTTGAAGGAGCACGCATCAGGACTCCTCACCGATCTTCGCCAGACGATCGCGTCGGACCCTTGCCCACGTCCTGGCGGACGACGACGACGGGCACGGGGGCATGCCGGACGACATGCTGCGACACGCTCCCCAGGAGCAGGCGCCCGAGCGGCCCGCGGCCGTGGCTGCCGAGGACGATCATGTCGACCTGCTCCGCCTTGGCGGCTTCGAGGATGGATTCTCCAGGCTCCCCCTCCCAAACGAGGAAGGTGACCGGGACGCCTTCTCGACGACCACGGTGCACAAGCTCCTGCGCGGCCACCTGGCGGGACTCGCGGACCTGGTCGACTCGGGCAAGGAAGCGGCCGCCGGGTAACCGGAGTGAAGCGGTGTCGATGACACTGACGATGAGGAGTTCCGCCGGAAGTCGGCCGGCGATCACAAACGCTTCGTTCGTTGCCGGCACCGACGTCGGCGACAGGTCGGTCGCGAGCAGGATTTTGCGGACGGGCACGGACTGCGTCTTCGTACCTGGGCGCATCTCGATGATGGGAGCCTTGCCGGGTATCGAGGTGCGAATCCCGCTCATCCCACGGTCGGGATCGGGCAGACGAA
This sequence comes from uncultured Anaerolineaceae bacterium, assembly GCA_964427285.1. Classification (GTDB taxonomy): domain Bacteria; phylum Chloroflexota; class Limnocylindria; order Limnocylindrales; family CSP1-4; genus SPCO01. The sequence continues at coordinate 10,622 of CAYRTS010000003.1, forward strand.
GGGGCTCGCGCCGAAGGCGGAAGCCGACGTGGCCGGGACGGAAGCCGACGTGGCCGGGACGGACGCCGCCGCGTCCTGCACGACGAGCGCAGTCACCATGCCGAACATGCCATCCATCCCCTCGGCGTGGGGGAGGATGTGGCAATGGAAGGCCCAGGCTCCCGGCTCGTCGCACTCGATGACGACGTCCCAGCGCTCGCCCGGGTTGACCCCCAGCGTGTCACAGGTGAACGCCGCCGAGCCAAGGGAATAGCCATCCCGAGCGACCACCCGCATGGGCATCCCGTGGAGGTGCCAAGGGTGCATCATCACCCCCTCGTTCATGAACCGGATCACGATCGTCTCGCCGAGGCGCGCAACGATCGGCGCGGTCGCCGGGAAGCCGCGGCCGTTGATCGTGAACCCGCCGAGAGCGTCGTTGCTGATCCAGACGATGTCCTGGGTGGCCCCGTACAGCCGGTCGTATCGCTTCGAGACATCCTTCGGCTGGACGATGAACGCGCCGAGCAGGCCGCGCCCGACCTGGTCGGTCGCGTTGTGGTGGGAGTGGTACATATGCGACCCGATCGTCCGGGCCGTGAACTCGTAGGTGAACGACTCGCCCGGCTTGATCGGCTCCTGGGTGACGTGCGGGACGCCGTCCATCGCGTTGGGCAGGCGTTGCCCGTGAAAGTGAACCCCCGTCGACTCGTCGAGGTTGTTCTTGAAGATCGCCCGGACCGTGTCGCCTTCGACGACGGTCAGTCGGGGACCTGGCCAGGTGCCGTTGTAACCGAGCGCGGCGAGCGGGTCCTTCTGCGCGTCGATCTTGTGCTCGATCTTGTCGATCGTCAGTTCGAATACGTTTGTGTCGCCGTCGAGGGTCGGCTCGAGTGGCTGGTTGCCCTGAGGCAGGCTCGCAGCCTCGCCGTCCAGGAATCGCTTGACGACGGCGAGCGCAGCCGCGTCGTGATCGACCGGCGCGGCCGAAGTCGAGGGAGCCGGCGAGTGATCCATCGACGGAGACGCGGAGGCCGTGCCGGAGGAGGTCGCCGGTTTGCCAGAGGCCAGCGTCGGCCCATACGTCCACAACGGGGCGCCGGCCGCCGGCGCACAGGCGGCGACACCGACGGCCACGAGACCGCCTCCGGCGATGGCGGCGGTCCGCAGGAAGCCGCGGCGCGATAGGGGGGACAGTGCGGGCGGCGGGTCCGCCGGCGGACTTGGTTGGGTGGTTTCCGGGTGAGTGCTGGACGAGGAGGTTGTATCCATGCGCCGCAGTGTCTCCACGCCGGCATGCCTGGCAACGTGCCGTCCGGCCCCTTCCAGATGAGCCAGGTGTCGCTCGCTACGGTGGGACCATGACGTACGCTCCGGCGATGGGCCTCCCGGCTTAGGTGCCGCTGTCCGTCCCGGTCGAGCGGATGCGAGCCATATAGGCGGCCGCCTGTGCCCGACGCTCGAGGTTGAGCTTGGAGAGGATCGAGCTGACATAGTTCTTGACCGTCTTGTCGGACAGGAACACCTGCGCGGCGATCTCCTTGTTCGTCTTGCCCTCCGCGACCAGCAGGAGGATCTTCTGCTCCTGGGACGTCAACTGGGCAAGGGCATCCGGCTGATCGGCCGTCGCGATCCGACGGATCCGGTCAAGGACGCGACCCGTCACCGCCGGGTCGAGCAGCGATTCTCCTCGGCCGACGGCCTGTAGGGCGGCCACAAGGTCGCGCGCGCGAACCTGCTTGAGGAGATAGCCGCTGGCGCCGGCGATGATCGCCGACAGCACCGCGTCCTCGTCCGGGTAGCTCGTCAGCATGACGACACGAGTGTCGGGCATCTCCGCCCGTATCTCGCGGCACGCCTCGATGCCGGAGCCATCCGGCAGGCGCACGTCCATGACGACGAGGTCCGGTCGGAACTTGCGCGCCGCCTCGACTGCGTCGGCCACGGTGCCAGCCTCAGCCACGACCTGGAACTCCTCTCGGCGACCGAGGAGGGCCGACAGGCCCTGGCGCACGACCTCGTGGTCATCGACCAGCAGGAGCGTGAGCGGTCGAGTCGGGGTCTGCCCAGCGTCAGACACTGGTGCGCCTCATCCGGTCCGATCCGGGACACGAACGATCACCTGGGTACCCGCGCCGGGCCGGCTGACGATGGTGACCGTGCCACCGATCTGGGCGGCACGTTCGCGGGTATTCGCCAGGCCCCGGTGACCGAGCGCCACGACGGCTGTCGGATCGAACCCGATGCCGTTGTCTTCGATGGTCAGTTCGATGGTCGTCCCGTCCGCCGGTGTCCGCAGTTCCAGCGTTGCACGACCTGCGTGGGAGTGCCGTGCGATGTTGCTGAGCGACTCGGCGACGATGGCCAGCAGGTGACCGGTGACTCCGGCCGGTGGCTCGGCTACGGTGTCCGGGAGGCGCAGATTCAGATCCACGATCATGTGGTGGCGGTACTCCTCGGCAAGTGCTGCCAGGCCGACCAAGAGCGATGCTCCCTCCAGCAGCTCGGGCCGTAGCCCGAAGATGAAGTTGCGAATGTCCTTGATGGACAGGTGGATCGAGTCGATCGCCCGTTCGACTCGGGTCGCCGCCTCGGCAGGCTGTTCGACCATGAGTTCCGTGACATCCTCGAGCGATAGCCCGACGGCGTAGAGGTTCTGGATGACGCCGTCGTGCAGATCCTTCGAGATGCGTTCTCGTTCGTCGACCACTGCCAATCGTTGGAGGCGTTCGTGGAGCCGCGCATTCTCCATGGCGATCCCGGCGTGCAGCGCGAACGTCTCGACGAGCGATTGATCCTCTTCGGTGAACTCCCTCGCGTCGACCTTGTTGGTGAGGTAGAGGCGTCCAAGCGAGAGTCCCTTGATCGTGATCGGCACACCAAGGAAGCTCCTCATCGGCGGGTGATTCGGTGGGAACCCGTAGCGACGGGGATCGACATTCAGGTCACAGATTCGAAACGAGCGATTCTCGCGAATGATCAGACCGAGCAGGCCACGCCCCTCGGGCAAGGCGCCGATGCGCTGTCGCGTCTCGGCGTCCATCCCGCTGGTGATGAAACGTTCGATCCGCCCTGCTGCATCGACGATCCCTACGGCGGCGTACTGGGCGTTGACCAGGGGCCGGACACCGTCGACGATCACCTGTAGCGCATCGTCGACCGAGGTCAGGCTGGCGATCCCTCGAACGGCGGCATCGAGGGCGGCGTGAACGTCCCCCAAGCCTCGCGGCACGCCGACGTTCCGATCGAGCATCCGGGGGAGGATAGCAAACGGTGAGGGCCCGAAGGCCCTCACCGTTCCGTGATCGAGGTTCCGGGTCGGAGACCCGTGCCGCTTCAGCCCTGGGCCACAATGGTCGCCGGACGGAGGGCCGGGACCCTGACCTTCTCGGTCTCGGGCCGTGTCGCCCACACCAGGCCGACGCCCGTGATGATGAACAGGGCGCCGATGCCGGCGAGGATCCCGGCCATACCGAGCCCGATCGTGAGGGCGGAGGCGGTCACGCTGCCCACGCCGAGTTCAGCGATCAGGGCGTGGGCCGTGCTGGTCCAGATCGCCGCGCGTGCCGGACCCTCGATCGGGTGCGCCCGGTTGAAACCGGTCCAGTAGCGGCCGTCGTTCTGGAACTCGTACGTGCCGGCTGCGAATGTCTCACCGTTGTACTCGACTGGCTCGTCGAGCACGACCGTCGTCGTGGCGTTCAGGGTGTGGTAGGCGATCGTCGCCATCTGGAACATGTACTCGCTGGTGGTGTTGACCAGCGGATCGTTCGGGTTCAGCTCCGCGGAGTCGACCGTGTAGCCCCAGTCGGTGACGAGGAGGGCCATGATCGCCTGAGCGCCTTCGACCTCGCCCCGATCGATGAGCTGTCCGGCTTCGTTGTAGGCGAGCGTGACATCCTGCGCGACGCTGAATGCCTGGAGCGCCTGGGCTCCCTGGTTCGTCTTGTACAGCGCGTATCCACTGCCCGCGACGAACGCGAGCCCGAAGACTGCGAGCGCGACGCCGAGGATCTTCAATCGACCGTTCATGATGTTCATCCTTTCCTGACTCCTGCCTTCTCGTTGCTGACTGACCCCAGCATCGGCGACGCATGGGGTCGGGGAGAAGGGCCAAGCCGACCCATTTGCAGGCGAATGGCCCCTCACGTGGGGGCCGAATGACACCGGTGACGCCATCCATCCGACGAATTCGCCAGCCTCTACCACTGGCGTGAGTTCGGGCCATTGGGCGGCCCGCATCGGGCGCTTCGGCTCTATGGCTACAGGCTCGGGAGCGCTTGGGTGATCGGACACGCGGACCCGCGCCCCAGATCGGAGGAAAACGCCACAGTCCAAGGTGATGTGAATCCTGCAGGACGACACCGAGCGTATCCAGGCCAGGATCCGGCTGGTAGAAACGGTTGAAAAGCGCGCGACCATCGGCGCCGGCGCCGATCCCCGTAGGGGCGAGGTTCGCGTAGGCCCAGAAGAACGAACTCAGCATGGCGGCGAGCGGGGTCGCGACCGCCGCGCGGCGCCGCGATCAGTGCCAGCCGAAAGCGCCCGGCAGCCGATCTGGCGATCGCCGGACGCCAACGTGAACATTGTCAGCGGGCGACGACGACCGTAGCGCTGGCGTGGGTGGCGACGTGCTCCGACACGCTGCCCTGGAGGATCCGGTCGATCATGCCGAGGCGGCGCGCGCCAACGATGACCGTGTCATAGCCGCCTTGCTCGGCGACCTGCTCGATCATCTTCGCCGGATCGCCCACGGGCTCGATCAGCTCCGCCTCCAGACCGTCCGCCCGGAGCAATTCCTGCGCCTCGATGAGCTCGTTCGCGTGGACCTTGCGATCGTCCCAGGGATCGATCGGAAAGCGATCGGGTCGGCTGGGGACGACGCTGACGACGCCCAACCGAGCGCCGAAGGCCTTGCTCAGCGTGGCGGCTGCCGCCAGTGCGCGCTTCGATGGCTCGGTGCCGTCGTAAGCGACGAGAATCTTCTCCATTTTGTCGGACTCCTTTCGCGGGGAGTCGATGTCAGTTCTCGGCTCCTGAGACTAGGTTCGCCGCCCGATAGGAGCCGGACACCGGCCATCGGTCACGAAACGGGAGTGCCGAAGGGCGTGTCCTCGCCCACGGATCAGGATCCCCGATTCCGCACCCCTACCGGTCCCGACGAGGATCGCCGTCGGGGTGGCCAGACCCATCGCGCACGGGCAGGCGATGATGACCACGCCAATAAACGCGGTGAGCGCGAGGGTGACCCGTGGTTCCGGCCCGAGCGTGAACCAGGCCACGAAAGCAACGGTCGCCAGGGCCGCCAAGGCTGGAAGGGCGCGAGCGGCCTTCCAGCGGACTTTGGCATTGCATGTGCGCCACGACGACGTACCATCCGAGCGGTGACGCAGGAAGACCCGGCGACTGCGATGTGGCGGGCGCTCCTGACCGGTGAGGACCCGTCGCTCCTCAAGGTCCGTCGGCTTTGGAAGCGAGTGCCCGCGGCGCCCCGCTGCAAGGTGTGCGCCTCGCCCCTTCACGGGTTCGGGGGCGCAGTCGCACGCATGTTCTGGCACGGACCGATGCGCGACAACCCCCTGCTGTGCAAAGCCTGCTTCGGACAGCTCGCCAAGTTCCCGGGCGGCGCCGAGATCGAAATCAGCGTGGTGTTCGCCGACGTACGCGGCTCGACCGGCCTGGCCGAGCGGATATCCACTGCACGGTATCGCGCGCTTCTCCAGGACTACTACCGCGTCACGGCGATCGCCGTCGATGCGAACGGCGGCATCGTCGACAAGTTTCTGGGCGACGGCGTCATGGCCCTGTTCATCCCGGTCATCACCGGCGAAAACCATGCCTATCGAGCAATCGAGGCCGGCATGGCGATCCTCACATCTATCGACCGGAGCGGCCTGGTCGACAAGGGCCTCATGGTCGGAGCCGGCGTCCATACGGGCGAAGCCTTTGTCGGGGCCATTGGCAGCGACGAGAAGATCGATTTCACCGCACTTGGCGACAACGTGAACATCGCGGCGCGCCTGGGCGCGCTGGCCGGCCCTGGCGAACTGCTCGTCAGTCGCGTGACGTGGGATCGCGCCGGCCTCGGCGTCCCGCCGGAGGAGCGCGAGGTCGAGATCGCGGGGCGGACGGGAAACCTCGCGGTGGTCCCACTCGGTCGCTCTGGGGTCACCGTGGCCTGAGCCGGGCAACAAGGCGTGCGAGCCTGGATCCATCCTGCTGCTGCCGGGAAGCCTGAGGTCGGGGTTATCGCGGCGGCGGCAACCGGATCGCGCAGCGTGGTCCGTGAGCGCGCTGGACACGTTCATCGAGCGTGACGAGCGGAGCGTCCAGCGCCTCGGCAAGCGCGACATACCAGGCGTCGTAGGCCGTCAGGTTGTTGCGCAGCTCCCAGACTCGTCCGGCCTGCGGCTCGTACGGGAAGAACTCCACGCGCAGCTGGAGAAGATCCTCGTGAGCCAGGGCAGCTTCGTCGGCCGACAGGTCACCGGCGAGCACGGCACGACGAAGCACGTTCGCCACTTCGACCGGCATAAGATGCGGGGCGGCGAGTTGGTCTCGTGCGATCTCCGCGGCTGCCCATCGGCCGTCCGCCCCGTCGTCCACCAGGGCGGCGACAACCGCGCTGGCATCGACCACGAGGGTCAACGTCGGTCGGCGCCGAGATGATCCAGGATCTTGCTTGCGGACAACGTCGAGCCCGCCGCGCTGACGCGTGAGCGGGCGCATGCCAGGACCTCTTCGACAGAGGGTTTGCGCGCCAACTCAGTCAACTCCGCCAGCACGTGCGCCTGGAGCGATCGGCCGGAGCGGGCCGCGCGGGCAGCGAGTGCGTCACGCACGTCGTCGGGCACATTGCGAATGGTGATCGAGGTCATCCTCCGTAATCTAACGCCGTTGCATGCAGAATGCAAGCATGCCGCGCACGCCCGTCAGGCGGACACGGGTCCCGTTGCCCGAGGTCAAGGACGCGGCCTCGCTACAATGGCGCTGCTCTCGAGCGGGAGTAGCTCAGTTGGCAGAGCGTCTGCTTCCCAAGCAGAAGGTCGCGAGTTCGAGCCTCGTCTCCCGCTCCACTTCCTCGGTTCTGAGCTCAGCACACCAGCTGACCCGGTGCCTTTCATCCCGATCCTGACGAGGGCGGGGCTGGTGCCCGCGGGGGAGGAGGCCTCGACGCCGGGCATGGTCGCGTTCCCGATCGACCACGACGCGCTCGCCGGGCATGCGTCTCCCGGGCTCGAGATCCGCCGGGTGACCGACGCCGCCGGCATCGACGCCCATCGACAGGCCGTGACCGCGGGGTTTGGCTCAGACCCGGCGGTCGCCCTGGGAAGCGCGTGCCTCGATCTCCTCGACCGGCCCGAGTGCGTCGTCTACGTCGGCTACGCGGACGGTGACCCGGTCGTCAGCGGGCTGGGCTGGCGGACCGGTCGGACCATTGGGGTCTACAGCATCGCAACGATCGAGTCGGCGCGTCGACGCGGCTATGGGGCGGCGATGACGGCGCGGGTCGTGGCCGACGGCCTGGTTGCCGGCTGCGACACCGCGGCGCTCCAGGCGAGCGAGATTGGTCGCCCGATCTATGAGCGCCTTGGCTTCCGAACTGTCGTCAGATACGCCGGGTACCTCGATCCGGCCCGTGGGGCATGACCGCGCGTGCTGCTGGGTGGACGCGCTAGCCGATCCCGGCGATACAAGCGGGGGCTGCGGCAAACATGCCGTAGTGGGGCGACGATGTGGCGTATATGGTACGCCTAGATGTATACTCCACCAATGAAGCGCCTGCAGATCTACATCGAGGAGGAGGTGGACGACGTGCTCGCCATCCGGGCTCGACGTGAGCACACGTCCAAGGCCGCCCTCATCCGGGAGGCCGTCCGCCGGTCGATCGGCGAGCCGGAGGCAACGCTGGACCCGTTCCACGACTGGATCGGCGGCAGTGACGTCGCGTCGGCACCGGTCGACGAGGTCGTCTACGACTCGTGAGGTTCGTGGATACCTCGTACTGGGTGGCGCTGCGGCTCCGGCGTGATGCCAACCACAGCGTTGCTGTCCGCCTGTGGGCACCCGGCCAACCGATCCTGACGACGAATCAGGTCGTCGGAGAGACCTGGACGTTCCTGCGCCGTCGCGACGGGCACCCCGCGGCCGCCGCCTTCTTCGACGCGGTCGAGTCGGCCAATTGGCTCACGGTCGTCCATGTCGAAGATGCGATTGAGCGCGAGGCGCGGGCCTGGCTTCGACGCCACGATGAGCGGGTCTACTCATTCGTCGATGCCACCAGTTTCGCCGTCATGCGACGAGAGCGCCTCCGGGAGGCGTTGGCGTTCGACGGCGACTTCAGCGCGGCGGGCTTCGTCGAGGCTCGACCCGAGAGCTGATGGGGCGCCTCGCGCTGCGGGGTGCGGGCAGACTCGATGGGAGTTCGGTCCGCCGGCCGTCAGCCGACGATCACCTTGGGCTGGAGCCCGGCAAGGGGCCGTCAGGCCGGGGCCTGGCCAGCTCAGGCTCCGGCCCGCGGTCCGTCTCGCGAGCAGCGAGTTCGGCGTCCAGCTGGGCGATCAGACTTGGTATGCTGGAACGGAGGGCCTCCCCATACGCCGGACCGATGTGTTCCAGCAGCCCGTTCTCCCGTTTGGTCTTCGGGGCACCGAACCGGAGGTGAATCACCGTTCCGGTCGAGGTCGGCTCGAGCTCGATCGTGTGAAGCAACTTCACGGGACCGCCGGGGGTGTCGAGGATCGTCCGATCGGTGACGTAGTCGTACGGGCGCCAATCGAGGATCTCCTCGACGACGGCGTCCTTGCCGTGCATGCAATGGTTACTCGAGCCGGGGCCGCGCCTTCCGCCTCTCGCCCCCTCCACGGTGACCTCCGTCACCCACGGCTGCCACGACATCCGCTGTCCAGGCTTGGTCAGGAAGTCCCAGGCCACCTGCGGCGGCACCCTTGTAGGCACCGACAGGGCGAGGATCGACTCCTCGGGTGTGACGAAGACGCGCGCGCGAGCCTCTTCCTCCTGCCAGCGGTGCTCCAGGTCGTGTGCCCAGGCCGGCACGTCGCCGATCCGATCGTAGGTCTCGGTGTGCCGGCGCATGCCGAGTGCGGCCGGGTCGAGGTCGGAGGCATCGATGCACTGTTGGGTGATCAGGGCGTAAGCGTCGATGCCCAGTTGCTCGACGACCACGTTCTTCAGCAGCCGGTGCACGACGATCACGTCCGACCCAAGGAACTCCTGCCGGCCGGCGACCTTCTGGAGGATGGCGACCCCGTGGTGGACGACGAACTTGAGGTCGAGATCGGGGATGCGCGTGCAGGCGTTGCACTCACACGAGGTGGCCTGGCGGACGTCACGGCGGCGCCGGCGAAACCCGAAGTAGCAGCGCTCGATCGTGTCGAGGAGCATCGTCCCGTCGATGGTCTCGAGCGGCGCGTAGGTGAATGCCGCATCGCCCTCGAGCTTGACCAGCCGGAAGTTCGGCCGAAGTGCCGTGACGACAGCGCCGACGAGGTCGGCGAGGATGTCCTGGGCGTGGTCCAGCTCGACATCGGCGAGGTAGCCCGTGTACCCGGAGATGTCGGCGATCAGAAAGCAGGCCGGTTGCGCCGCTGGGAGCATCGGTTCTCGCTGGAGGGGAGCGCGACGGTCGTCACTATACGTCTGGGTCCCCGGGCCGCAGGTCCCGCACGCCGCGACAGTCAGGCCGCGCGGCGCTCGCGCGGCAGGATGACCTCGAAGCACGTCTCCCCGGGCCGGGATCGGATCTCGATCCGGCCGCCGTGGCGGGCGATCACGCTGTACGAGATGTGGAGGCCCAGCCCGGTCCCGCTTCCGGGCGGCTTCGTCGTGTAGAAGGGTTCGAAAATCCGCTCGCGGACCTCTGGGGGCATGCCCGGACCGTTGTCGCAGATCTCCACGACCAGGTCGGCGTCGCGCGTGAACGCACGGATCCGGATCTCACCGTGTCCGCCCATGGCGTCGATCGCATTGTCCAGGATGTTCGTCCAGACCTGGTTGAGCTCGCTGCCGAATGCCTCGATCTCGGGCAGGTCCGGCTGGTATTCGCGCACAACGCTGACCCCCGCCTTGAGTTTGGGGCGCAGGATCACCAGGGTGTTGTCGAGCCCGGAGCGGACATCCACTCGCTGCACCGGGGCCTGATCCATGAATGAGTACTCCTTGACCGCCTTGACGATCTCGGAAATTCGTCCGGCACCGATCGCGACCTCGTCCACCAGCGCGTGGACCGTGCTGCCGGCGGCGATCCAGGTGACGATGCGGCCAAGCGCATCGCGAGGGAATTCCGCCTCGATGCGGTCGAGCTGGGCCCGATCCCATCCGCCGCCGACGAGCGCAGGTGCGAGCTCGCTCGCCTCGGCGACGCCGCGCTCGGCGAGGAACGTCTCCAACTCCCAGGCGCGGTCGCTGGCGTCGAGCGGGTCCAGCGGCGCCCGCGCGCCGGCATGGCGAGCCACGTTCTGGGCGAGCTCGGCGACGAACGCCGCGTGCTCTTGATTGTCGACCACCGTTCCAAGCGCGGCCGTCGCCGCCGCCCAGCGGTCCAGGCCGTGCTCCAGGAGCGACGCGCTCCGCTGAACGGCTGCCGCGGGATTGTTCAACTCATGGGCCAGGCCCGCAGACAGGGTCCCGAGCGCGGCCAGCTTCTCGCGCTCTCTGAGCATCCCCTCGGTGCTGCGCAAACGGCCCAGCACCGTCCGCAGCATGGAGAGGGTCGCCGAGGGTCGGGTGCCGAGCAGCTCGAGGATCACGTCGCGCCCGATGCGCACGACCCGCGTCGGGGAGACCGCGAGCAACGAGGCGTTTCGCGGCAGTGCCTCGAAGATCGCCATCTCGCCGACGATCTCGCCGGGTCCAAGCAGCGCGATCGGAACGTCTGTCGTCCGCGATCGTTTCACGACCCGCAGCTCGCCCGACACAATCACGAAGAGGGCGTCGCCGGGCTCGCCCTGGCTGGCGAGCAGGTCACCTCCCGCCAGGTCCATCGGTTCGCCGCCGTCCGCCACCCATGCGAAATCCTGTTCGGACAGCTCGGCAAACAACGGGATCCGGCGCAACAGCTCGCGGTCGGATCCGTCGGTGGTCATCTGGTCCCGATCACAGATCGGCGAGATGCTGGTGGACGAACTTGACCGCCATGGCACCCTCGCCGACCGACGAGGCGATCCGCTTGACCGAGTCCGACCGGACATCGCCGGCGCTGAAGATCCCCGGGACGTTCGTCTCCAGCAGGAACGGCTGGCGGGCCGGCCGCCAGCCGGGGGGGCGATCGCCGGCGCGCCCGAGATCGGCCCCCGTGACGACGAATCCGGCCTTGTCGCGTTCGACGAGATCGCCCAGCCACTCCGTGCGCGGCGCCTGCCCGATGAAGACGAACATCGCGGCGACTGGAAGTCCCGTTTGCGATCCGTCGGCCTTGTCGGCCACGTCGATCGCCGCGAGCGCCTTTTCGCCGTGCACGGCCACGACGTTGACGTTGGTTCGCACGGTGATGTTCGGGGAGGCCCCGATCTGGTCCACCAGATAGGCGGACATCCCGGCTGCCAGCGAGTCGCCGCGGATCAGGACGGTGACATGCTCGACGAACCGGGCGAGGTAGACGGCGGCCTGTCCGGCGGAGTTGCCACCGCCCAGGACCGCCACGCGCTCACCACGGTAGAAGGACGCCTCTGTGGTGGCGCCGCCGTAGTAGATGCCAGCCCCCGCGAGCCGGACGGCATCCGGAAGATCGAGTTTCCGGTACTCGACCCCCGTGGCGACAAGGAGTGCCTGGCAACTCACCTGCGACCCGTCTGCCAGCCGGACCAGCTTGTACGGGTCCTCCACGGTCACGCCGACGACCTCCTGGGGGGTCAGGACCTCGGCCCCCAGGCGGCTGGCCTGAGCCACGGCCCGACGGGCCAGGTCGGATCCGGAAAGGCCGGCCGGGAAGCCCAGGTAATTGTCGATCCGGGAGGTAGTCCCGGCCTGACCTCCAGGGGCCTCCCGCTCCACGATCAGGGTCTTGAGTCCCTCGGAGGCTCCGTAGACAGCGGCGGCGAGGCCGGCGGGTCCGCCACCCACGATGACCAGGTCGTAGTAGGGAAGCGCGGCATGCGTCCGCAAGCCGACGCGCCCCGCGATATCGGCGTTTGACGGGCCGACCAGGTGGGTCCCGTCGCCAAACACCACCAGCGGCTGCCCGTCGGCGTCCACGCCGGCGCTGACGGCGAGTTCGGATGCCTCCTTCTCTTTCTCGATGTCGAGCCAGCGGTACGGGATCTGGTTGCGCGCCAGGTAATCCTTGATCTCGTGCGCGCGGGCAGACCAGCGGTGGCTGACGACGCGGACGCCCTCGAACGGCGGCCGGAAGCCCGCCCGCCAGTCGCCGAGCACATCCTCAAGGACGGGAAACAGCTTGTCCTCGGGCGGGTCCCACGGCTTGAGCAGGTAATGGTCAAGCTGGATGGTGTTGATCGCGGCGATCGCGACCTCGGTGTCGGCATACGCGGTGAGCAGCACGCGCTTGGCGTCCGGATAGATCTCGCGGGCCGCCGCGAGGAACTCGACGCCCGACATCGCGGGCATGCGCTGGTCCGCCAGGAAGAGTGCGACGGTCGAGCCGCGCAGCTTCAGGCGGCGCACTACGTCGAGCGCCACCGCGCCGCTCTCGGCGGCCACGATCCGGTAGGCCGACCCAAATCGGCCGCGCAGGTCGCGTTCGACGGCGCGAAGAACCTGCGGATCGTCGTCGATCGCGACGATGACGGGGTTCTCCACGTTCCCTCCTGCTCGATGGGTCGTTGGTCGGCGTCGGACCTTCGCTCTGGAGCGATACTACGCGTCGTGAAGCGGTAGAACTGGCCGAGGCGGCACGGCGAGCCGAGATCGGCACCGACGAACTCCGGCGGCTGATCGAACTGGAAGTCGTCATGCGGGCGGGTCGGACGTGGCCTTCGGGGAAATCGGCCCGGTCGAACGCAAGGGCGTGCCTGGTGCCATGCGCCTGCACGCCGCATTTCGGCCCGGCTGAGTGGCGCGGACCGCCCGCGGACCGCCCGCTGCCGGACTGCTGCCGGACTGCTGCCGGACTGCTGCCGAGAGATATTCGATCAATTGGGCCGCTCCTGGCGAATGACGACGCAAGGCACGTAGCCGCCTGGGATGGACGTTGCGGGGGGGGGCTAGCCCTACCTCGAAAACGCCGGGTGTCCGGCTGGTCGGCGGCCGCGTACGTTCGTACGGTTGTGCCATTGAGATCGAACAAACATGGAGGCAGGAAGGCACATGGTGAATCGGAGATTGCTGTATTTGGGCGTATTCCTTGTTGCGCTTGGCGCGGTGCTGCTGTACGGGCGGAACGAGACCGCCGATCGCGACGCTGTCCTGCGGGCGCTACAGCTCTGGCCGATCGTGGTCATCGGGCTCGGCGTGGCGCTGCTATTGCGCGGCACAAAACTGGGCATCGCCGGCGGCGTTCTCGCAGCCGCCATGCCGGGACTGCTGCTAGGGGGCCTGCTCGTGATCGGTTCGAGCCTCGAGGCTGACTGCGGTGTCAGCGAACCGCGGAGCGTCGAGACTCAGGAGGGTTCGTTTGGCGCTACCGCCCGTGTCGAGATTGGCGTGGACTGCGGCGAGCTGGCCGTGTCGATGGCGCCCAGCACCAGGTGGAAGGTTGAGACAAGCCACACCGCGGGTGCGAACCCGCGGATCGACGTCGAGCCCGATCGGCTCTCGGTCGCCTCGACGAACCAACGCACGCGCTTCGGGCTGCCCTGGAGCGGCGGAGACTTCACGATCGTCCTGCCGACCGACAGCCTGCTGGACCTGACCGCCGAGGTGAATGCCGGTCGCGGTCGACTGGACCTCGCCCGCGCTCGACTCGGCGATCTGCGGGTGGACGTGAATGCCGGCGATGTCCGGGTCGATCTCACCGGCGCGACCTTCGACACCTTGGCATTGGAGGCCAACGCGGCGTCCGCGGTCGTCCTCCTGCCAGCCAGCGAGGACTTCGAGGCCACCTTTGATGTCAATGCGGGCGAGCTCACGATCTGCGCCTCGGAGCGCCTGGGCCTGCGGATCCGGGATGAGATCGTCCTTGGCTCAGCGGACTACTCCGGGCTGATCCGCACCGATGGTGTCTGGGAATCCGCCGGATATGCATCGGCAACCCACCACGCGGACGTGACCGTTTCGGTCAACGTTGGTAGCGTGAACATCAATCCTGAAGGAGGATGCAAGTGAACTCTCGTCGACTCTATCGCTGCCGCGAGGATCGCAAGCTCGCAGGTGTCGCCGCCGGCATGGCCGAATACCTGGACATGGACCCAACCCTGATCAGGATCGGCTGGATCCTGTCCGCCTTCCTCGGCGGCTTTACGATCCTGCTCTACATCATCCTCGCGTTCGTGGTCCCGATTGAGCCTGCCGCCAAGGCGGCCCACGTCGGAGATCCGAGCGTGGACCCCGCTGCCCCGGGTCCCGACGCCGGGGAGAGACCACAAGCCGCGCAGCCGCACTGGACGGCCGATACCGCGTCCGCGGGCCATGACCACCATCGGCGCTCAGCCGATGATCGGCCCGGACGTGCGGGCATGATCTTCGGTGTCCTGCTCGTCGTGTTCGGCTCGATCGCCCTGGTAGGCCAGGCGTTCCCCGGCTGGATCGCTGACATCCACCTTGGCCCAGCGTTCGTTCTGGCCGTAGGCGTCGCCCTCCTGATTGGCTCGGCCCGCCGGCCCGCCGCGGGGTCCTGATCGTCGGATGATCGTCGGCGGCCCACTTTTCGTTCTCGGTCTGCTCCTGATCCTGAGCGCCGTGTTTGGCGCTCAGGTCGAGCGGCGAGCCCGGGGCGTGGCCGCGTTCGTCCTGTCCCCGCTCCATCCGGCCACCTGGCGCTCCACTCGCGCGATCGTCCAGGGATTCTTCATCGAGATCGTCGCGTTCTCCGTGGTCGTGTCCATCTTCTCGGCCGGGGGCTCATTGCTGGTCGTCGGGGTGGGAGTGGTGGTCATCGGGGTCGGGATCGAGGCCTGCCGGCTTGTCGCGCGGATCGAGCGTTCCCGCGCCTCTGCGCCCGGCGCTCGGCCGCTCCGGCCGCATCCCTACAGCCCCTACGGCTCGGGACCCCGAGGCCTGGCGACCGCGGTCTTCCTCGACGTCAATCGCTGGCGTGACGTGGTGTACGTGTTCGTCGCATTGCCGCTGGCCATCCTCGAATTCGCGGTGATCCTCGTGCTGTGGGTCCTGGCCGTGTCGCTCCTGTCCGTTCCGTTCTGGTTCGCGTCGCCGAACCTCCCGTTCACGGTGACCGGCCTGCCGGTATCGCCCGCGACGGTCGCGGTGGCGGCCGGCGTGGTCGGGCTCCTCCTGGCCCCGGTCGCGGCCTCCGCATCGCAAGGACTCATGACGCTCCATCGGGCGGTCGTCGCCGGGCTCCTCTGCTCCTCGGAACAGCGCGCGCTGGAGCGCCGGGTGGAAACCCTCGAAGAGAGCCGCCAGACGGTCCTTGACGTGGAGGCGAGCGAACTGCGGGGCATCGAGCGGGACCTCCATGACGGCGCCCAGCAACGCCTGGTGATGCTGGCCATGGACCTCAGCCTGGCGGCAGAGCGGTTCGACTCGGATCCGGCGAGCGCGAAAGAGCTGGTCGAGGACGCCCGCGACCAGGCCAGGCTGGCCCTTGCTGAACTGCGCGACCTGGTGCGCGGGATCGCACCACCGATCCTGAACGATCGCGGGCTGGTGCCAGCCTTGCGTTCGATTGCCGGTCGTTGCTCGGTGCCCACGGTCGTACAGAGCAGCCTGCCCGAGGGTGATCGGCTCCCGGACACGCTCGAGCGGGCAGCGTATTTCGTGGTCGCCGAGGCGCTCGCGAACATCGCCAAGCATGCGACCGCCCGGAGGTGCGAGATTCGCTGCCGACGCGAGGCGGGGGCGCTGGTCGTCGAGATCTGGGACGACGGTCCCGGAGGCGCGCAGATCATCCCTGGTGGAGGCCTGGCGGGTCTGGCCGGTCGCGTCGAGGCGCTCGATGGTTCGTTCAGCGTCAGCAGCCCGGCAGGCGGTCCGACGCTCGTGCGCGCCGAGTTTCCCGCGGCGTCCGGAGCCGTGGCCACCGCCGGCTGAGCCGCGGCCTATGACCCGAGGTAGGTCAGGACGGCCAGCACGCGTCGATGATCGTTCTCGGAATCGGGCAACTCCAGCTTCGCGAAAATGTTGCTGATGTGCTTCTCGGTGGCGCCTTCGGAGACGCCGAGGACCTGCGCGATCCCCATGTTGGTCCGCCCCTCGGCCATGGCGGCAAGGACCTCGCGCTCGCGCGGGGTCAGGCCATGGAGGCGGTCGTCGGGATGGCGCGGGATCATCAGCTCGGCGACCACCTCGGGATCGAGCGCGGTTCCGCCGCGGGCAACGCGCCGCAGCGCATCCATGAACTCGCGGATGTCCGCGACGCGGTCCTTCAACAGGTAGCCGACGCCGCCGGCCCGGTCCGCGAGCAGCTCCGTCGCGTACTGCCGCTCCACGTACTGGCTGAGGACGAGTACCGGGGAGCCGGGAACCCGACGGCGCGCCTCGATCGCCGCGCGCAGACCTTCGTCGCGCTGGGTGGGCGGCATCCGCACATCGACAACCGAGACGTCGGGCCGGTGCTCCACCACGGCCGCCACGAACGACGGTCCGTCGCCCACCTTGGCCACCACGACGCCCCCCGAATCGTTGATCAGCCGGGCCAACCCTTCGCGCAGGAGCGCGGAGTCCTCGGCGATGACCACCCGGAGCGGCTGGACGTCCACGCGTCGATCATGCACCAACCGCCCGCGCCCGATGGGTCGGTCGCCGTCCGTTTGATCGAGCGCCGTCCGTTTGGCCACGTCAGCCTCAGTTCGCCGGGTACCCTGACGCTCGTGAGGAGCCAGTACCGCGTCGTGGTCATCGGTGGCGGGATCGTCGGCGTCAGCATCGCCTACCACCTGGCGCTGCGAGGCATGACGGATGTGGCGATCGTCGAGCGCGACCGACTGACGGCAGGCTCGTCATGGCACGCCGCCGGGGGGTTCCATGCCATCAATGCCGACTCGCGGATCGCCGCACTCCAGCGCTACACGATCGGGCAGTACCCGGTCGTGCAGGCAGAAAGTGGCCAGGACATCGGCCTTCGGATGTCCGGCGGACTCGAACTCGCCGGTACCCCAGATCGCTGGCGATGGCTCAGGTCGGAGCTGGCGTGGCTGCGGAGCCAGGGCCACGACGGCGCGCATCTGCTCTCCCCCGAGGAAGCCGCCGCCATGGTCCCGATCATTGATCCGGCCGGCCTGTTCGGCGCGTTGTTCGATCCGGAGGAGGGCAATCTCGATCCCAACGGCGCCGTATACGCCTATGCCGCGGCAGCCCGGACGCGCGGGGCGGAGGTCATCGTCGGCAACCGGGTCACCGCCCTGGAGCGACGCCCGGACGGCGACTGGGATGTGTCGACCGAACAGGGAACCATCACCGCCGAGCATGTCGTGAATGCGGCCGGGCTGTGGGCTCGCCGGGTCGGGCGGATGGTCGGCGTGGACCACCCACTCGTGCCGATGCCTCATCACTACCTGGTCACCGACGAGATCCCGGTCGTCGCCGCGATCGAGGGGCTCATGCCGGCGGTCACCGATCTCGAGGGCTTCACCTACCTCCAGCGCGAGGGCAACGGGGTGCTCCTGGGGATCTATGAACAGCGCCCGGTCCACTGGCAGGTGGACGGGGCGCCGTGGGACTTCGGGATGACCCTCTTTCCCGAAGATGTCGAGCGGATCGCGCCCGAGCTGCGAATGGCGTTCGAGCGCTTCCCGGTGCTCCGGGACGTCGGGGTCCGGAAATGGGTGAACGGTGCGTTCACCTTTACGCCGGACGGAAACCCGCTCGTCGGACCCGTTGACGGCATCCCCGGCTACTGGGCGGCCTGCGGCTGCATGGCGGGGTTCTCGCAGGGCGCCGGGATCGGGCTCGCGCTGGCGAACTGGATCGTCGACGGCGATCCCGGCTACGACGTGTTCGGAATGGACGTCGCCCGGTTTGGCGGGTATGCCGCAGACGACCGCTACCTGCGAGCGACGACGGCCCAGTTCTACGCCCGGCGGTTCGTGATGGCCTACCCGAACCAGGAGCTGCCGGCCGGGCGACCGCTGAAGACATCCCCCTGCCACGAGGTCTTCCTGGCGTCAGGCGCACGGTACACCGTGAACTGGGGCCTCGAGGTGCCGCTCTACTTCGCGCCGGATCCCGGGTTCGTCGAGACGGCGGCGATCGGGCGATCCAACGCCGAGCCGATCGTGGCCCAGGAGGTCGCGGCGGTCCGGACGGCCGCGGGTGTTTATGAGATCGCGGGGTACGCGCGCTATGAGGTGACCGGGCCGGCTGCCGCGGCCTGGCTTGACCATCTCCTCGCCGGGCGACTCCCTGGCGTCGGGCGGATCCGGCTGGCACCGATGCTTGGGCCGGCCGGCCGGCTGATGGGCGACTTCACGGTGACCCGGCTGGCGCAGGATCGATTCTGGCTGACCGGCTCCTACTACCTCCAGGATTGGCATCTGCGCTGGTTCCGCAGCCAGCTGCCGTCCGCCGGGGTCTCCCTCCGAAACCTCACCGAGGATCTGATGGGCTTTTCGGTCTCCGGCCCCGCATCGCGGTCGATCCTGGAGACGCTCGCCGCTGATGACGTGTCTGGCGCCGCGTTCCCATTCCTGACCGCACGTGCGATGGAGGTCGCTGGCCTGGATGCGACGGTTGGTCGGATTTCGCTGACCGGCGAGCTTGGCTACGAGATCGTGGTCCCGACCGAACGGCACCTGGCGCTCTTCCACGCCCTCCGCGACGCGGGACGGGCGCACGGCCTGCGCCTGGTCGGTGACCGGGCGATCGACTCGCTCCGCCTCGAGAAGGGCTATGGCATCTGGTCGGCTGAGTTCCGCCAGGACATCACCCCGGGGATGTCGGGGCTGGACCGCTTCGTCGCGTTCGACAAGGGCGCGTTCACCGGGCGCGAAGCGGCGCTGCGCGAGCGCGAACACGGTGTCGCTCGCACGCTCGTCCTGCTCGATGTGGACGCGGCCGACGCCGACGCCGCGAAGGACGACGGCATCTGGCTCGATGGACGGCTTGTGGGGGTTGTGACCTCTGGCGCCTATGGCCACCACGTGGGAAAGAGCCTGGCACTCGCCTACGTGGATTGCGAGGTGGCAGCGGCACCGCCTGAACTCACCATCACTGTAGTCGGCGAGCCGAGACCGGCCCGGATCCTGCCGGAGATCCCGTACGACCCGCTGGGTCTACGATTGCGGGACGTTCCTGGCTGACGGCGGCGCCCCAGGCAGGATGTCACCGGGTATGGGTCCCAGGAATCACCGCGGCGTCAGGCGGTCTTCGTCCCGGCCGTGGCGAACGCCATCGCCCGTTGGAGCGCGGCGGCCCGCATGTCGCCCGGGATCTCGACCGGGCCGCCCAGCGCCTGCGCATTGATGGCCGCCTGGGCCGCCTCTTCGACGACGCCGCCGACCAGGATTGCCAGGTCCGCCGACCGATGGAACACGAGGACCCCGTGGTTGGCCAGCAGCACCGCAGGGACACCGGGTCGCACGGCCCGCCGGATATTTGCGATGGACGCCTCGGACCCTCGCGGACCGTAGGCAGCGACAGGCACGCCGTCAGGTAGGCCGAACATCGCGAGCGCTTCGATCCAGCAGTCGATCGGGCGATTGGCAACAGCGAATGCCGTCGCGAACGGAGAATGCGTGTGGACGACGCAACCGACCTCGGGCCCGTCCTGGTACATCGCCGTGTGCATAGCCACCACGGCGCCCTGGATCGGCGGCAGCTGACCTTCGAGGAGCGTCCCGTCGAGGCCGACCCGAACGACGCCATCCGGCCCGAGCCCCCGGAGCGACGGGGCTGACGTGAAATACATCTCCTCCGCGCCGGGGGCTCGCAGGCTGACGTTCCCATGCCCATTCGCCGAGATCGCCCCGCCGGCGACCACCCTGGCCGCCGCACTCAATACCTCGTCCACGAGAGTCTTGTCCAACTCTGGGCCTCCAATCGCCATGAATCGGTTGTGGATGTCTACGGTCTGCCGTGCGGCCGGGATATCGGCCTGGAACGCGCCGGTCCGCCGGGGAACATGGTATGCGCGCAGGCAGCTGTGGACCTCCGCTGCGAGTCGGCGTGCTTCGGCGCTCGCGGTCGAGCCGCACCCGGGCGGCAGCGATCGCGACTCATCGCCGCTCCGCCGGCGCCTATCCGCCCGCCGTCAGTCGCCGAGCTGTCGGCCAACGACGGCCAGAGCGCGCCACTGAATTCGCGGTCCCGGTCGGCTCGCTTTCCGATACGCTCTCGCAGACGTTTTTTTCGAGAGGACGATCGGATTGATGTGCTCCAACTGCGGGACCGCGAACGAGGCAGGGCGCAAGTTCTGCGGCGAATGCGCGAGCCCGCTGGTCGCCAGCGCCTTGCCGGCGCCGCCACCCGTCCGCGCCGGCCCCTCGACCTCAGGAGAAGCGCCTGTCGCCGAGCTCAGGCTCGTCTCCATCCTCTTTGCCGACCTGGTCGGTTTCACGACGCTCGCGAAGGGCCGCGATGCGGAGGACACCCGAGAACTCCTGTCCCGCTATTTCATCTCCCGCCTCGACGCGGCGCTCCCTCGTTCATTCGACTCGGGCAGTCATTCCGCCACGCCCGAGCCACAAAGCGCACCAAGTCAGGATTTCCCAAGCACCACACTCGCCCGTTGACGGCGGAAGGATTGCGAGCAGAGGAGGAGCCATGAGCCGCCTCGGGTCGGCGGTGCTCACCGTCGTCATGCTTGGTGTCGGGGCGCTCCTGTTTGCGGGCCGCCTTGCGCAGGAAACGCTCGCGCAATCTCACGCGGATCGATCCGAGATCGTCCTCGTCTTCGATTTTTCCGCCTCGATCCTCAATGACGCGGCGAACCGCGACCGTTTCGCCGCCGCGCTCGACGGGATCGCGGATCGCATCGACGCGACGTCGTCGGACCTCGTTGCGGGCGACGCCTCCGTGACGATCGTCCAGTTCGCCGCGAGCGCCGCGGACTACCCCGGCTGCGTCGACCTGAAGCTGGTCGAAAGTCCTGAGACCGTCGCCCGCTTCGCCGATTGCCTGAGAAACGTTGCCGCGGCGTACCGGAGGGGCCTGGATCCCGCTCTCACCCGGACGATTGGGTTTGACACGAACTATGTCGCGGCAATGGAGCAAGCGGCCCGGCACCTTGCCGTGGACGCCGTCCGACCGGCGCTGATCCTGTTTACCGACGGTAAGCACGACGTCGCTGGGGTCCCTGTCAGCCAGGTGCAACCGGCGCGCGACAGACTCTTTGCGAGCCGCTCGCCGTTCGCGCTGCTGCCGGTGGGCATGGGCCTCAACCCGTTGGAACGCGACGCGCTCGAAAGCGGTCTCGTCAACCTACAGATGATTCGGGAGATGCCCGCCTGCATCAGCGGGACACAGTTCGATTGGCCGCAGGTCGTGTTCGAGTCACCGGATGAGGCCGGCAACGCTGTCGCCGTCGCGCTCCAGGACGTCACCTGCACCTTCACGGTCGCGCCGACGACGACATCCTCGCCGATACCCACCCCGGTGCCAATTCCGACTCCGCTGCCAACGCCGGGGGCGGCACGCGGCATCGGGCTCACGCCCGGCGATGGGCGAATCGAGGTGAGTTGGAGCGCGCCCGCCACGGCGCAGGCGCTGATCGTCGACTACCGGATCCGCTGCCGCTCGGGCGAAGGCGAGTGGACGGAATCGGACGAGGGCACGTCGCTCGAGACGTTAGTTGTCGTCGAGGGACTCACCAACGGATCCGCCTACGAATGCGAGGTCATGGCCGTTGCTGCGACCTCGGAGGGCGCGTGGATCGCGGCGTCCTCGACCGCCACGCCCGTCGGTCGTCCGACGGCGCCCGGGAAGCCGGTCGTTCAGGCCCTTGATCGCGCGGTGCGGGTCGAGGTTCCGGCGGTCGATCCGTCGCTGGTATCCAGCTATCGGTACGAATGCTCGGACGACCAGGGACAAACGTGGCCGGTGGCGATCGACGTCGCCGCGTCGGCGATCACGGCGACTGAGATCACGAACCTGACCAACGGCGTGGCGTACGTCTGTCGGGCCTTCGCCGCGAATGTCGCGGGCGTCAGCGACCCGTCAGCGACGTCAGACGCCGTACGACCCTGCGGGTCGGTCGTCGAGTGCAACCCGTTTCTTGCTCCGGTCCTCGGAGTCCTCGGGGTGGTGCTGCTTGGGGGGCTGCTCGCGGCGGTCTATGCTCTGTATCGCGATCGAACCCGCGGATATGTGGTGGCCGTGGTCGACGTGACCCACACGACGAATCTCGGGTATGGATCAAGGCTCGGGATCGGGTTCGTCCGCCCCCAGCCACGCGGACCCGTCACGGGCATCGTTGCCGATCGAAACAGGAGCGCGGAGCTCCGCATTCGGCACCTCGGTGGTGATCGATTCGAACTGACCGACCAGTTCAACCGCCAGGTCGCGACATCAGGGCAGCCAGTGACCGTCGTGGACTCTGTCGGCGTCCGCCATCAGGTCACCCTCCGGAGATTCCGCGGAGCCACGGCATCGCCGATGTCAACCCGTCGATGATTCGGTGACCCCTTCCACCACGTGCCGAACGGTACTCCAATTGACACCCACAACGACGTGTGCGAGCCTGCGCCCGTGCTCAAGACCAAGCGGACATACAACTTGCCGCAAAGGACGATCGAGACCGTTCAGTCGCTCGTCTCGGACCGGCATGTCGCGCCGACGCAGGATGCCCTGGTCGAACTCGCCGTCGACGAGCTGGCCCGTCGTGTACGTGATGCCGACGAATCCAGTGCATGGTCGACCGCAGCGGCCGACCCGGAGTTCGTCGCCGAATCTGACGCGCTTGAGGCCGCCTACCGGACGGCCGACGCCGAGACGTGGCCGAAGCCGTAGTGAGCCAACCGCTCCGCTGGGCGGTGGTCATCGTTGACGTCGATCCGGCCGCTGGCCATGAGCAGGCAGGATCCCGGCGCGCCCTCGTGGTCAGCTACGAAGCGTTTCACCGTTCGGGCCTTCTGACGATCTGCCCAATCACCGCGGCTCGCGCGACGCCCCGCTACCCCGGCGAGATCGCGATCCCGGCCGGCCAGGCCGGCCAGACAGGAGACGGGCTCATCCTGTGCGCTCAGATCCGGACCATTTCCGCCCGCCGGATCTTGGCGACCGGGATCCTGCAGGGCGGCGGCGTGGCCTATCTGACCGACTCGGCGATCCGCGGGGCGGTCCGGGCGGCGCTCGGCCACCATCTCGGACTCGACATTCTTCAGATCACCGATGGAGCCGCTGGCGCATGACAGGGCCTGGCCTCGCCTGATCTACTCTGTGCGGGCCAGCTCCGCGGCGGCGGCCTGGACGGCCGCAACGATCCCGACGTAGCCGGTGCCGCGGCACAGGTTGCCGGACAGGCCGGCCCGGATTTCGTCCCCCGGGGCGGCTGGCGCACGATGGGCCGGCCGGTCGCCACGACGGTACGCACGTACACTACGATCCGCTGCTCTGGAGGCCCCTTGACCGAGACAGTGACCGCCACTCCGCTCGCCCGGACGATCGCCGACACGCCGACCGACATCTGGAACGATTCGTGTGCGGTCGACGAGCTCGAGTACGCGATCGCGTTCGGGGCCGTCGGCGCGACCGCCAATCCGACCATCGTCCACGACGTCTGGAAGGCGGACCCGGCGCACTGGCAGGCGCGCGCACAGGCCCTCGCGTACACGAAACCCGGATGGACCGAGATCGAGATCGCCTGGGGCATCGTCGAGGAGATGTCGCTCACCGGGGCCCGGCTGCTCGAGCCGACGTTCGTCCGACACGGCGGGCGCAAGGGCCGCCTCTCGATGCAGACGAACCCGACCTTCTGGCGGTCGCCCGACCTGATGCTGGACCAGGGCCTCCACTTCGCATCGCTCGCGCCCAACATCATCGTGAAATTCCCGGCCAGCGCAGTCGGGATCGGCGTCATGGAGGAGGCGACCTACCGGGGCGTGAGCGTGAATTGCACGGTGAGCTTTTCCGTCGCCCAGGCAGTCGCCGCCGCGGAGGCCGTTGAGCGCGGGCTCCAGCGGCGCGAGGCGGAGGGCCTCCGCGTCGATGACATGGGTCCGGTGATCACGATCATGATGGGCCGCCTCGAGGATTGGCTCCGGACCGTCGCCGAGCGGGACGGGATCATCTGCGACCCCGCGGCCCTTCCCTGGTCAGGGATCGCCGTCTTCAAACGCGCCTACGCCATATTCCAGGAACGGGGGCTGCGTGCCCGCCTGCTCGGGGCCGCCATTCGCCACCACTACCACTGGAGCGAGCTGATCGGCGGCGAGTGTGTGGTCACCCTTCCGTCCGTCTGGCAGAAGCGATTCAACGCCTCGGCGATCGAGGTTCGCCCGCGGATCGACGACCCGGTGGACCCACGGATCGTCAGTGAACTGTCGGCCCGTTTCACGGACTTTGGCCGGGCCTACGAGCCTGAGGGCCTCGCGATCGCCGAATTTGATTCGTTCGGGCCGACGGTGCGAACCCTCCGCGCGTTCATCGGCTCGTACCACGACCTGCTCCACGCGGTCGGCGACGCGGTTCTGCGGAACCCGGACGTTCGGGCGAAGTAGGGTCACCGACGAATGCCCGAGCCCATCAGGATCCACCCCGCGGCGCCTCCCAACCACCTGTCGTGCCCGGAGCTTCGGGTCCGTCCGGGCGACGACGGCGCGGCCATCTCGGTGACCCCCGAGCGTGCCGACTGGCGCCACCTGTCCTTCCGCGTCGCCGCACTCGGCCAGGGCGAGACCATCGATGCGGGCGCCGATGGCCAGGAAGCCGTTGTCGTGACCATCTCCGGCGGAGGCGTCCGCGTCACCCACGGACCAGGCCGCGAGGCGATCGACCTGCCGGGTCGCAGCTCGCCGTTCGACGCTCTGCCGTGGTCGGTCTACCTGCCGGCCGGCACGCCGGCCACGGTCGTCGGCCGGCCGGATGGCTCGGGACCAGGCGGCCGCGCCATCGTTGCGATCGCCGAAGCGCCACGGTCCGGCTTCGAGCGGGGCGCCGGAGCGCCGTTCGTCATCGAGCCTGGCGACGTCAGGGTGGAGGTCCGCGGTGCCGGCAACGCGACCCGCCAGATCAACGTGATCGTCGGCCCCGACGCGCCGGCCGACAGGCTCGAAGTCGTCGAGGTCCTGACGCCGTCTGGCAACTGGTCGTCCTGGCCGCCCCACAAGCACGATCGCGACGCCATGCCCGCTGAGGCCGTGCTTGAGGAGATCTACTACTACCGGTTTCGCCGTCCAGGGGCATGGGGACTCCAGCGCGTGTATCGGGGGGATCGGTCGCGCGACTGCCTCTTCGAGGTCCATGACGGCGACTGCGTGCTCGTCACCGACGGCTACCACCCCTTCGTGGCCGCCCACGGCGACGATGCCTATTACCTCAACGCGCTGGCCGGAGATCGGCGAACGATGGCCGCCTCGTTCGACCCGGACCTTGACTGGGTCCGCGAGACATGGCCGGCCTTGGGGCCCGATCCGCGGGTCCCGCTCGTCGGCCGCTGACGGCCCGCCGCACCCGATGACGACGCGTGGCCTCGAACTCGGCATGTACACCGATTCGGTCACCGATCACACCTTTGAGTCCGCCCTGGATCTGGCCGCTCGCGTCGGTGCGACCGGGATCGAGATCGCCACGGGCGGTCAATCGTCGGCGCCCCACCTGCGGATCGACGAACTGCTCTCTGACCGGAATGCGCGCGCGTCGTTCGCTTCGGCGTTCGCCAGTCGCGGTCTGCGCATCGCCGCCCTCAATTGCTCGGCGTGGCCGCTTCACCCGGTCCACGGCGCCCGGCACGTCGAACTGATCCGCTCGACCATTCGTCTGGCCGGCGAGCTTGGCATCCGCAAGATCGTGACGATGTCTGGCAACCCTGGCGACGGCCCTGGGGCGACGGCGGTCAACTTCACGTGGTATCCATGGCCGGCCGATTCGATGGCATTGCTCGACCGTCAGTGGGCGGCGGCGATCGAGCTCTGGGGGGACCTCGGCGCGTATGCAGCGGCCCACGGCGTCGAGCAACTCGCGTTCGAGCTGCACCCGCTGCACCTCGTCTACAACGTCCCGACCCTGTTCAGGCTGCGCGAGGCGGTCGGTCCGATCATCGGTGCGAACGTGGATCCGTCACATCTGTTCTGGCAGGGGATGGACCCGCTTGCCGTGATCGGCGCACTGGGGTCGGCCGTCCATCACGTTCACCTCAAGGACACGCAGGTGGTGGCGGACCAGGTTGCGATCGCCGGGGTCCTCGACCAGCGCCCGTTTGACGTTCCCACGGAGCGGGCGTGGGTGTTCCGGACCGTCGGCAGCGTCCACGGGCCCGAGTTCTGGTCGGCCTTCCTCGCCGGGCTCGAGCGCGTCGGTTACGACGATGTGCTGGCGATCGAGAACGAGGACGCCAGCCTGTCCGCACAGGAAGGCGTCGAGCAGGCGGCTGCCTTTATGCGCCCCCTGCTCGCCGATCGACGCGCCCGGTCCTGATTCGGACGACCGCGCCTACTCCGTCGCGCTCAGCTCGTCGATGCGGATCCGGCGTCCCTCGCGGGCCGAGGCGAGGATGGCGTCGCACAGGACGGCGGCGTGGTAGCCATCCTCGAACGTGGCCTGCTCCGCGGGCACCGGCCGACCCTCGATGACGGCCGCCAGGAAGTCGCGCCACTCATGCACGAAGCTGTGCTCCCAGCCGATCGTGTGGCCGGGCGGCCACCAGAGGCCCATGAACGGATGGTCCGGCTGGCTCACGAGCACGTCGCGGAAGCCGCCGGTTCGGTCGGCCTCGTCCGCACTGTAGAAGACATGCAGGCGATTGAGGTCCTCCATGTCCCACCACAGGGAGCCCAGCGTGCCGTTGAACTCGACGACCTGGCGTCCCTTCCAGCCCCACGCAACACGCGACACCTCGAGCGACGCGATCCCGCCGCCGCGCAGATCGATCGCGGCGACGTAGGCGTCCTCGACGTCCGGCCCGAACGAGGTCAGCTTCGCCGTCGTCGCCTGGACCGCCTCCGCCTCGCACCCGAGGTAGCGCAGGAAATCGACGATATGCGCGTAGTCCGTCACCGCCCGCGAGCCATTGTGCGGGCGGGACGGCGTGGTGCCGGCGGCGTGATCCTGCAGATAGACCGCGCGGAACTGCACCGCGTCGCCGAGCCTGCCGGACTCGATGAGCTCGCGGGCCAGCCGCATCGCGGGCACATACCGGTACTGGAAGCCACAGACCGCAGGCACGCCGGCGCGTGCGGCTGCGTCCATGAGCCGCCGGGCCTCGAACCGATCCGCGCCGAGGGGCTTCTCGCACAGGACCGGCTTGCCGAGCGCCAGCGCTGCCTCGGTCGCCTCCACGTGCGCCGAGGCGCCCATGAGGTTCGCCACGATGTGGACGTCGGGATCGTTGACGACATCGGCCCAATCGGTCCTGAACCGGTCGATCCCGAGGTCGCGTGCCATGGCCTCACCTCGACCGCGATCGCGCGCCGACAGCGCGACAACCTCAACCGGTCTGGTGAGCGGCGCCAGATGGTCCAGGGTCCGGATCGCGTGGACATGCGCTCGGGTGATCCAGCCCGCGCCGAGGACGCCCACGCCGAGACGATCAGTCATGCGTCGTCAACGGCGATCGGCCGCCCCTCGCGCATCGATCGTTCGGCAGCCAGGGCGATCCGCAGCGCGGCGAGGCTGTCCGCCCCGGTGATCTGAACGGGCGTGTCGTTGCCGATCGCCTGCGCGAACGCGCGCATCTCCGCTCTGTACGCGAGCTCGAAACGCAGGGCCCCTGCCCCCCAGCCGGCACCGACCGGCGAGGGGCCGGCCTCGCCCGACGCCGACCCACCACGCGGGATCACCGGCCGCGAGCCGATCGCGATCGTGCCGCGCTGACCGACGATCTCGGTCCGTACGTCCTCGGCCAGGGCGCTGCGGGCAAGCTCGATCGAGCCGGTCGCCCCGCTCGCGAATCGGAGATTGATCACGGCGCTGTCGACATCGCCGACCGCCGCCAGCTCCGGGTAGGCGAGCGTCGATCCCCATGCCTGGACCTCGATCACCTCGTCGTCCATCAACCAGCGGGCGAGGTCGTACTCGTGGATGCCCATGTCCACGTGGATCCCCCCACTCACGGCCGGGTCCGCCTGGTCGGCTGGAGGGGGCCCTGGGTCGAACTGGAGGCTCTTGAACATGATGGGACGGCCGATCTGGCCGGCCACCAGTCGCGCGCGCCCACGCCGGTAGGCCGGGTCGAACCGGCGCATCAGGCCAATTTGGAGGCGGACTCCGGCGCTGGCGGCTTCGGCCATCGCGGTCTGGGTATCGGCGACGGTCAGCGCCAGTGGCTTCTCGCAAAACAGATCGCGGCCGGCGGCGGCGACCTGGCGCACCACCTCGAGGTGATGGCGCGACGAGACAGCGATGACGACACCGTGCAGACCGGGCAGCTTCGCGAGCTCGGCGGCCGAGCTGACGACGGTGTCGACCCCGAGGTCGCCGGCCAGCCGCCGCGCCGCATCGACATTGATGTCGGCGATGCCCACCAGCCGCGCCTCGGGCACGTCGTGCGCAATCACGCGGGCCAGGATGGAGCCCATCCGCCCGATACCGACCACCCCGAGCCCGATCTTCGCGGCGGTCACGCTCGAACCTCCGACATGATCTGGGCCGAGCCGGTGGACGCCGCCTGTTCAGCCGCCTCGAGGACCGCCAGGACCGCCAGCGAATCGGCCGGGTCGACCGGCACCGGGCCATCGCCTCGAATGGCGTCGCGCATCAGCTCATAGAACGTGCGATACCGGCCGGGTTCTGTCGGGACGCGGCTGACGGACCCGTTCATCCGGGACAATCGCCCGAAGCGTTCCGGCGGCTCCTCTCCGAAGCCTGGTTCGCTCGGGCGCATCCCGCCCACGAGCTGCTCCTCCTGCACGTCGAGGTCCTCCTTCACATACTCCCCGGCCAGGCCTCGGACGCGGAGCCGCGGGCCCACGTGCGAGGCGATCAGCGATGTCCAAAGTCGCGATCGGACGCCATTCGCGTGGTCGATCGCGATGAACACGGAATCCTCCACCGCTGTTCCGGGCCGACGACGATCGACCTGGGCCCACACACGCCGCGCCGGCCCGAAGAGAATCAGGCTCTGGTCGACGAGGTGGGAGCCCAGGTCTCGGAGCGGGCCACCGGCCTCGAGGGCCGACTCGCGCCATTCGGGGCCAACCGGACTCAACCGCTCGAATCGCGCTTCGAGGCTGTCGATCGATCCCAGGGTGTCCTCGGCGATCAGCCGGCTGAGCGTCATGAATTCGCCGTCCCAGCGACGGTTCTGGAAGACGGATAGCAGGCGACCCGCTGTCGTGGCCGCCTCGATCATGCGTTCTGCCTCGGCGACGTCCATCGCGATCGGCTTGTCGACGACGACATGCCGGCCGGTCGCGAACGCCTGACATGCGATCGCAAGGTGCGTGCGGTTGGGCGTCGCGACAACCACGAGGTCGATGTCAGAGCGGTCGAGCAGCTCCTCGACGCCTCCGACGACTTCCGCGCCGGGGTACTCCGCTGCAGCCCGAGCCGCGCGCCCCGGATCCGACGTGGCGACGACCGCCAGATGGAGCCCATCGACCGCGTCGATGAATGGCGCATGGAACGAGCGCCCCGCGAGGCCGTAGCCGACGAGCCCAACCCGGATCCCACCGCGCGGTGTCACGGTCAGCCGGCCAGGTACTTGGCGGCCACCTCGGCGAATTGTGCCGCGCGGGCACGCGCGACATCCCCGTCGTCGCGCATGCGCAGACCGAACGGGGCGAGGTTCGCGTCGGACACGCCGATGCCAAAGCTGATCGAGCGCTCCAACAAGGCGTCCGTACGGGGCAGCATGCCCTGCCGATAGTCGACCGCCTGGTCATTGCTGCAACGACAGTCGAACGGGCAGCCCTTGCCGGTTACGGTGCGCTTCTCGAGCACGTGCTCCATGTGCGTGTAGACATGCCAGCCGGATTCGGAGAGCGTGATCGACCCGATCTCGGCCGCGATGTCGTGGGCGATCTCGGCCGTCGGGAGGATGACCACGCAGTGCGTCGCCACGTCGCCATCGGGGTCCGTCAGTTCGCGGAACTCAACACCTGGCAGCGCCGACAGCGCGGACTTGACGATCGCCTTGTTGGCTCGCAGATGGGTCCGAATCATGTCCAGCCTTCTGAGCTGGGCCAGCAGGACCGCGCCGGACAGTTCCGTCATCCGAAAGTTCATGCCAAGGAACGGGCGCGTCGCGTACTTCGAACCGAGGCGGTCCGGCGCATGGCCCTGGTCGTGCATCGCGAAGCAGCGGCCATACAGGCTCTCGTCATCGGTGACGATCATGCCGCCGTCGCCGCAGGTGATCGTCTTGTACTCGTTGAAGCTGAACGCCCCGATCGTCCCGATGCCACCGACGCCGCGTCCACCGTACGATGCACCGAAGGCCTGTGCGCAGTCCTCGACGAGGGCGATCCCGTGCCGATCCGCGACCGCCTTCAACTCGTTCAGCCGAGCTGGGGCGCCGAGCATGTGCACGACGATGATCGCCTTGGTCCGCGATGTGATCCGGGCTTCCACGTCGACCGGGTCCAGGTTGAACGTCCGGTCGATCTCGGCGAAGACCGGGACGGCGCGGGCGTAGACCACGGCCGAGATCGTGGCCACGAACGTGAACCCGGGCACGATGACCTCGTCGCCGGGGCCGATGCCAAGACCCAGCAGCGCGAGCCACAGGCCACCCGACCCGCCGGCGCTGAGCCCGAGACCGTATCGGACGCCTGCGAGTGCGGCGACCTGTTGCTCCACCCGGCGACATTTCGCACCAAAGGCAGGGTCGTCCGACGGCCCGTACCGGCTCAGGTACCGACTCGTCAAGACCTCGAGGACTTCGGCGATCTCGTCGTCGCCGATCAGCTCCACACCAGGCCCGGGCATGCGCGCCTCCAATCTGTGCAAGCGATTGCATAGCACCGTATCAGTCCGATATCATGAGCGTCAACCCAGCCGTCGCCGACGTGCCAGCGGGCCGTGCGACGCATCAGGAGTGAGCTGAGGAGATCGTGTGACCGACCTGCTCGAACGCGTCGCAGGGGCGCCGATCACATGGGGCGTGGACGAATCGCCTGGCTGGGGCCACCTCATGGGCCGGGATCGAGTCCTGGCCGAGATGTCGGCATCCGGGCTGATGGCCACGGAGCTCGGTCCCGACGGCTACCTGCCGTCAGACCCGGGCGAATTGCGCGACTACCTGGCCCGCTATGACATGAGCATCGTCGGCGGCTTCGTGCCCGCGCTGCTGTACCGGCCCGACCGGCTGGAGGCCGAGCTCGAATACGTGGTCCGGGCATCGCGGCAGCTTGCCGCCACGGGGTCGAAGGTGCTCGTGCTTGGGCCCTCCTCCCACCACGACGGGTATGACACGCGCATCGAGATGGGCGACGACGAGTGGGCGATCTTTCTGGCCAACCTCCGACGCGTCGAGGAGATCGCCGACGACGCCGGGCTCAAGACGGCCCTGCATCCACATTGGGCCATGGCGATCGAGGACGGCAGCGACGTCGAGCGGCTGCTGGACGCGTCCGATGTGGGGCTGTGCATCGACACCGGACATCTGTACCTTGCCGGGACCGACCCGGTCGATGTGGCCCGGATGGCGACCGGCCGGGTGTTGCACGTGCACCTCAAGGATGTCGATCGCGCCCTGGCCGAGCGCGTGCGCAACGGCGAGGTCCTCTTCAGGCAGGCGGTGATCGATGGGCTGTTCACGCCCCTTGGCGCGGGAGGGGTGGATATCGGAGGCGTGATCCGGACCCTCGAGCGTGACGGCTTCCGCGGCTGGTACGTCCTCGAACACGACGTCGTGCTGGGCGCCGAGCCGGCAGCGGGCGCCGGTCCGCTGGTGGACGCGGTCGAGAGCGTCGCGTTCCTGCGCCAGCTGGCCGCGACCCTCTGAGCGGCCGTCGGTCGTGAAGGGGCAGCAGGTCGAGTGCGTGGTCCCGGCGCGAGCCGCGCTCGGGGAGTGCCCATTGTGGAGCGATCTCGAGGCGTGCCTCTACTGGGTCGACATCGATGGTCGGGCCATTCACCGCTACGACCCAACGACGGGCGTCGATGAGCAACGAACGGTCCCGGGGCGCCCGGGGTCGATCGCCTTGACGGCGGAAGCCGGCAGCCTCCTCGTCGCGATCGAGCACGCCCTGGGGTTCTTCGACTGGAAATCGGGGTCATACGATCAGTGGATCGGCCTCGAGCCTCCGGGCACGGGGAACAGGCTCAACGATGGGCACTGCGACCGGGCCGGGCGGTTCTGGGTGGGGAGCATGTTCGATCCCGCGTCCGCGGGCCGGTTCACAGGGTCCCTCCATCGGGTGGATGCCAATGGAGAGGTCGCGACCGTGCGATCCGGGGTCGGCGTGGCCAATGGCCTCGCCTTCTCGCCAGATGGCACCACGATGTACTTCGCGGATACGCTGCTGGACACCGTGTGGGCGTTCGACTACGACCTGGCTTCCGGGGAGGCGTCCAACGAACGCGTGTTCCTCGACTTCGCCGATCTCCCCGGCCGACCCGACGGGGCGTGTGTCGACGCGGACGGCTGCTACTGGATCGCGTGCGCCTATGGCTGGGCCGTGCTCCGGATCACGCCGAAGGGCGAGATCGATCGCCGGATCGACCTCCCGGTCGAGATCCCGACCATGCCCGCGTTCGGCGGCCCGGACATGTCCACATTGTTCATCACCTCGATCGGGGAGCGGGCCTCGCGGCCGAGCGCTCCGGGCCAGCGCGATGCGGGCGGCCTCTTTGCGATCGAGACCGGCGTGCGTGGCCTGGTCGAGCCGCGCTTCGGTGTCACCTGATGACTCGGAGGGCCCCCGCATGACGTCCAGCGAGCTGCCGCGGGTGTGGTTCGAACGCGTGATCCCGCCCGGGCTCGCGGGAGAGGTCGCCGCCGTCGCGATCGTGCTCGGTCCATCCACGGCCGACGACCCGTTCGCGGGCCTGGCGAGCGCCCGGGCCGCGGTCGCCTCGAACCTGCGCTACGACGCGGGGCTGATGGACCACGCCCCAAACCTGCGGGTCATCGCCCGGACAGGCATCGGCTACGACCTGGTCGACGTGGCCGAGGCCACCCGGCGCGGGATCGCGGTCTGCAACACGCCCGATGGGCCAACGATTTCGACCGCCGAGCACACGGTCGCCCTGATCCTGATGGTCGCCAAGAACGTCAAACGGGCCGAATCGGAGCTCCGCGCAGGCATCGGCGGCTACTACGCCAGACACGCTGCGATCGAGCTGGATGGCAAGGTGCTGGGTCTCGTCGGGTTCGGTCGTATCGCGCGTCGCGTGGCCTCGGTCTGTGACGGCCTTGGGATGCGTGTGATGGCTTTTGACCCGTTGCTGCCCACCAGCGCCTTTCCGCCCGGGGTGGTTCGTGCTGAGTCCCTGGAGCAGCTCCTCAGCGAGGCCGACGTCGTGTCGGTCCACGTGCCGCTGGTCGACGATACTCGCGCCATGTTCGGGGAGGTCGCGTTCAGCCAGATGAAGGCGGGAGCCGTGTTCGTCAACGCCGCGCGCGGTGGGCTCGTCGACGGGGACGCGCTGCTCGCGGCACTCGATGCGGGCCGACTCTTCGGTGCCGGTCTGGACGTCACCGACCCCGAGCCGCTGCCGGCCGACCACCCGCTTCTGCAGCGCGATGATGTCGTGGTCACGCCGCATGTCGCGTCGGCGACAGCGGACGGCAGGGTGCGCATCTTCCGGGCCGCACTCGAGCAGGTCATCGATGGTTTGGCGGGGCGCCGTCCGGCCCATCTCGTCAATCCCGAGGTCTGGGACCGATGACGACATCGATCGGGATCGGGGTGGTCGGCTTTGGCTGGATGGGCCAGGCCCACGCGCGTGCGTACCGGAACATACCCGTGTACTTCCCGGAGAGTGGCCTGAGGCCACGGCTCGTCGCCGTCGCCGACAATGTCCCCGCCCGTGTCGCACTGGCCACGGAGAACTTCGGTTTCGCCAGCGGGGTGGCCGACTGGCGGGATCTGCTCGATCGCGACGACATCGACGTCATCGACATCACCGCCCCCAACGCCCTCCACCGGGAGATCGCCGTTGCCGCCGCGGCGGCGGGCAAGCCGATCGCCTGTGAGAAGCCGGTCGGGATCGACCCAGCCGACACGGCCGTCATGGAACGGGCCGCCCGCACGGCCGGAGTCATCACCGGCTGCGGCTACAACTACCGCTGGGCGCCGCTCGTGCAATACACCCGCCAGCTCATCAGGGAGGGGCGCCTCGGCGAGCTGACACACTACCGGGGTCGATTTTTCTCGATGTACGGACGCGACCGGCTCGGCGTGCTGTCATGGCGCTACCTCCAGGAGGAGGCCGGCTATGGCGTGTTGAGCGACATCATGTCCCACACCATCGACATGGCGCAGCACCTCGCCGGCCCGATCGCCCGCGTCGTTGCGGTCCGGCATACCTTCGTCAGGGAGCGCCCACTCCCCCGGGCCGGAACCACCACGCACTATGCTCGCGGCGCGGTGGGCGACCCAACCGGCCGGGTGACCAACGAGGACTACGTGGGTGCGCTGGTCGAGTTCGAAAACGGTGCTCGTGGCACGCTCGAATCGGATCGCTCGATCTTCGGACCGCAGAGCTCGATGGCGTTCGAGTTGAACGGCTCGAAGGGTGCCGCATCCTGGGATCACGAGAAACTGAACCAGCTCCAGCTGTACCTCCCCGAGGAACAGCCCAACGACGGATTTCTCGAGGTCCTCGCGGGCGACGCGTTCCCGCATCACGGCAACATCGTTCCGGGGTCCGGCAATTCGATCGGCTTTGAGGACCTCAAGACGATCGAAGCGTTCGAGTTCCTCAAGTCGGTGGCCGCGGGACGTCAGCACAGCCCCGGCTTCGGCGATGCCCTGGCAAACGCGTCCGTCGCCGCGGCGATGATCCGCTCCTGGGCATCGGAACGCTGGGAAGACGTCGTCAGCCTGCGCATCGACTAACGAGGGCACCCATGCTCACGAACACGACCAAGGCGAAACTGGCCCAGGGCAAACCCGTCTTCGGCTGTTTCGTGCGCTACGCCGAGCCGTCCCTCGCCGAGTACGTGGCCATGCTGGGCTGGGACTTCCTCGTCTTCGATGGCGAGCATGGGACGCTGCAACCGCGCGACCTCGAGGATCTGTGCCGGGCGTGTGAGCTGCGGGATGTGACGCCGATCGCGCGGGTCACCACGAACCAGCCGCACACGATCCTGCGCTTCATGGACAGCGGGATGCACGGAGTCCACGTCCCGTGGGTCAACACTCCCGAAGCGGTCGAGGAGGCGGTTCGCTCTGTCAAATACTCGCCGCGCGGTGCCCGCGGGCTGGCCGGGACGCGGGCGTCGGAGTGGGGCATCCGTGAAGGGTTGGATGCCTATGTGGAGCGCGCCAACCGCGAGACGATGGTCATCGTCCATATCGAGACCCGGGAGGCCGTCGACGCCATCGAGCAGTACGTTGCGATTGATGGGGTCGACGTCCTGTTCCTCGGGCCGACCGACCTGTCGCAGTCGCTGGGGTATCCCGGCAAACCGGGCCACCCCGATGTCGTCGCGGCCATGGAGCGCGTCGCGGAGGTCGTGGTGCCGTCTGACAAGGTGCTCGGGATCTACGCGGGGAGCGCCGCGATGACCCAGGAGTGGCTCGCGCGCGGAGCCCGCTATTTCACGACCGGACTGGAGATGTTCCTCAAGGAGGGCATGACGGCCCACCTGGAGCGGGTGCGAGGTGACCAGCGATGAAGACGATCCGACTGACCACGGCACAGGCCATCGTTCGCTGGCTCCTTGCACAGCGCACGGTCGTGGACGGCGATGAGGTGACCGTGTTCGCGGGCGTATTCGCCATCTTCGGACACGGCAACGTGACGAGTCTTGGCGAAGCCCTCGAACCCGTCCAGGACAGGTTGCCGACGTGGCGCGGCCACAACGAGCAGTCGATGGCGCTGGCGGCCGTCGCCTATGCCAAGGCGATGCGCGGGCGCCGGATCATGATCGCCACGACGTCGGTCGGGCCAGGGTCGACGAACCTCGTGACCGCCGCCGCCGCCGCGCATGCCAACCGGCTGCCCGTCCTGCTCCTGTCGGGCGACACGTTCCAGCACCGGATCGTCGATCCCGTCCTTCAGCAGGTCGAGCATTTCGACGACCCCACGATCACGGTCGCCGATGCCTTCAAACCCGTCACCCGCTACTGGGATCGGATCACCCGCCCGGAGCAGATCGTCCGGTCGTTGCCGCAGGCCCTCGCGGTCATGCTTGATCCGGCGACGCGTGGGCCGGCGTTCTTCGCGCTGCCCCAGGATATCGGGGCGGAGGCCTACGACTATCCGGTCGCCTTCTTCGAGCCGAAGATCCACTACATCCGCCGCCCCGGGCCTGACCCACGCGATGTGGAGGCGGCCGTGACCCTGCTGCGAGGTGCTAAGCGGCCCCTGATCATCGCCGGCGGCGGGGTCCACTACTCGGGAGCCGTCGATGTCGTACGGGCCTTCGCCGAGAAGCATCGGATCCCGGTCGTTGAGACCGTCGCCGGGAAGGCGACGCTCCTCCACGACCACCCGAATTACGCGGGCCCGATCGGGGTGACCGGAGCCAAGGCCGCCAACGCCGTCGCCGGGCGGGCCGATGTCGTCGTCGCCGTCGGGACCCGACTGCAGGACTTCACCACTGGCTCCTGGGCGTTGTTCAGGG
Organism: uncultured Anaerolineaceae bacterium; assembly: GCA_964427285.1. Classification (GTDB taxonomy): domain Bacteria; phylum Chloroflexota; class Limnocylindria; order Limnocylindrales; family CSP1-4; genus SPCO01. The sequence goes on from CAYRTS010000003.1 coordinate 47,463, forward strand.
ATCCCAATGTCCGCTTCGTGTCGGTCAACACGGCCAGTTGGGACGCGCACAAGCAGGCGGCCCAGCCGGTGATCGGCGACGCGAAGGTCTCGCTCGAGGCGCTCGATGCCGCGCTCGACGCCGCCCTCGGAGAGCCGATCGGCTCGACGGACTGGCTGGCCTTCGCGCAGGCGCAGATCGCCGACTGGCACGGCTATCTCGACTCGTGGAAGGGGCGCGTGCACGACGGTCCCCCGGCCTACGCGGAGGTGATCCAGGTCATCAACGAGATCTGTGCCGACGACGACTATTGCCTGTCCGCGGCGGGTGGCCTGCCTGGCGAACTGGCCATGGGCTGGCGCTCGAAGTCGGTTGGCTCGTTCGATTCGGAGTACGGCTACTCGACGATGGGCTACGAGATCGCCGGCGCCTGGGGCGCCAGGCTCGCCCGCGGCGGAGGCGAAGTCATCGCGTGGGTGGGCGACGGCTCGTACCTGATGATGAACTCGGACATTTATTCGACGGTGATGACCGGCCACAAGGTCATCTTCCTCGTCTGCGACAACGGCGGGTACGCGGTCATCAACCGTCTCCAGGTGAACGCGGGCGGCGCCGAATTCAACAACCAGCTGGCCACGACCCGTCACGAGCGGTACCTCCAGGTCGACTTCGTGGCGCACGCCCAGGCGATGGGCGCCATCGCCGAGCGAGTCGAGGGCGTCGCGGACCTCCCGGCGGCCTTTGCGCGGGCCAAGTCCGCGGACCGCAGCTACGTGATCGTCATGCCCATCGACCCGTATGCCTGGACCGACGGCGGTGCCTGGTGGGAGATCGGCGTGCCCGAGGTCAGCGAGCGGGCAGCGGTGCGCGCGGCACGGGCGCAGTGGGAAGCCGACAAGCAGCATCAGCGCGTCGGCGTCTGAGTCATGGCTGACCTGGACGGCAAGGTCGCCATCGTCGTCGGGGCCGCGTCCTATCTCGGGGCGGCCATCACCGCGGCCCTCCTCGCCGACGGCGCCAAGGCGGTCCTCGCCGACCGCGATACCAGCGACCCGGACGAGCTCATGGCGCGGTTCGGCGCCGACGCCATGTTCGTGCCGACCGACGTCACCGACGACGCTGACCTTGAGCGGCTGGTCCGGACCACGGTGGATCGCCACGGCCGGATCGACATCCTCGTCTTCGCGGTCGCGATCTTCGATGACGACCTGCTCGAGTCATCCCGGCAGCTCTGGCGACGGGTGCTCGATACCAACCTGGTGTCGGCGGCCCTGCTGACCCAGGCGACCGCCGCGCACATGACTGCCGGCGGCGCGATCGTGTACATCGCATCGGTCAGCGGCACCTTCTCGCAGCCGAACCACGTGGTCTACAACGTCGGCAAGGCCGGACTGCTCATGCTCGTCAAGACGGCCGCCCAGCAGCTGGCTCCGCGCGGCATCCGGGTCAACGCGGTTTCGCCGGGATGGATGTGGAGCCGGAACATCGAGCGCCGGTACGGGACGCGTGAGCGGGCCGATGCGCTCGGCGCCGAGTTCCATCCCCTCGGCCGGATCGCGGACCCCGAGGAAGTGGCCGAAGCGGTCCGCTTCCTCGTGTCCGATCGGGCCTCGTTCGTGACGGGGACCGAGCTGCTCGTCGACGGCGGCTTTTCAGCGATCGGGCCGCTCGCCCTCGGTCAGGCCTTCGAGAAGATCCGCACCATCTCGTAGCGCGACGAAGTTACTCGGAGCCGGGCGTGATGACCACCTTGGTGGCGGCGCCGGAGCGCAGCAGGTCGAGGCCCTCGGCCAGCCGCTCAAGCGGCAGCACGTGGGTCACGATCGGCGCGAGGGTCAGGACGCCCTGCTCCACCATCCGGATCGCCTGCGGGAACGTGAAGTTCGTGATGTAGGTGCCCATGACCGTCAGCGATCGGGCCGTGATGGAGTACTGGTGGATGGGCGGACTCACGTTGGCGTTCTGGCCGAACAGGACGATCCGCCCGCCCAGGGCCGCCGCCTCGACGGCCGTTCCAAATTGCGTCCCAACCGCGTCAACGACGATGTCGGCACCGCCGGGCAGGATTTCCTCGCGGGTGGCGGCGAACACATCCGGCGCGACGGCACGACTCGCCCCGACGGCCTCGGCGACCGCTCGCCGGGCCTCCGTCGGCTCGACGACGATGATCGGCGACGCACCGGCGGCCCGGAAGACGGCGACGAACAGACAGCCGATCGCCCCGGCCCCGAAGATGACCGCCGATTCACCCGGCCGCGGGTTCGCCCGGTTGGCTCCGTTGACGACGCAGGCAAGGGGCTCGATCAGAGCCGCCACCTCGGACGTCGCCGCCTCTCCAAATGGGAAGACCGCACGCGCCGGGGCCTTCGCGAACCGGGCCAGGGCGCCGTTCCGGAAAATGCCGAGTGCACGGACGTTCTCGCAGTTGGCGGGTCGTCCCGCCCGGCAGTAGCGACAGAAGCCGCACGTCGCGTCCGGATCGACCGCGACCCGCTGCCCGATCGAGAGGCCGCTGGCCCGCGCGCCTTCGCCGAGGCCAGTGATGTGGCCGATGAACTCGTGGCCCATGACCACGCCGGGGTCGGCCGGGTGGCCGGGCGGCACGTTCAGGATCTGGAGATCCGTGCCGCAGATGCCACACGCCTCGACCTCGATGATCACATCGTCGGGCGCCTCGAGGAGAGGCTCCGCAACGTCCTCAAGGCGCACGACGCCCTGGCCCGCAAAGACTGCAGCACGCATCAGGCGCCCTCCGGATTGCGGCGCCGTCCGGGGACTCGGCGAGCCCGCCCCAGCACCAGGGAAGCGATAGCGAAGATGAGCAACGTGGCGACCAGCATGATCGTGGCCACGGCATTGACTTCCGGAGTGACCCCGAATTTGATCCGGGTATAGATGTAGGTCGGCAACGTGGGCTGGGCGCCGACCGTGAACCAGGTGATGACGAACTCGTCGATCGAAAGGGTCACGCTGATCAGGGCTCCCGCCAGGATCGCCGGCGAAATCAGTGGAAGGACGATGTGACGGATCGCCTGTCGGGGCGACGCGCCCAGATCCGCGGCGGCCCATTCGAGCGCCCGATCGAAGCCCTGGAGCCGGCTGGCCACGATCAGGACGACGAACGGCACCGTGACGACGAGCTGGCCCGCGATCACGGTGCCCAGCGATAGCGGCAGGTCGACGGCCCGGGCAAAGAAGATCAGCAGCGATACGCCGACCAGGACTCCCGGCACCATGATCGGCAGGGTGAACGCGATCCTGGTGGCGTTCGGGTATCGAACCCCGCCGCGCACGAGGACGAAGGCGGCCATTGTCCCGATGATGGTCGCCAGGATGGCCACCACCACGGCGACGGTGACCGAATTCGAGAGTGCACGGATGAGGACACGATTGTCGAACAAGGCCTCGTACCAGCGCAGCGTGAAGCCTGTAATCGGTAGCCCCGGCGTCTGCGACTCGTCGAACGAGAAGATGATCATGAACGCGATCGGCAGGTAGAGAAAGACCATCAGGGCGCCGAACCACACCCGGAGGCTCCAGCGCACGGCGCCGGAATGCCGACTGACGGGCATGGTCGCGAGCGGGTCGACGCGGCTAGGCACGGGCGACAACGTCCTCGAACCGAAGGTAGCGGCGGAACACGATGAGCAACAGCAGAACGAAGGCCGCGATCAGGAAGCTGACGGCGGCACCCTCTGGGATGAGGGCGTTCTTGAAGAAGTTGGCTACCAGGTTGGCGATCAACAGGCCGTTCGCGCCGCCGACCATGATCGGTGTGAGGAACTCGCCGAGGATCGGGATGAACACGAAGATGCACGCGGTGATGATGCCCGGCCGGATCTGCGGCAACAGGATGTGCCGGAATGCCTGGTCCGGGCGAGCGCCCAGGTCCTGACCGGCCGTCAGCTGGGTGAAGTCGAAACGCTCGAGAGACGCATACAGGACCAGCGCCGCAAATGGCACGTAGACATACACCAGCACGATGAAGGTGCCGAAGTCGTTGTAGACCAGGAGTCGCGAAGGCTCCGAGATCAGACCAATCGCCTGGAGCACCTGGTTGAGCGCGCCGAACTCACCGAGGATCGCCTGCCACGAGTAGACCCGCAGCAAATAGCTCGTCCAGAAGGGGACGATGATGAGCAGGAGTGCGAAGCGCGCCCATCGGCGGGAGACGTATCGGGCGAGGAAGTACGCGACGCCGAAGGCGGCCGGCAACGAGGCGAGCGTAACGGCGGCTCCCATGATCAATGTCTTGAGGAGCGTTCGAACGTAGGTTGGATTGTCGAAGAAGTTGGTGTAGTTCTCGGCTGTCCAGACCGCCACGACGTCCAGATTCTCGTTGGTCGACCAGAACGAAAACACGAACATGACCGTCAGCGGCGCCACGAACAGGCCCACCAGGATCACCCCGGCCGGCAGGAACGGGGCGAGCTGCCGCAGCCGGGCCGTCCGACTGGCGTTGACGGACGTCGGCGGGGCCAATGCGGCCCCGCCGGCGAGATCGTTTGCCATCGTGTGCGACGTGGCTCCGGGTGTGCGACTAGGCTCCGAAGACCTCGTTGAACAGCTGGATCGACTTTTCCGTCGAGGTGCCGGGGCCCTTCAGGGTCGTCGCCGCAAGGATCGCCTCGGACTCGCTGTAGCGATACCGATCGGCGCGATCCCCCTCACCCTGGTTGACCAGGACCTTGTAGGCCGCCTCGTTGAACAGCGGCCGACCGTGGGTGATGAAGTTGGCGGCGATGTTCTCGGCCGTGTTGGCCTTCTCCAGGTAGGGCATCAGCAGCGAGGTGTTGGCGCCGCCCTTGACGATCATCTCGGCGTCCATCCAGCCGACCGTCCCCTCCTTCGGGATAAAGCCCCTGATCTCCGGGCCGCCGCCGTCCTTGACCCGGTCCTCGTTGCCGAAGTTCCCGGTGATCAGGTACGCCTCCTCGCTGATCATCGCGTTGACGCTGTCGGTGGCCTGCTGCGCAAACTTGAGGACATTGGGCTTGAGCTTCTCGAGGTATCCCTTGACCGTGGCGAGCTGGTCGTCAGTCATGTTGTAGCAGTCGTTAAAACCCGCCGCCTTGCCCATGTAGGCGACGATCTCCTCGGGCTGGTTCTCGATCACCAGGCGACCCTTGTATTTCGGGTCGAGGAGCACTTGCCACGAGTCCGGGGCAGGGTCGACGAACTTCGGGTTGTAGTAGATGCTGATTGGCGACCAGCCGAACGGGTAGCCAAGGTAGCCTTCGGGCTTCGTCCAGATCGGGAACTCCCTGGCGAACGAGTAGAGCTCCGACGAGATCTTGATCTCGTTGATGTCGAATGCCTCGATGAGTCCGTCCTTGAAGTAGGCGTCGGGCACCCACAGAGCGTCTCCGGAGATCATGTCGAGCTGACCCTTGACCTCCTTGAGCTTGGCGAAACCCTCGGCGTTACCGGACAGCTCGCTGATGTTGGCGATGATCTTGTCCGATGTCTCGATGGCCTTGAGCTGCGTGTCGATGTAGTGGTCGCCCCAGGTCATCCAGTTGAACGTGCCACCCTGCGACCCGATCCCGCCGCACGCGGATACGACACCACCGAGCCCGACAACGGCCCCGACGGCTCCCGTTAGCTGCAAGAACCTGCGACGCGTGTAGGCCTGATCCAATACGGTCATTCCTTCACCCTCCTGCTGTTTCCTGGTCCGGTTCAGGTTCGTCGCCGGCGGCGACGACGGTCGACTTGCGGGGATCCCACGACAGGTGCACTTCTCGATCGACCATCTCCTCCTCGGCAGTCCGCTCGTCCGACTCGTGGAACCGTATCGCCACGAGGACCCCGGCGTCGGTTTGGACCGTGATCCTCGTATGGTTTCCCATGAATGCGACGTTGGTGGTCCGGCCGGCGATGACGGCCGCCGGCGATGATCCGTGATCCGCGATCAGGCTGACCGCGACCGATTCGGGTCGAACCATCAACGCGACGCGGCCGTTCGGGGTAGCAGCCGTGCTCCCTGCGTGGGTCGGCAGCACGGTTCCGTCGCGCAGGCGGATGGCCGGTCCGTCAGGGCCGTTCGTCAGTTCGCCGTCCAGGAAGTTCGACTCGCCGATGAAGTCGGCGACGAACCGGTCGAGCGGTCGGAGGTAGATCTCGCGGGGCGTCCCGACCTGTCGGACTCGACCGCTGGCCATGACCGCAATGCGGGTCGACATGGACAGGGCCTCTTCCTGGTCGTGGGTGACGAACACGAACGTCGTGCCGACCTGGCGATGGATACGCGCCAGCTCGACCTGCATCTGCTTGCGCAGCTTGAGATCGAGCGCCCCGAGCGGCTCGTCGAGCAGCAACACCGCCGGTCGCTTGCACAGGGCGCGGGCGAGCGCGACACGCTGCGCCTGGCCGCCCGACAGTTGCACCGGATAGCGATCCCCGTAGCCCGAAAGGTCGACGAGCTCGAGATACTCGCCCACGCGCCGATCGATCTCGGGGCGGGGCAGGCTCTCCATGCGGAGGCCGAAGGCGACATTCTGGGCGACCGTCATGTGCGGGAACAGGGCGTAGTTCTGGAACACGGTATTGACGTTGCGCTGATGGGGCGGCAGGTCGTTGACCCGGCGACCCTCGATCCGCAGCTCTCCCGAGGTGAGCGGGACAAACCCGCCAATCAGGTTGAGTGTCGTCGTCTTGCCGCATCCGGATGGACCGAGCAGGCAGAAGAACTCGCCAGCTTCGATCTGAAGCGAGACGCCGTCGAGGGCGATGGCCTCGCCGTAGCGCTTGGTTACGTCGATGAGCTCGATCGCGGGGACAGCACGATCCCCACTCATCCCAGCGAGCCCAGACCTGGCACCGCCGCCCTCCCTGTCGCGAAGAGTCATCCGTGGCTCGTGCATTCGATTGCGCAGACGGTAGCACGCCCCCGCTGGCCTCGTCTACCCAATTTCGTTTCGCAAGGACGAGGCGCGTGCGACGACATGCGCTCCGTTGCCCTACTCCGCCACAAAGGCGGCGACGCGGCAGATGCAGCCCTCGCCTCCCTGCCAGCGCCACGGGAAGGCGCCCATGTCCACGCGTCGGCCGGCGACCTCGGCGAGCTCTCCGCCGAGGTTCTCCAGCATCGAGATGTCGTTCCGCGCGGTCGCGTAGTGGATGTATTCGAAATCCTTCGCCGGCAGCGTCTCTTCGATCGGCCGGCCGCTCATCGTCTCGTACTCAGCGACGAGATCGGGTCGCATGTGGCGGACGCGCGTGTGCAGCGAGTGGTCGATCGAGGCGAGATCTGCGCCGATCCACTTGATCCGCTTGCCGATGAGAAAGTCGATGACCTCGGGCTGCGGACCCGGATGACGGTCGAAGTAGGTCACGTCATCGCGCGTAGGCTTGGTCCAGTTGTACCGGTCCCAGCCGGTGAAGAGGACGACGATGTCGCCCTCGCGGATCGACTCGCCCGGCGGGAGGTGGGCCTCGACGTCGGCCAGGCTGTAGTAGCTCCAGGGTCTGGTGATCGGCCGGAGGTCGATCACCAGACCCGTCCCGTAGAGCTCACTCAGCTCGATGCTCCCGAGGTCCCGGCCGGTCTCGCAGTAGTGGCTCGGCGCGTCGATGTGCGTCCCGGTATGCATGTTCGTCTTCACGAGCATCGTGCTCTTGCGGTCCCGGTGATGCGTCGTGATGTCGGTGACCTCGATCGAGGCGAACTGCGGCCAGGTGGGCATCCGATCGCCCCACGGCTGGGTCAGATCGACGACACGTGTCATGGCTTGGCTCCGATGGTCATGGGGACAACCTCAATCCGTCATTGGTGCGGCCGTGGACGCCCGGACGACGAGCTCCGTGGGCATGGTCAGACGGACCTCCGCAATCGGCCGCCCCTCCAGGCGATCGATCAGCAGGTGAGCGCCCGCGACCCCCATCGCCAGCTGGGGTACGCGCACCGTCGTGAGCGCGGGCTCGAGCAAGCCGGCCAACGGGATGTCGTTGAAGCCGACGATCGACAGGTCGCCCGGGACATGAGCGCCGATCTCGCGGAGTCGCTGGAGCATGCCAATGGCGATCAGGTCGTTGGCGGCGAAGACCGCCGTCGGCCGGGCAGGCCCGGCGAGCATGATCCGGAGCGCCTGCTGGCCGGCCTCTTCGGAGAACGCATCGGCCTCGATCACGAGCTGAGGCTCGTCGGCCAAACCGTACGCGAGGACCCCGGCTCGGTACCCCTCGCGCCGGTCGACGCCCGTCGTCGTGTTCTGTGGGCCGGCGATGTGGCCGACCCTGCGGTGGCCAAGAGCGGCCAAATGGCCGACGACCTCGACGGCCGCGGCGTGGTTGTCGACGACGACGGCGAGGTCTTCGGTGCTGCGGGTCGCTCGATTGAGCAGGACGAACGGGAAAGCCTCCTCGCGCAACCCGGCGATCGTATCGTCGGCCATCTGCGAGGACGCGATAAGCAGTCCGTCGACCTGTCGCTCGCGGAGGACGCGCAAGTAGGTCGCCTCCCGTTGCGGCTCGTCATTCGAGTTGCACAGGATGATGTTGTAGCCCCGCTCGAGGGCTGCGTCTTCGGCGCCCTTGATGATTGACGAGAAGAACGGGTTCCTGATGTCCGGGACCAGCATTCCGAGCGTCAGCGTCCGCTGCAGGCGAAGGCTGCGGGCGATGGCCGAGGGCCGGTAGCCAAGGCGGTCGGCGGCGGCCAGGACACGTTGCCGCGTCTCCGGTGCGAAGGCGCCCCACTTGACGCTCGCCGTGGCGTGGTCGTTCAGGACGCGTGACACCGTGGACGGGTGCACCCCGGCTTCGGTCGCCACATCGGTGATCGTCGTTCGAGTTTTCGCAGTGCGCATCTCGCTACCGCCGTGCGCTGTCCGAAATCGATTGCTCAGGGTACCGCCGGGGCAGGATGATGGTCAAGCGGAGGGCGACATTCGAATGTGGACCTTGATGTTGCGGCCCGTGTCCCGGGCCGCCGCCAGAGCCTCATCGGCACGGCTCAGGGGGATGGTGGCGGTCACGATTCGTGACGGATCGACGCCGCCGCTCGCGATAAAGCGGATCGTCTGCGGCCAGACGCCGACGGAACCGATCAGCCCTCGCAGCCGGAGCGCCTTCGACTGGATCAGGCCAAGCGGCGCCGACACCGTCGAGCCGACGTTGATGCCGGCGTAGGCAATGCGCCCCGAATGTGCCGCGATCTCGAGCGCAAGCGCCATCGCGGACGGCGCTCCGGCCGCCTCGATGACGGCGTCGAAGCCGCGGCCGTGGGTCAGGTCGGCGACGCCATGGAGGAAGTCACCCGAGGTCGGATCGAGGGTCGCGGTTGCCCCGAGGTCGAGGGCCATGTCGCGACGTCGAGGCTGCGGTTCGATGACCACCACCCGGGCGTTGTTGGCCGAGACCGCGAGCAGGGATAGGAGCCCGATCGGACCGCCTCCCAGCACCGCGACGGTATCGCTCGGGTCCACGCCGCCGAGACAGGTCACCGCCTTGTACGCAACGCTGAAGGGCTCCACCAGTGCGGCCTGCGTGTAGGTCATTGACTCCGGGATCCTGTGGAGCCACTCCGCCTTTGCCTTGAATAGCTCCGCCGCGGCGCCGCTGATGTTGAATCCGAAGTGATCGCGACCGCCGGGTCCCACGGCGCACTCGCCGACGACTCGATCGCCGGGTCGGAGACCGGAGACGGCCGATCCGACCTCAACGATGTCTCCGGCCCACTCGTGCCCGGGGATGATCGGGTAGGTGAAGGGAATGATGTAGCGCCCCTCGAGGAGTTCGAAGTCGGAGTGACAGATCCCGACGGTATGCGGGCGGATCAGAACGTCGTCCGCGCCGATCGCCGGCGAGTCGACCTCCAGGACGGCGGCGTCATTAGGACCCGAGTAGACGAGTGCCTTCATCTGCTGAACCTCCGGGACGCACGGATCGCGCCCTTCCTGCGGGGGGCGGCGAGCAAAGGGCGGCTCCATTGACGCCACCACTGGGCCGATGCTACCATCTTGTGCAATCGTTTGCGCGCAAGGAGGCCATTGATCATGTCCGGCCCAGGTACTGACCTCATCGGCGCCGAGGAACTCGCCGAACTCGCCGAAGTGATCGCCAGCCGCCACCTCAGCCGCTTCGGTCCCGATGATCCGAGCTTTCCGGCCAAGGTCCGCAAGTTCGAGGAGACGGTCGCCGAGCTGGCTGGGACGGACTATGCCCTGGCCGTCAACTCCGGCACGAGCGCCCTGTTCCTGGCCCTGGTCGGGCTCGGGGTCGGACCCGGCGACGAAGTCATCGTGCCGGGCTTCACCTACGTCGCGACGATTTCCGCGGTGGTCTACGCCCGGGCGCGGCCGGTCCTGGCCGAAATTGATGAGACGTTCGACCTCGACCCGGCCGATGTCGAGGCACGGATCACCCCGCGGACCCGGGCGATCATCGCCGTCCATATGCTGGGTAACCCGGCCCGGATCGCCGAGTTGCGTGCAGTGGCCGATCGGCACGGGCTCGCCTTGATCGAGGACTGCGCGCAGGCGTTCGGGGCGACGTATGGCGGTCGCTGGGTGGGCGCGCATGGAGCCGTCGGGACCTACAGCTTCAATGACTTCAAAACGATCACCTGTGGCGATGGCGGGATGCTCGTCACCAACGACGAGGATCTCTACCGCCGCGCCTTCGCCATGCACGACCAGGGGCACAGCCCGAACCGGCGCGGCGTCGAAATCGGCAATCGGCCATTCCTCGGGCTGAACTTCCGGATGACCGAGCTCGCAGGCGCGGTGCTCCTCGCCCAGGTCCGCCGACTCGACTGGATCCGGGACCACCTTCGCGCGAATCGCGACATCGTCCAGGACATCATCGGCGAGGTGCGTGGCATCGAGTTCCGGACGCTACCGGATCCTGCTGGCGATCTGGCCACCCACCTCGTCGTGATCTTCCCCGACGCGGCCACAGCCGGCGCGGTGACCGCCGAACTCGGCTCGAACACGCTTGCGACGAGCGGCTGGCACGTCTACACGCACATGGAGCACGTGCTGACCGGACGGACGATCACCGGCCGTGGCTGTCCGTTCGACTGTACGTGCACGGACGAACGGCCGGCTTCGCACCAGGCGGGGATGCTCCCCGCAACGGACCGGCTGCTCGAGCGATCGATGAGTTTCTCGATCGGCGTCAGCGATCCGCACCTTGCCCCGTTCGGCCTCCGGATGCGCGACGGCGACGACGTCGCGCGGGCCCAGGCCGAACGTTTCCGGTCGGTCGCGTCGCGCATCCTGGCCTAGCTATTTGCTGACGATGTCGCGCGCGGGCGTGCTCTCGCCGACGATCAGTCGGACCGGCAGGACCTCGGACGCCGGCATGGATCCGTCCCGGGCGGATGCCACCAGCATCTCCACCGCCCGTCGCCCAAGATCAACCGATGGCACCGCCACGGTCGTCAGTCGAGGGTGCGATCGGCCAGCCTGGGCAATCCCGTCGAAACCGGCGACGGCGATGTCGCCCGGAACGTCGAGGTGGGTCATGCGGAGCGCATCCATCAAGGCAAGAGCGAGCTTGTCGTCGTAGCAGATGACGGCGTCGGGACGATCGAGGGCGAGCGAATTGGCGACGATCGACGGGTCTCGCCAGCCGGTGACACCGGCATCGTAGGCGCGAAGACGCTCGCCGACGAGGCTGCTGAGCATTCCCCGCGCGGCAGAACGCCTGATCAGATCCGAGGCGCCGCCGCCCGCACCGACATACGCGATCCGCCGGTAGCCTCGCTCGACGAGGTGTCCCACGGTGGCCGCCACGCCGGCGGCGTCGTCGCTTCGCAGGACCCCGCCGTCCGGGGGCCCGTCCCCATTGGCAAGACCCGGGTACTCGGGTTTCACGAAGACGATGCGTTCCTTCGACACCTGCGCGTAGACCTCGGCGGGAGGGCTCACGCACGACGCGAGGGCGATGCCGTCGGCGCGATGCTCGACGAACGCGTTGAGCGCCCGCTGCTCTCGAGCCGAATCGCGGAGCCCGGTCATGATGAAGACGGCATACCCGAGATCAGTGGCCGCCTCCTCGAATCCCGCCGCCACCTGGCCGTGCACCGGATCGGCAAGGTCGTCGAGCAGGAGCCCGAGGATGTGCGTCCGCCGGGAACGCAGACTGCGCGCCGCGGCGTTGGGCGCGTACCCCAACGTTACGGCCGCGGCTCGTACGGCGGCGCGGGTCGGCTCACCGATCCGCGGGTCGTCCTGGAGGGCACGCGACGCGGTCGACTCCGACGTGTCGGCCGCGCGCGCGACGTCGGCCAGCGTGACTCGCGGTTCGGTCGCGCTCCGCTCGTCGGACACCGGCGGCCTCCTCGTGCAGATCTACCGGGAATCCCCGTTCGGAGGCCTGACGGGGACCCGTGCAATCGGTTGCGCAGCACGCTAGCATACGGCGACGAGAGGCGTCAATCCGGGAGCGTCGCGTGGGATGGGAGGATTGGCAGATGGCGCACACGATGAGGAAAGCGTCGGGGGAGGATCGGCGATGACGCCGCTGGCCAGGCGAGTGGCCACGTCATTGGCCACGCCGATCGATCTGCGCCGGCAGCGTGACGCCAGTGACGACGACCTCGCCGCCCGGCTCCACCCGGCCTACCGCGAGTCGATCGGTCGCATCCCGGTCGGTCGGCAGGTCTTCCGCGGGCTGCCATTCTGGCTGGCCGGGCCGGCGGCTCGGCGCCGCTGGATCGTGCTGGACCGGACGGTCGAGGTGGACCTGCGGTCATACGGGTCGGCCAGTCACGTGGTGATCGCCCATTTCTGCGACGCCTGGCAAGGACCGCAGGGGCGTCGACCCGACGACCTGCCGGTCGGTTGGGTCGAGGCCGTCGGCCAGGACCTCGCCCGCTACACGCTCACTCCCGTCGCCGGTCCACCGGCCGGCGGGCTGATCCGGCGACGGTTCGAGGTCAATGAGGGCATCATCGGCTGGGGACAGGGTGCGTTCGCCGCCCATCCGCACCGGTTCGACGAGCCGCTCGACTGGCGCGGGCCCTATCCCGCTTCGGAACCGCCTCGCTACGCAGCGCCGGGGCAGGCCGGCCTGCTGGCGATGCTCCCGGGCGCGTGGGGGCCGGCGCAGACCGGCGTGGCCGACAGTGTCCCGAGCCCGACGAACGAGATCGTGCTGTGGCTGCACGAGATCGAAGTCCCCGGCGGATCAACCGGCCTGGCTCGTCTGCGCATGGAGCCGTTGGCCTTGCCGCGCGACGGGAACGTCGTCGTCGTCGCGGCGATCACCGTGTTCCGGGGGACCGACTCGCCGCTCCGTCTTGAGCCAAGGCGAACGCTGCGGATCGAGGGCCACCCCGCGAGTGACGGCCCAGGTGCGCGCAGCCGACCATCGGTCCGGGTCGATCTCGGCCAGGTCATCCGGGAACGGGCAGCCCCGGCTCCTCGCGGCCCGGCCAGTTGGCCGGCCGATTCGATCGCGGGTTGGGGGAGCGCACGGACCACGGTCGCTTCCTCGGCCACACTCGTCGACATCGCCATGGCGCGGGATGCCACGATCTCGCTCAATGACGAGGTCGTGCCGGCGCGGCAGCTTCCAGCGGATGGCCGACCGCGTCGGTTCGGCGGGGTCACGATTGAGCCCCTGCCGCTGGCGACCCGCCGAGTCCAGGTCGAAGTCGTCGACACCGCGACCGGTGAACCGATGCCGGCGCGTGTCCATTTCCGTGCCGCGGACGGCCGCTACCTGCCGCCGCTCGGCCATCGCGAGGAAATCAACCCAGGCCTGAATGAGGATGTCGGAGCCGACCTGATCCTCGGCGACACGCCGTACGCGTATGTATCGGGCCGCTTCGCGATCGATCTGCCGGTCGGCACCGTCCACATCGAGGCGGTCCATGGTTTCGACCATCGGCCGCTCCGGCGATCCATCGAGGTCGACGGGGGAACGGAACCGCTCGTGCTGGCCCTCGAGCCCGTCCCTGGACCGACAGGTGAGGACTGGGTGGCGGCCGACAGCCACGTCCACTTCATCTCGCCGACGTCGGCCCTCCTCCAGGCCCAGGCCGAGGGAGTCGAGATCGTCAACCTTCTCGCGACGCAGTGGGGCGATCACCACACGAGCGTCACCGATCTGCCGATCGCCGCGGTGCACGACCGGTCCGGGCGCCACATCGTCGTGATGGGCAGCGAGAACCGCCAGAACATGCTCGGCCATATCGGCCTGCTCGGCGCCGCCAGCGCGATTCTGCCGATGGCCAGTGGCGGCTCGCCGGAGGGTCGCATGGGTGATCCCCTGAGCATGCTCATGGCGGACTGGGCGGACGCGGTGCGTGCGCAGCATGGGCTGGCGCTGGCAGTCCACTTCCCACTGCCCTATGCCGAGGTCGCCGCCGACATCGTGGCCGGCAAGATCGATGCAGTAGAGATGCAGGCGCTGACGCCCGGCGTCGATGGTCCATCGATCCGGGAGTGGTACCGCTTCCTCAACTGCGGCTTCCGGCTGCCGGTTGTCGGTGGCACGGACAAGATGTCGGCCGAGATCCCGCTCGGCGGGATCCGGACCTATGCCCGCCTCGCGGCCGGGCTGGAGCTGTCGTTCGAGGCGTGGGCGGACGCGGTCCGCGCTGGCCGGACGTTCGTCTCGTCGGGCCCATTGATCGAGTTCGTCGTCGACGGCCGCGAGCCTGGTGACGTCATCGCGTTCGGATCGGGCGGTGGGACCGTCGAGGTCCGAGCGAGCGCGTGGGCCGCGCTCCCTGTCATCGATGGGATCGAGCTCATCCACGATGGCGCGGTCGTGGCGTCGACCAAGGCAGCGGGAGGCACGGATCGCCTGGCCCTCGCCGAGCGGGTGACCGTCAAGAACGGTGGCTGGCTGGCGGCCCGGGTCACGAGCGGCGAGCAGATCCCGTCGGCCTTCGCCACCAGCATGGGCGCCCATACCTCGCCGGTGTATCTCGAGGTGGGCGGGCGACCGGCCTTCAGCGCAGCCGATGCCGCGGTCATCGGGACGATCATCGACGGGGCACGGACCTGGGTTGAATCGATCGCGACCGTCGCGTCCGGGGCCGACCGGCGGCGGCTGGCCGGCTACTTCGAGACCAGTCGGGCCCGCCTCGACGCGATGATCCGCGAGCACGCGAGGTAACGAGGCGCCCCGGGCGGATCAGTCGGCCGCGAGCTCCCGCGCAACACCGGCCAGCGCCTCGAGGGTCGCCGGGTCGAACGGCGCCATCCAATCGAACACGACGAGCGATGCGCCCGCTTC
Source organism: uncultured Anaerolineaceae bacterium (assembly GCA_964427285.1). Taxonomy (GTDB): domain Bacteria; phylum Chloroflexota; class Limnocylindria; order Limnocylindrales; family CSP1-4; genus SPCO01. Next base: position 62,640 of record CAYRTS010000003.1, read on the forward strand.
GGCCAGCGCGGCCAGCCGGTCGGTGATCATCGAGATCGGGCCCACGAACGGGTTCGCCGCGGCCGCATCGCGAGCGACAGCTGCCGGCGTCCCGTGACGGGCGAGGATCGCGGCATGGTCGTGCTGCGCAGCCCGCATCGTCGGACGCACGAGGGGCGAAGGCTGGCCGATCGTCCGGCGGATCGATCCGGGCGACCGACCGACGGACTCGCAATGCGCATCGAGGACGCCGTTCAGCCGGGCGAATTCAACGGGATCGTTGCCGTCGGCGTTCCACCAGTCGGCGTAGCGAGCGACGATCCGTAGCGTCCGTTTCTCGCCCGAGCCGCCGATGATCAGCGGGAGTCTCGACTGGAGTGGCGGCGGGTCATTGACCGCGTCGTGCGCCTCGAACCATCGGCCGGCCAGGGTCACGCGCTCGCCGTCGAGCAGCCCGCGGCAGATCGCGGCAGCCTCTTCCAGACGGTCGAGTCGCTCCCGCACGGCCGGGTACGGGAAGCCGTACATCCGGTGGTCGCGCTCGTGCCAGCCGGCGCCGATCCCGAGCACCGCCCTCCCTCCCGACGCGTGATCGAGCGCCGTCGCCATCCGGACGAGCAGGCCCGGGTTGCGGTAGCCGACGCCCGAGACCATGCACCCGAGCCGGATGCGGGAGGTGGTGGCCACCCACCCGCCCAGGACGGACCAGCCCTCGAAGACTGGCCCATCGACCGGGCCGACCACCGACTCCGGGCCGAGGGCGGGCACGAAATGATCGTTCGACCATAGCGATTCGAAACCCAGCTCATCGATCGAGCGGCCGGCCGCCATGAGGTCCGGCCACGCGACGTGACTCGCCCAAACCTGGAGGCCGACCGCGATTCCCATGGCTCGGGCGACTGGGCTCAGTCGGCCCTTGTCAGTTCGGCGGCGGCGGCCTGGACGGCTGCGACGATCCCGACATAGCCGGTGCAGCGACACAGGTTGCCTGAGAGGCCGGCCCGGATGTCATCCTCGGTTGGGTCCGGGTTGGCGCGCAGGAGGGCGGTCGCGCTGATCAGCATCCCGGGGGTGCAGAACCCGCACTGGACGCCGCCGTGCTCGAGGAAGGCCCGCTGCAGCGGATGGAGCGTGGAGCCCGAAGCGAGCCCCTCGACGGTCGTGACCTGGCGACCATCGGCCTGCAGCGCGAGATACGAGCAGGAATTCACCGGACGGCCGTCGATCAGGACCATGCAGGCGCCGCACTCGGAATCGTCGCAGCCCTCCTTGGATCCGGTCAGTCCGAGTTCGCCGCGCAGGACGGACAGCAACGTCCGGCCCGGCTCGATCTCCAGTGGGTAGCTCGTTTCGTTCACCTGGAGCGTCACGGGGTAGCGCACGATCAACTCGCTCCGAAGGTGCTGGCGCTGGCTGGAATCAGGAGCGTCTCGCCGCGTGCCCGGGCGATCGCCCCGGTGACGGCGCGGCGCACGACAACGGCCGCCATCGCCCGGCGGTAGTCGAGCGAGGCGCGGACGTCGGAGATCGGCGTCGCGGCCCCGGCCGCGAGCCTGCCCGCTTCCGCTGCGGCGGCGGGTCCCCCGTCGGAGCCGATCAGGGAGGATTCGGCGGCGGCGATCCGGCGAACCGTCGGGGCAAGCGCCGTGATGGCGATCCGGGCCTCGCGAACAATGTCGCCCTCGAGACGCACCACGGCTGTTGCGCCGACCACGGCGATCTCCATCTGGCGGCGGTACTCGAGTCGGACATAGCAGCTGCCGGCTCCTGTGAGTTCGGGTAGCTCGACCGCGACGATGATTTCGTCCTGGCGGATGGCGGTCCGACCGGGACCGCTGAACAGATCGGCAAGGGCGATGCGGCGGCTACCGGTCGCGGAGCGGACTTCGACGAGCGCTTCGAAACAGAGCAACGGCCCGCTCGTCTCGGCAGCCGGCGAGGCGTTCGCGAGGTTCCCGCCGAGCGTCCCGATGTGCCGCGTGGCCGGTGAGCCGACGATCGATGCCGCGTCGGCGATGGCTGTCCAGCGGTCACGGATGGCCTGATCAGCGGCGAGATCGGCGTGGCTGGTGGTCGCGCCGATCCGGAGGCCACCGTCAGTCGCGACGATCCCGTGGAGCTCTGCGATCCGGTCCAGCGCCACGAGGTCTTCGGGCAAGGTCCACTTGCCCTGGCGGGTCCCGACAACGAGGTCCGTCCCGCCGGCGACGGGTCGGTGTCCCGAGGCGACCGCGGTCAGGGCGTCGGCCAGCGAGCTCGGGGCGCTGAAATGCCCGCCCATCTCAGCTTTCGCCGTTCGCGGCAATGGCGCCCCAGATCCGCTCGGGCGTCATCGGCAGCTCGTGGATCCGGGTACCCAGGGCCCGGGCGATGGCATTGGCGATGGCGCCGGGCGTCGGGACATTCGGCGGCTCGGCGATCCCCTTGAGCCCCTTGGGACCGGCGGCCGGTGAGGGAGCGTCGACGAAGTCGACGTGGATCGGCGGCATGTCCGCCACGGTCTGGAGCTTGTAGTCGAGGAGGTAGGCGTTGCGCTGCCGGCCGTCCGCTGAAAGCTGGATCCCCTCGCTGAGCGCCTGCCCGATCCCCATCGCCACGCCGCCGTAGATCTGGCCGGCCGCCCCGATCGGGTTAATGATCATCCCCGATTCGTGGGCCGCAGCGATCTCGAGGACGCGGACAACGCCGGTATCGCGGTCGACCTTGACCCGGGCGGCGTGGGTGAAGAACGTGGGCGCCGCAAACGACTCCGCACCCAGGCGCCCAACGCAGCTAGCGGCGTTGACGGCCGGCTTGGGTGGCGGCAGACCTGAGCCGCGCCCCAGCAACAGGCCGGCCCCCGAAGCCTCCGAGGCGAGATCCGCGATCGACACCGATGCGGTGCTGCTCCCCTTGACCCGGGCCATCCCATCGACAAGTTCGAGATCCGCCAGGTTGGCCTCGAGAAGATTGGCGGCAAGCTCGAGGAGCTGATCCCGGACCTCGGTCGCGGCGGCGATCACCGCCCGGCCGTTGTTGAACGTGGTCTGCGAGCCACTGGCGCCGCTGTCGTACGGCCCGGCGTCCGTGTCCTGGTACAGGATCCTGAATTGGTCTGGCCGCATCCCGAGCACCTCGGCGGCAAGGATCGGCAGGGCCATGACGGCGCCGGTGCCGCATTCCTGGGCCCCGGTGACGATCGTCCCGCTGCCATCGGCATTGATCGTGAGGTGGGCCCCCGACGCCAGCGGGAATGACGGCCACCAGCCGGTCGCGATACCGATCGCCTCGCCCTCTGGCAACGACTTCCCCCAGCCGACGGCGGCCGCCGCGCGCTCGAGCGTCTCGATGACGCCGATCCGCTCAAAGACCTGTCCCGTCGGACCGGTGTCACCTTCGTGGACCAGGTTCCGGCGACGGAATTCGACCGGGTCAAGGCCCAGTCGTTCGGCGACAACGTCATGGTGCTGTTCGAGCGCCCAGCAGGTCGTCGGTCCGGTTGGCGCCCGAACGGATCCTGATGGTTGGGTATTGGTGTAGACGACATCGGCGGTGACATCGACATTCGGGATCCGGTACGGCCCGACCGCGAACATGGCGGCCAGCTGACCGAGGAACGGCTCGTCCATGCTGTACGCGCCGTTGTCCACGATCAGGTGTCCGCGGCGGGCCACGATCGTGCCATCGCGCCGAACGCCCGTCTCGAGTTCCATGATCATTCGTTCGCGGCGATGGTCCGGCAACAGGAATTCCTCGCGCCGCGAGAAGACCACCTTGACGGCCCGACCGGCGGCCTTTGACAGCGCCGCGACCTGGGCCTCGAAACCGAGTTCGCATTTCGCCCCGAACCCGCCGCCGAGGTGGGGCACGATCACCCGGATCTGGTTCTGCGCGAGGCCGAGCGTTTCGGCCACCCCGGACCTGACCGCAAACGGCACCTGCGTGGACGTCCAGATGGTCACGTGGTCGCCAGTCCACTCGGCGAGGATCGCCCGCGGCTCGATCGGGACCGCATGGGAGCCGTCCGCAATGTAGCGATCCTTGACCACGATGTCTGCTTCGGCCATGGCGGTCGCGGCGTCGCCCTTCACGATCGTGGATCGCGACGCGAGATTGCGGTCACGGACGAGGTTTTCGTCGGCCTCATAGGTCGCCCACGCATCGTGGACCAGGGGCGCATCGGGGCGCGTCGCAAGTTGAAGGTCGGTCACGGATGGGAGGACTTCAAGGTCGATATCGATCAACGCCGCCGCCCGGGCGGCAATCTCAGGGGTGGCGGCGGCGACCGCGGCGATCAGCTCTCCCTCCCAGCGCACGACGTCGCGGGCGAAGAGCGTCCGGTCCTTGAGGAAGGCCCCGTAGCGGAGGTCGGGCACGTCCGCTGCCGTGATGACCGCATGGACGCCGGGCAGCGCTCGTGCGGCCGCCGTATCAAGCCGGCGGATGCGGGCGTGGGGGACATCGGCCACGCGGAACGCCCCGTGGAGCATCCCGGTCACGGTGAGGTCCGCCGTGTAGCGCCCGCTACCGGTGACCTTGTCCCGGCCGTCCTGCCGGATCAGTGCGGGGGGCGGGATCGGCGTCATGGCGGGAGGATACCGCACGGCCGGAGTCGGCGAGGCGCCAGGAAACAGGTATCGACGGCCACGCTGGGTCCATACTCTGCGGATCATGCCGCACTCCATCAGCGCTGCCCGATTCGGCGGACCTGACCCTGTCCCAGGAGGTCCGGAGCATGGCCCTGGCTGACGAACCAGGAGTCGCGGTCGCCGTTAGATCCAGCGTGACCTTGTGTCCGCTGGCGATGCAGGCGCGCGGCTCGGGCGAGCGGCTGGTGGGCCGGCCGATCGAGCTGGCCGCCATTCGCCAGGAACTGGCCACCGCAGCGTCGGGGAAGTTCGCCTGCGTGACCCTCGAAGGGGAGCCGGGGATCGGCAAGACCCGGCTTCTCATGGCGGCCCTCGACCTGGTCGCGGCTGAGGGCTTCATTCCGGCGGCGGTCGCTGCGGACGAGGAGCTGCGGGGCCCCTTTCTGCTGGCCCGGTCCATCTTCGGATGCCAGGCCATCCAGGAGCTGCCCGCCGCCAGCCCTGCCGGATCGGCGGTGCGGCGAGCGCTCGACGCGATCGCCGGCCGGGACGACCCGTCCCTGGCTGGTCTCCCCGCGGACGACAAGCTCCTGCGGACCTACGACCTGGCGGCCGTGGCCATCGCGGAACTGGCCGCGGTGCGCCCGCTTGCGATCGTCCTGGACGACCTGCAGTGGGCCGACGAGGACAGCCTGCGGCTCCTTCGCTATGTCATCCGGAGCGCGGCCGGCAGCCGGATCCTCCTGCTCATCGCCCTGCGCCCGGAGGAAACCGCCGGATACAACGAGCTGGTCACCCTGGTCGCCGACATGGAGCGACTCGGCTTCCTGCGCCGGCTCCGCCTCCACCGCTTCACCCCGGCCGAGACCGCGGACTTCCTCCGACTTGTCCTCGGCGGCGATGTCAATCCTCTCAGCGGGGCGACGGTTCATGGGCAGGCCGAGGGCGTCCCGTTCATCGTCGAGGAGCTGGCCAAGGCGTATCGCGAAGCGGGCATGATCCGCCCGGTGGATGGCGTATGGACACTCGCCAGGAACGCGAGTCGCATCGTCCCTGCCGCGGTCCAAACGCTGATCCACCGGCGCGCGGCCCGGCTACCGGATGCCACCAAGGCGCTCCTGGCGGACGCGGGGATTCTCGGCCGCAGTTTCAGCCTGCGCGATCTTCGCGCCGTGAGCGACCAGCTGGGCGGTTCGGCCGTGGACGGTGCCGATCTGACCGAGCTGCTCGCCCCGGCAATCGCCGCCGGGTTGCTGATGCGATACCCCGAGGGGTCGGCGGCGGATTACGCCTTTCCGCATGAACAGGTCCGCGACTTCGTCGTGTCGTCGCTCCCGACGACGCGGCGGCGGCGTCTTCATGGCGCCATCGTGGAACTCCTGTCCGGGGCCGGCGAGCCATCTCCGGAGAGCCTGCCCATGCTCGCCCATCACGCCCGTGCGGCAGGCAACGCGGAACTCAGCGCCCAGTTCGCCATCGAGGCCGCGAAGACGGCGCTCGCTCGGAACGCGCCGGAAGAGGTGATCCGGTCGGTCGAGCTGGGTCTCCCCGTGATCATCGAGCCACGAGACAGGGTGACGCTGCTGCTCCTGCGTGACGAAGCGCTTGGCATGCTTCACCGGTCGGGCGAGCGGCTGGACGCGCTGGCCGAAGTGTCAGCCCTGGCCGACGCGCTGCGCGACCCGAGCCTGACGCTCCGGCTGATGCTCCGGCGGTCGGCCGCGCTGCGCGACTCCAGCGACGAGGAGACGGCGGCCGACGTCGCCCGGGAGGTCCGCCGCCGGGCTCAGGCCATGAAAGACCGACACCTGGAGCTGGCCGCGGACCTCGAACTCGGCCAGGCCCTGCTTCGGAGCCCACTCGGGGAAGCGTTCGTACCGGTCATCACGGAGATCGATGCCGACGGGGCGGGAGAAGCGTTCGAGTCGGCAGTCGAGCTGGCCCGGGCGCTCGGGGACGATCGCAGCCTCGCTGCCGCAAGCCGGGAGCTCGGCGTGGTCGCCATGGCCAGGGTCCGCGCCGCGTTCATCGATACGGTCCTCTCCGGCGCCCTTCCGCAGGACGTGCTCCTCAACGGTCCCCTTGCCGTGGTGTACAAGGAAGCGGTCGGTCGGTTCCAGCAGGCGATCGAGCTGTACGACCGCCTGGGCGATCGACATGGGCTGATGTCGTCCATCCTGGGTCTGGCGTATGCGACGTGGGGCGCCGAATTCGTTTTCTCGGGGGCGATCCGTCGCCTCGACGAACTCCGCCGACTCACCAATCGCATGTCGACCCTGGCCACAGAGAGCGAGCGGAACCTGGCCGAACTTCAACTCCTGTACGGGATTCATGTCTATGCCCGTGAGTTCGGGGATCCCGACCTCAGCCTGTCTCGCGGCGAGGAGGCCTATCGCCGAGCTCGTGCGCTCGGCGACCGGACGGTGGAGTTCCTGGCCGCGGGGGGGATGGCGTTGGCGCGCCTCCAGGTGGGCGGCGTCGCGGAGGCCGAAGACTGGCTGAGGCGAGCCGCGGAGGCGGCCTCGGCCGCTCCGACCCCGCTCAAGGCACGGCGGTTGGAGTCCTGGCGCGGGCGCTGGGCTGGGGTTACTGGGCAGACCGCGGAGATGCGCAAACACCTCGCGCGGGCCGTCGAACTGGCGGTCGAGCAAGGTCTGCCCGCAGCTCGTTGCGAGGCGATGGCGCGCCTCGCGATCGAGGCGGCACGGCTGGGAAGCCAGGAGCGTGACAGCGAGCTGCTCGCCGTGGCCGAAGGTGCTGCGCAGGAGGCCATCGAGCTGGCCGCATCGCTTCCGGGACATCCGCCCTGGCGCGCCCAGGCCAACGCGGCGCTCACCTACGTCCATCTGGCGCGCAATGAGCCGGATGCCGCGCTCCAGAGCGCGCGATCGGCCGTGGCCGACTTCTTCGAGAGCGAGCAGGCCGAGATGTTCCTGGAGATCTGGCTGCCCTGCGCGCGCGTGATCCTCCCGCTGGGCACCGAGGACGAGGCGGCGGCTATCCGTGGCAGGCTCCAGATCCTGCTCGGTGGTGTCGCCGAACACACGCTCGACGACGCGTTGCGGGGTCGCTGGTTCGCGACCATGCCCCAATCCGAGATCGCCGAGTTGGTGGGCGGGGTCGAGGCGGCCCGGCTCGCCTACCGGACATCCCCGCTCATGGTGGCCCACGGCAGCCTGCCCACCGCGTCGATCGAGCTGAACCCCGAGGAGCAGCGGCTCCTTCGCCTCATGACTGAATCGCATACGGACTCCGAGATGGCGACCACGCTTGGCGTCAGCGAGGAGCAGGTCGTGCGGCAGCTGGGAGAAGTGATGGCCAGGCTCAATGCCCCGTCGCGAGCCACCGCGGCCGCGTTTGCCCTGATCCAGCGATTGGTCTGACGCGGATGCTTACCGTTCGCGTCGACCGTACCCGCTGCATCGGCGCCGGCAATTGCATCCACGTCGCACCGACCGCGTTTGACTGGCTCAAGGGCGATCACGGCAAGGCCGAGGTGGTCGATCCGACGAGCGTTGAGGAGGAGCTCGTCCGTGAGGCGGCCTTCGTGTGTCCCACCCAGGCCATCACCGTCGAAGTCGTGGAGGAACTTCTCCCCTGGCAGCTTCGCCAGCGTAGCCAGGTGACCCGACGGGTGGTCAAGACCTTCATGTTCACCGACATCGTGGGCTCCACCAACCTGCTCGAGATGCTCGGTGACGAGGCCTGGAACGACCTGCTTCGCTGGCACAATGAGACCCTGCGCGGCCTGTTCGTCAGCTTCGAGGGCGACGAGGTGGCGGCCACCGGCGACGGCTTTTTCGTGGGCTTCGACTCCCCCGATGCCGCCCTCGCCTGTGCGGTCGCCGTTCAGCGAACGCTGCTTGAGCACCGCCAGAAGCACGGGTTCGCGCCACAGGTGCGCATCGGCGTCCACGCCTCGGGCGCGACCCAGGTCGGGCGCAACTTCCAGGGCAAGGGGGTGCACGAGGCCGCCAGGATCGCGGCGCTGGCCGAGGGCGGCCAGATCCTCGCGAGCCAGGAGACGGCGACCGGCGGCCGCTATCCCGCCGGGGATCCGCGAACCGTCACCCTCAAGGGAATCTCGGCGCCGATGGAGATCGTCACGATCGGCTGGCGGTGACTCGGGGACGGGTCGCCGGTCACGTCCAGGAATCGAAAGGATGCGACGCATGAGCGAGGACGTTCCGGCGGGACTGCGTGGGCCACTCGCGCACGTCCTGGAGGTCCGGGGGGCGAAGCGGACCGGCCTGCACGTTGGGCTCGAGCACCGGGAAGCGCTCGTCTACACCCTCGGCAAGGCGGCCGAGCTCGAGCACCTGATCATGCTGCAGTACCTGTTCGCAGCGTTCTCGCTGAAGCAGACGGTCGGCGAGGGACTGTCTGCGGAGACGCTGCCCGCGGTCCAGCGCTGGCGCAAGACGTTGCTGCAGATCGGCGAGCAGGAGATGCTCCACCTGGCGATCGTCCAGAACCTCCTGACGGCCGTGGGCGCGGCCCCCCGCCTGACCCGCCCGAACTTCCCGCTTCCGGCTCACGCCTACCCGGCGGGCGTCCGGATCGAATTGCTGCCGTTCGGTGAGGCTGCGCTGCGCCACTTCGCCTTCCTCGAGCGGCCGGAGGGGCTTGCCGTCGACGACGCCGAGGGCTTCGAGGCCCTGGGCCGGGCAATCGCCCTGCCCCTCGACCAGGCGGACGAGATCGTGCCGCAGCTGCAGGAGTTCGACACGATCGGCCAGCTTTACCGGTCGATCCAGGCCGGCCTGGAGCACCTGGACGACAAGCTAGGCTCCGCGCGGCTGTTCATCGGGCCGCCCAATGCCCAGGCGACCGCCGAACACTTTCGGTGGACAGAGCTCGTGGCCGTGACGGACCTTGCATCGGCGCAGCGGGCGATCGACACGATCGTCGAGCAGGGCGAGGGCGCCCGCGGCGAGTGGCGGAACGCACACTTCGGGATGCTCCTGGGGATCCTCGAGGAGTACCTCGCGATCCGCCGGCTGGATCCGGGGTTCGAGCCCACCCGGCCAGTCGTGGCGGCCAATGTCCGGCCGCAGGCCACCGGTGCCAGCATGCCGCTCATCACCGATCCGGGCACGGTTCGCTGCATGGACCTCCTCAACGTCACCTATGAGGTCCTGCTCCAGGTCCTCTCCCGCTATTTCGCCCACACGGACGAAACGCCAGAGCAGCTCCGGGTCCTGGCCGACGTGTCGGTCGGCCTGATGTATGCCGCGATCAAGCCGCTCGGGAACGTCGTCACGACGCAGCCTGTCGGGGCGGACCTGCCGGGCGTGATGGCGGGCCCGGGTTTCGAGCTTTTCTACCAGGTCGACTATCTGCTCCCGCACCGCGAGGCCGCATGGATCGTGATGGAGGAACGGCTCCGTGAGGCGGCGGCGTTCGCCGTCCGCTGCGGTCAGGCCTGCACGATCGCCCTCATGGAGCCGCTGGCCAAGGTTGCCCGCTCGCTCGAGAAGTACGCCGACATGCTCGCGGCCGCGGGTATCAGCGAAGAGGTGTCAGGCCCCCTGTGAGACCTCGTAGAGGGTGTGTGCCTCGAGCCCATGGGCTTCGCGATGCACCTTTGTGGCCGTCTCCCGGTCCGGCGCGTCGACGAGGCAGAAGACTTTGCCCGCGTCCTCGTCCACCCAGTAGTGCTTGTAGTTGACGCCGTACTTGCCCTGGACTCGAACGTCGGCTTCGTGCGCTCCGACCACGTCCGCGGCCTTTACGCCGGGAATATCGTGCACGTCCATGTACGTGGGCATTGGGTACCTCCGAGCCGGTGCGACCGCCTTGGGCGCATCTCCGGGATTCTGTCACGTCGGTCAACTACGCGCGGGCAGCCTGGAGTCATCGGGCGGCTCCGGGCCGCAAGGCAGATTGAGGATGCGCCATCATCCGGCCCGTGGCTGAGGATCACGGCAGATGAGTCAGGCTCGCTCCGATGTCGTCGTGATTGGCGGCGGGATCGTCGGCACGGCGGCGGCGGCGTTCCTGGCGGAAGCGGGCGCGCGGGTCACCCTCATCGAGCGGGAAGGGCTCGCGTCGGGCGCCTCGGGCGCAAATTCGGGCGTCGTCCAGCATCCGTTCGATCCCGTGCTCGCTGCCCTCTACCGCGAGACGATCGGCCTCTACCGAGAGCTGGCGACCGCGGACCTTGGGTTCCGTCTCGGCGCTGAGCCAGCCGGGCTGCTGTACGTCTCGACCGACGAGGCGGCCGTTCGAAGCGTTGACCGTTCGCTCGCCGACACCTTTCCCGAGCTGACTCGCGACGTTGTCTCCGGGCCCGCACTCGAGCGTCTCGACCCTGCCGTCGCTCCGGGTATTCACGCCTGCCGTGTCGGGATCGGGTACCCGGTCTACCCCGGCGCCTCGACGTATGCCTACGCGACTCTCGCGGAGCGCCGCGGCGTCCAGATCCGGCTGGGACGAACGGCCCGGTTGGTCAATCGAGGGGACGACGTCACAGGCGTCGTCGTGGACGGACACGTCCTGCCGTGCGACGCGGTCCTCGTGGCGGCTGGCCCATGGGCGCCCGAGCTGATTGACCCGACCGGTCACTGGCGACCGATTCGACCTCGCTGGGGAGTCGTCGTGGAGGTGGAACTCACTGACGGGCCCACCCATGTCCTCGAAGGAGCCGAGATCAAGGCGATGGTTGATACCCCACTGTCCGCGCCCGGAACGGGAACCGGCGACGCCGATGACCTCGTCGACTTCAGCCTCGTGCCGCTGCCGGGGCTCGCCACGGTCGGGTCCACGTCGCTCGCCGCCCAGCCCGACCCGTCCGCCTGGGTCGAGCGGATCCTCAGCCGCGCAGCGACGTTCGTGCCGCGCGTCGCCGATGCCCCAATCCGCGGTGCACGCGCCTGTGCCCGACCCCAGAGTGCGGACGGCAGGCCGCTCGTGGGGCGGGTCCCGGGCCGTCCCGGACTGTTCATCTGCGCCGGCCACGGGTCATGGGGCATCTCGACTGGTCCTGCCTCGGCGCGCCTCGTGGTCGATGAGATCCTCGGGCGCGGGCCGGGCATCTCTCCCGATCTCGATCCCGCCAGGTTCGGGGCGCCAGCAGCGTTATGAGCGACCGAATACCAGCAGGATGTTGTCCCGGTTCAGGATGAGATCGCCAACGCCCACGGCGACCAGTAGGATCCCGCCGATGACCTCGATCGTGCGGTGCCGGCTGGCGATGAAGCGAACGATCTGCTCGCGCCGCGCCCCGGCCAGGAGCGACAACAGGACGAGCGGCAGCCCGAATCCGAGGCCATACGCGAGGAACGTCGCGATCCGCGGCAGGATCTCAGCCAAGCCGACCGAGTAGGCGATCAGCGAGAGCGCGAAGGCTCCGGCGCAGGGCAGCGCAAGCGGACCGAGCATCAGCCCATACAGGTACGCCTGCGCGAACGGGTTGGCGACGAGCGGGACGCTGGTGCCCGGCAGTCGCTCGAACGGGTTGCGACCGGCCACGAGCAGGAGTCCGAGGACGATGAGCAGCCCGTCCACGAACGGGATGAGATAGCCAAGCAATGCGCCGATCGGGATCGCGACGATCACCAGGACGACCGCCACCGCGAGCATGGTGCTGAGGACGCCGGCCAGGATGAGGAGACCAAGCAACCCGGTCCCCCGCCGGCCGGTCAGGGCTGCGGAATTGGCCGAGAGGTAGGTCAGGAAGCTCGGGTAGAGCGGCAGCAGGCAGGGGCTTGCCGCACTGCCAAGGCCCAGGGTGAACGCCAGCCAGAGGCCGTCCAGGTCAGGCGCCGTGTGCTTCGGCCAGGGCGACGATCTCGTCCGGACTCTTGTGTCCGTACTCGGTGAGCGTCACCTGGCCGTCCGTTCCGACGATCGCGATCGGAGTCGAGGGTGGGTTGAGGAACTGATCGCCGAAGTCGGCAGCGAGCGCGCGCCCCACATCGTTCCCGGCGATGGCGTAGCGGCCGTCAAAGCCGTTCCGCTCGCGGTATGCGGCGAGGCTGGCCGCGTCTTCGTTCGGGTCGACATCGAGCACGACATAGACGACCGAGTCGGCTGGCAGCCGCCCGAGGGCGGTCATGACGTCGCCCTGCTGGGCACGGCAGTTGGAGCACCAGATCGCCATCGATTCGATGAGAATCACCTTGCCGGCATGATCCGCGATCCGGAACGTCTCGCCGGTCGACACGTCCACGAGCGGAGCGGTCGCCCAGGCCTGCGCCAGGACCACGGCGGGGGCGGTGCTCGGTGGGACGGCACCGGGTGCGGCCGTTGTCGGCGCCGTCGTCGGCGCCAACGAAGCGGAAGGGGATGTGGGTGCCGCTGCGCTGGTTGCCGCGGGCACAGGGGTGGCAACGGGCTCCGGTGCCGCTTGACCAGCGCAAGCCGCGACGACTAGGAGCATGGCGATCGTCGGCGCGATCCGGGCGATGACCGGGAATCGAGTCAGCATCCGCACATCTTGCGTCAATCAGATGACCGTTCGATGTCACGACGGGAACGGCGTTCGATGCGGCCGCTTCCTGCGGTACCCTCGCCTCCTCGAGTCGCGCAGGAGCCGTGGGTGATCCGATCGAATGACTGATTCCTCGTCGGCGCGGCCATTCCCTCGCCTGTTCGAGCCGCTTCGGATCGGGAGCGTGACCCTGCGCAACCGGATCGTGTCGTCGGGCCATGACACGGTGATGGCCGCCGACGGGATGGTTACCGAGCAATTGATCGCCTACCAGGCGGCTCGGGCTGCCGGCGGGGTCGGGTTGATCGTGGTCCAGGTGGCGGGCGTCCACGAGACGGCGCGCTACACGTCGCACATCCTGATGGCGACCGAGGACGCCTGCATCCCCGGCTACCGTCGACTCGCTCAGGTCGTCCACGGCCACGGCAGCGCGATCGTCGGCCAGCTGTTCCATGACGGTCGGGAGCTGATGGAGTCTCCTGATGGCACACTCCCGGTCGCCCTCGCGCCGTCGGCCGTGCCCAACGAGCGGTTCCACGTCATGCCGCGGGCCATACCCATCCCGCTGATCGAGGAGATCCGGGCCGGGTACGCCTCAGCGGCACGCCGACTGTGCCAGGCCGGACTTGATGGGGTCGAGGTCGTGGCCAGCCATGGCTATCTGCCAGCCCAGTTCCTCAACCCGCGGGTCAACCTGCGAACGGACCAATATGGCGGCAGCGCCGAGAACCGGCTCCGGTTCCTGCGCGAGACGATCGCTGGGATCCGGGCAGAGATTGGACGCGAGCCGGTGGTCGGGCTACGCATCTCGATCGACGAAATTACGCCCGAGGGCCTCACCCCCGACGATGTCCTGCCGGCCCTGGCGACGCTCGACGCCGACGGCCTCCTCGATTACGTGAGCGTCGTTGCGGGGACCTCGGCGACGCTCGCGGGATCGGGCCATATCGTCCCGCCGATGACCTGGCCCAATGCCTACACGGCGCCGCTCGCCGCGAAGGCGAAGTCGGTCGTGTCGGTCCCGGTCATCGTGGCCGGCCGGATCAACCAGCCCCAGGAGGCCGAACGGATCCTGGAACTGGGGCAGGCCGATGCGTGCGCCATGACCCGGGCGCTGATCTGCGACCCGCTCCTGCCGGTCAAGGCCGCCGATGGTCGAACCGACGAGATCCGCGCCTGTGTCGGCTGCAACCAGGCGTGCATCGGGCACTTCCACGCCGGCTACCCGATCTCGTGCATCCAGTACCCGGAAAGCGGGCGCGAGCTCGACTTCCCGGAGGCAGCGCCGAGGACGCACGCCCTCGCGCGAACGGTCATGGTCGTCGGAGGCGGTCCCGGTGGCCTGAAGGCCGCGACCGTCGCCGCCGAGCGCGGCCACCGAGTGACCCTGTACGAGGCGGCCCGGCGGGTTGGCGGCCAGGTCCTCCTCGCAGAACGGGTCCCCGATCGCGCGGAATTCGGGGGTGTCGTGACCAATCTCCTGGGCGAGGCGGAACGCGCCGGCGTCCAGATCGTCACCGGCACCACCGTCGACCTCGACCTTGTCAGGCGTGAGCACCCAGACGTGGTGATCGTTGCGACCGGCGCTGGGCCTCGCCGACCGCCGATCGAGCTGACCGGAGCGCCGATCGTGCTCGATGCGTGGGAGGTTCTGCGCGGGGCGCAGGTCCCCGACGGGCGAATCGTGGTCGCCGACTGGCGGTGCGACTGGGTCGGCCTGGGGATGGCGCAGCTCCTCGCCGAGCGCGGCCGGAAGGTCACCCTGGGCGTGGACGGGTACATGCCCGGGCAACGCATCCAGCAGTACGTCCGCGACGCGATGATCGCGGCCGTGACCCGGGCCGGTGTCGATGTGCGACCACTCGTCCGCCTGTTTGGTTATGACGGATCGGCGGTCTTCTTCCAGCACGTGCTCACAGGCGAAGCCGTCATCGTGGAGGATGCGGCCGCACTGGTGCTGGCCCAGGGGCATGACCCGGTCGATGGCCTGCTGATAGCCCTGGAGGCCCCGGGCGCGTTTGACGGGGAGGTCCACGGGATCGGCGACTGCCTCTCGCCCCGGACCGTGGAGGAGGCGGTTCTCGAAGGGCTCAGGGTGGCCAGCGCCCTCTGAAGCCGGCCCGGCCTTGTCGCAGGGCCGAGACTCTGTCACCCGAGCTGGTCCGAGACGTTGTCACTCCGGCCACTCCGGCCACTCCGGCCACTCCGGCCACTCCGGCCACTCCGGCC
>CAYRTS010000003.1:77949-81503 GCA_964427285.1 uncultured Anaerolineaceae bacterium
CACTCCGGCCACTCCGGCCACTCCGGCCACTCCGGCCACTCCGGCCACTCCGGCCACTCCGGCCACTCCGGCCACTCCGGCCTCGGGATTCAACTGCCAGTTGAGTCCCGACCACAGCTCCACGTGGACGGGTTCCCAGATTGCAGTTTGGGGGTTGGACGGTGCACGTTCATGCCGTTGACTCAACCAGGAGTTGATTTCGGAGCAGGGTATCGGGCACCACCGGGGTGATCGACGCGCTGTCCATCGGGACAGCGTCTCCGAGCTGGTCCGGGGTGACAAACCCGCTGCCCAGTCAGGGGCTGACAGTGCGTCGCTGGCCGTCCACAAGATCCGGCCCGGCCTGCTCCCGTCAGGCGCGGCCACGGACGAGATCGATCAGTCGACCCAGGATCCGCTCGCCATCCGCGCGAATGCCGTTGTGCTCGTACTCGTTGGTGATCCAGGGTCGGAGGCCACGGATCGTTGCCGCGGTTTCCTCGGCGTACGCGCGCTCCACGTACAGGTCATCCACGTAGATCGTCGCGGCGACCGGCACCTCGTTGTGCCGCAGCTGCGCCTCGTCGTACAGCCTTGGCCAGGAGTGCTCTGCCAGGAGATTCGCGGCCTCGCGATGGGACCGCAGGGCGCCGTAGTCCTCGAACATCCACGGGTAGACGTGCTCGGCGGTAAAGGCTTCGGAGTCACGGACCGCGTCGGGCAGCAGGCGGTCCGCCGACCAGCGCGTCGGGACGCCGTCCGCGTATGACGATTCATGGAGCGTCGCGTAGATCGGATTT
This sequence comes from uncultured Anaerolineaceae bacterium, assembly GCA_964427285.1. Taxonomy (GTDB): domain Bacteria; phylum Chloroflexota; class Limnocylindria; order Limnocylindrales; family CSP1-4; genus SPCO01. Next base: position 78,729 of record CAYRTS010000003.1, read on the forward strand.
CGCGCGAAGCTGACGGCGCCCTCAACGTCGGCCAGGAACGCCCGCGAGCCGAACGGGAGTTCCAGGACGTGGTGGAGCTTCTCCCATCCGGCGCTATCGCCCAGCCAGAGCCCCATCTGCCGGAACCGCGGGACCGTCAATCGATCACCCGACGGGAGGCGGACCTCTTCGCCTGTCAGACGGCGGTGGATCTCCCTGACGCGGCCGCGATCGTCGCGGTAGCGCTCGAAGTAGCGCTCGTTCTTGTCGATCAGGCGGACGTACGTCGAGCGGTAAATGTCGTCGACCGGGCGCCCGATCGGGGCCAGGCCGCCGGTGATGAACGCTTCGCGGAGCCCCTCGGGCGCGATCGACAGGTAGGTCATCGAGGTGAATCCACCGAAGCTCTGCCCAAGCACGCTCCACTGCTCGACGCCCAGCTCCTGGCGGATCAGCTCAGCGTCGCGAACGATCGAATCGGCTCGAAAGTGGGTCAGGTACGCGGCCTGGGCGGCCGGCGTCTCCCCCGGGATCTCGCCGACCGGGGTTGAGCGACCAGTGCCGCGCTGATCGAGCAGCAGGACCCGGTAGTCCTTGAGCGCCCGAACCATCCAGCCGCTCGGGGGGCTGGTCGGCCGAACAGCCTCGAAGCCCGGGCCGCCCTGGAGGAAGACGAGGTACGGCCGGTTCGGGCCGTCCGGATCGGCGACCTCGCGGGTGAAGACACTGATCTGCGGTCCGTCCGGGCGGGCGTGGTCGAGCGGGACCGTGTGCTCGCGCTCGGTCAGGACGGCGCCGGGGACTCGGTACATCGTGCCTATCGCATTCATCGCGCCCGAACTCTATCGTGGGCGCACGGGGCCGTGCTCGGCGCCGGGCTCGCGGGCGCGCCGGGTCGTGCTCAGCGTCGGGCGGTTGTCCCTCCGGACGATGCGCGTCGGATGCATAAGCCAGGTGGCGGTCGTCTCGCCCTGCCCCCTGCGCGCTGCGCCCTGCGGCGGGGGACAGAACTCGTCGTGGACCACGAACGGGTGCTCGTCACCGATCGCCCGCTATCGCGGTGTCTGATCTGCACCACGGAACATCAGTAAGCTGGCAGGGCCGCTCTGGGGCTTGCCCGGCCCTCGCTCGGCAGCACCAGGTGATACAGCTTGACTGACCCCAGGTTGACTGACCCCGGCCCGGCTGACCGAGACACGGATGCGGCCCCCAACCCGGTAGCCGCTGGTCCCGTCAACTCGATCGACCCGCCGGGGGTCACGAGCTCCACCGGGACGGAGGCGAGCGCCGATCGGACGAAAGACCGTCGAGCATTCCTTCGGCAGCTGTCCGACGACGCCGTCTCAACCGCGGGGCGGCTGGCAGGCGTCAGCGCGATCATTCGGCGGACCGTCGTGGGGGTCGGCGCGGCCGCGGTCCGTGGCCTCGATGCATCGGCCGGTGACGTGCCCGCGGCGAAACCGCCTGTTTCGGGGCCCGCCACGCCGGACCTCGTACCGCCTGTGTTGGGGCCACCGCCGGACCACCCCGAGCCGACCGCGCCCGCAGACGCGCCCACGTCGACCGTCGGTTCGTACTCGCCCGTGCCGCCGCTGTCGGGACCGCCGCTGTCGGGACCGCCGCTGTCGGGACCGCCGCTGTCGGGACCGCCGGTGTCGGGACCGCCGGTGTCGGACCCCAGGCCGACCGCGACCGCCGACCCGCCCCAACTGGACCCCAGGCCGCCCGTCGCGCGAGTCGCGCCACCGCCAGCGGTCGCCCCCGCGCGAGTCGCGCCCCCGGCTCCCGCGCCCGCGCCAGCCGCGCCAGCCGCCCCGCGGGACCCCGTCCAAGCCTTGACGTCGGTCCAGCACGAGTTCCTGGCCGGCGCTTCAGGGGCAACGATGGCGGTCAACGATCCGTCCGGGCCACCTCACCTGACCGACTCGATGGTCCACTGGGACGGAACGCTCCTCCGGCTGCCGGCCCAGCTGTTCACCGCGCGCGCGACAAACGTTGACCGGGACCCGCGCGTCAGCCTGCTCGTGCACGGCGCCAACCCCCAGTCATGGGTCGCGATCACGGGCACGGCGTCGCTCGTTCACGGCGATCAAGCCGGGATCGAGACCCAGCTGATCCTGGCGAAATACGTCACCGAGGACGAGTTGGAACGGCGCTGGGCGGAGCTGGCGGCGGATGGGGATCGGATCGTGATCCAGGTCCGTCCGACCCGCTTCGTGTGGCGGCTGGCCTGACCGCCCTCAGCCGTCAGGCGACGATGCGCTCGCCGCTGTCCCGCGCGAAGAGGTGGACCCCCGAAGGTCGGATCTCGGCCGAAACCTGCTGACCGAGCGACAGCGGCAGGTCCGGATCGATGCGGGCGACCACGGTGGCCGAGCCAACATCGAGCTCGACGAAGGTGTCCGAGCCGATCGGCTCCATCAGCCCGACCACTGCGCCAAAGGTCGCCCGCCCAGGGGCCGAACCGTTGGGGTGCAGGACGACATCCTCGGCCCGGACGCCGAGCACGACGGTCGGCCAGGCACCATCCTCGAGACCGAGCGCGGCGGCCGATCCAAGATCGATCCGGACGTCAGGGCTCACGAATGCCACCCCGTCCGCACCCCGCTCGAGCGACCCCTCGAGCAGGCTCATCCTGGGCTTGCCGACGAACTCGGCGACGTAGAGGTTGCGCGGCTTGCCGTAGATGTCGCCCTGGGAGCCGGACTGCACGATCTTTCCGTCGCGCATGACGCAGATCAGGTCCGACAGCGTCATCGCCTCTTCCTGGTCGTGGGTGACGAAGACGGTCGTCGT
>CAYRTS010000003.1:81603-83299 GCA_964427285.1 uncultured Anaerolineaceae bacterium
TGGCCGCCGGCGGAGCTTGAGCGAAAAGCCGATGTTCTCGAACACCGTCATGTTCGGATAGAGCGCGTAACTCTGGAAGACCATCGCCATGCGTCGCTCGTTTGGCGGGACCGCGGTCACATCCCGATCGCCAAGCATGATGGAGCCGGCATCCGGTCTGTCGAGGCCGGCGATCAGGTTCAGGGTCGTGCTCTTGCCACAGCCAGACGGACCCAGGAGCGTAACAAACGCGCCGTCGGGGACTTCGAGGTTGAGATCGTCGACGGCGCGCACCGGCCCGTAGCGCCGTGCGAGATGCCGAAGACTGAGCGAGGCGACGGTCATGGACCTCTCCGCGGCTGGGACGAGGCCGAAGGGCCACGCCGTAGATTGTCGACAATCTACCGGCCGCGCGCGCCGAGCGTCAAGGCTGGACCTTGCCGGCCGTCGCGCGACTCGCTATCGTGCACTCCGCCTCGAGGCTGATTGTCGACAGTACCCCGTGAGGTGAGCCCGATCATGCCGGGGAGGCTATGAATCCCGCCGTCACCGCCAGCCGCGGACCCCGTTGGCGCCGGGTGGCGCTCGTCGCCCTGGTCGCGGTCGCCGTCGCGACCGTCGTCCTCGTCGGCCGCGGGTTGGTCCTGACCGATTCCGTCAAGGCCGAACCCGAGCTGTGCCGGAACGTCGCGATAGAGCGCGGGCTCGTGTTTCGGGGGGCCTACGGTACGACGCCCGCCGCCACGGACCCCATGTCCGTGATGATGCTGCGCAATATGGGTAACGGCGCGGCGGTCGCCGATGTCTTCGGGGACGGCAACCTGAGCGTCTTCATGCTGGGCCAGGCCGGCCACCCGAACCGCCTCTTTCGGAACCAGCCCGATGCGAGCGGCGAGCAAACCTTCAGTGACGTCACCGAGGCCGCCGGTCTCATGAACAAGGGCGGCGCTCGATCCGCAGCCTTCGCCGATCTCGATATCGACGGCGACCTGGATCTGATCGTCATGAACGACTTCGACGGCGCTGAGATCGGCAGTCCATCGCGGATCCATCGGAACGATGGTGACGGGACATTTGCCGATGTGACCGAGGGTTCGGGCTTCGACCCGGTCGGCTACCTCGTCGGCGGACTGTCGCTGGCCGACTACGACCGCGACGGGCTGCTGGACATCTACGTGACTTACTGGACGATGGAGCTTGGCGGCGACCCTGCCCGCGACCAGATGGCCATCAAGGGCCGCTTCCCCGGCATGAACCGCCTGTATCGCAACCTGGGTGCCCTGCGATTCGAGGACGTGACCAATGACGCGCACCTCGGCCAGGTCACCGCCGACAGCTTCAGTTCAATCTTTGCCGACTTTACCGGCGATGGCTGGGCGGACCTGTACGTCGCCCGGGACCACCGCGCCGACCTGTTCTACGAGAACACCGGCGGTGCCTTCCGCGACGCGTCGGACGAGTACGGGGTGGGTCACGTTGGCAACGACATGGGGGTCGCCGTGGCCGATCTAGGGAACGACGGGACGCTGGACCTGTACAGCACCAACATCACGGATCCGAATCGTGAATTCGGCACCGGGTCCGGCAACACCATGCTGATTGGCAGACGGGGGCCGGGCGGTGCGCTGACCTACGAGGACGAGGCCGTGGCGATGGGGGTCGAGGATTCCGGCTGGGGCTGGGGCACGGCGTTCACGGACATCGACCTCGATGGGCG
>CAYRTS010000003.1:83399-90399 GCA_964427285.1 uncultured Anaerolineaceae bacterium
GTGGTCCTGCTCGAGAACGGGACGGCCGATCGCCACTGGCTCACCGTCGATCTCAGTCGGGCCGGCGCTCAGGCGGCGGGCGCGCGGGTCGCGGTGAACAGCGGCGGGGCACGCTCGACGCAGGTCGCGCTGTACGGTGGCAGCTATCTGGCCGGGATGCCACTCGAGCTCTACTTCGGGCTCGGATCCGCGGAGACGGCGGACGACGTTATCGTCACGTGGAGCGACGGAACCACCCTGCACCTCGGCCCCATCGCGGCTGACCAGATTCTGCGCGTCACGCCAGACGGGGTGCTGCCGTGACGATGTCCCGGAGTCGCCTGGCGCGGCTGACCATGCTCCTCGTCGTGGCCGTCGCGCTCGCGCTCGTCGCCACCAACTTCGTGGCCCAGACCGCCCGCGCGGAGGCTCCGGCGCGATGGACGCCGATCCTGCTTCGTGCCGCCAACCAGGTTCGTGTGGCACCCCAGTTCGCCGTTGGGTCCGCCGAAGACCGCCGCGAACTGGACGAGATCGTGGCGCTCCAGGCTGCTGGCGAGGTCTCCGCCGAACAGATCGCCTGGTGGACGGCCGAGCCGGGTCCGGCGCGCTGGAACGAGATCCTGCTGACGGCCGTGCGCGACGCCAAGAGCAACCCGGTCCGCGTGTCGCGAACGCTGGCCCTGTTGAACGCGGCGATCCACGACGCGGTGATCGCCGCATGCGACGCGAAGCTGGCCTACCAGCGCTCGGCCCCGTCCGAGCGTGACTCACGGATCAAGGAACTGGCGCCACGGGACCAGTTGTCCAGTCATGCGTCGGTCGACGCCGCAATCGCGGCCGCTGCGCTGACCGTCCTGGGCGCGATCTACCCGGATCGTATCGCCTCGTTCGAGGCGCGGGCCGACGAACTTCTCCGGGTTCGGATGGCCGCCGGAACGCATACGGCGTCCGACATCGCCGCCGGTACCAGGATCGGTGAGGCTGTTGGCGCGCTGGCGGTGGCCCGGGCGGCAGATGATGGCGCCAACGCCTTCTGGCAGGGTGACGTCCCAGCCGGACCGGGTCTTTGGAAACCGGCCAAGCCGTTCCGCAACGACCTGCCGCTCGAACCGTTGGCCGGCACATGGCGACCGTGGCTGATGGCCAGCGGGTCGGAATTTCGACCCGGACCTCCTCCGGCATTTGAATCGACCGCGTGGCAGGCCGAGGCCGACGAAGTCGTCCGGGTCAATGAGGAGCTGACCGACGCGCAGGTCCGGATCGCCCGGTTCTGGGCGGATGGTCCGGGCACCGACACGCCGCCCGGGCACTGGATGCGGATCGCGATCCAACTGTCGAACCGTGACGGCCTGTCCGCGGCCGATGCGGCTCGGGTCTTCGCCCACCTCGGGATGGCCCAGGCCGATGCCTTCATCGCCGCCTGGGACGCCAAGTACATTTACTGGTCGGGGCGGCCGACCGGCCTCATCAAAGGGTTCGCCTCCACGATCATCACCCCCAATTTCCCGGCCTACATCTCTGGCCATGCGACCCTCTCAGGGGCAAGTGCAGCGGTCCTCGCGGCCTTCTTCCCGGCCGATGCGACCAGGCTCGACGCGCAGGCCGAGGAGGCCGCCCTGTCTCGGCTCTACGGCGGGATCCACTGGCGCAGCGACAACGAAGTGGGGCTCCAGGTAGGGCGCCGGATCGGCGATCTTGCCGTGCTGCGTGCCGGCCGCGACGGGGGGCTTCGATGAGCCACAGATGTAATCCCGCGCCCGAATTATGTTGACAGTCGACTGTATCCCGGCCCATCATGGCGGCGCCCGACGGGAGGTTTTGGGCCGCTGCTGGGAGGCGTATTTGGCATGGCGATAGCAGGCGCGGCCCTGAGCCGGGGGGCGGGACGAATCTCGCGCCGGTTCGACCGCCTCAGCGAGCGCCGATTCGCTTTGCTCGTGTCCGTGCCCGGGCTGATCCTGGTCGGGCTGATCGTGCTCCCGCCGACGCTGGCGGTCTTCGGGCTGAGCCTCTTCCGGATCGAACTAGCCAAGGACGATCTCACCCCATTCGTGGGGCTGCGCAACTATCTCGTCCGACTTCCTGAGGACACCGAAGTCCTGGCCGCGATCCCTCGAACGCTCTTCTTCGCGGCGATGTCGACCGCCGTTACCCTGCCGCTGGCATTGGTGACCGCCCTGGTCCTGAACCGCGGGTTCCGCGGCGTGTCGATCTTCTTCATGGCGCTCTTGATGCCCTGGGCGGTCGCGTCCATCGTGGCGGGCATCTTCTGGCGGTTCATCTTCGACACCAACCACGGAATCATCAATGGCGTGCTGATTGGCCTGGGGCTCATGGATCAGCCGTTTAACTGGCTGTCGAGTACGGAGCAGGCGGTCGGCATTGCGCTGGTAGCCCAGTCGTGGAAGTCCGTCCCGCTCCTGACGATCCTGCTGCTCGCGGCGTTGAAGGGGATCCCGGAGGCCCTGTATCGGGCCGCCAGGATGGATGGCGCAACAGCCTGGGAATCCTTTCGTTTCATCACGCTGCCCGCCATCAAGAACACCCTGATTGTGGTTGGTGTCCTCCAGGTGATCCTCGGCCTGCAGGTCTTCGATCTGCTCTACAGCCTGACCAGCGGAGGCCCCGGTCGAGACACGTACGTGCTGATCTACGCGATCTACACGATCACGTTCGAGCAGATCAGCCTGGGCTACGGAGCGGCCATCGCGGTGCTCCTCTTCCTGGGCACCGTGGCAGCGAGTCTCGTGTTGCTGCTGTTCGTGCGACGGAGGCAGGCCGCGGGTCCCGCGACGGACGAAGAGGCCGAGAACGCAACGGCGACCGCCCGCACATCCCTCAAGTTTGCCGCTCAATCCGCAACGGCCGTGCGCGGGACCGCTTCCATGCCCGCCGAGGAGGGTCGTCGGGGCCTGATCAGGCTGCCCGGGGCGATCAGCCGAGTCCTGTTTGGTCTCGGCGTGGGGCTCTTGCTGTTCTTCTTTGCCGCTCCGGTCATCTGGATGCTGATCGCCAGTCTCCAGCCGTTCCAGGCGCTGACGCAGCAGCCGCCCGCGTTGACGCTTGACCTGTGGACGGACGGCTACGAGATCATCGCGGGCGACGCGCGCTGGCTCGGATCACTGTGGGTCAGTCTCCAGACAGCGCTCCTGACCGCCTTCTTCGTGATCTTTCTCTCGGCCCCGCCCGCGTACGCGCTGGCCCGCTACGACCTCCCCGGCAAGTCGACCACGCTGGCGTTGCTGATCATCATCCAGATGGTGCCGGCCATCGTCCTGGCGATCCCGGTCCTGCGCATCTTCCAGATCGCCGGGTTGACCGACACCGTCGCAGCGCTGGTGCTCGTCAATGTCGCGTTCTGGCTGCCCCTCGTCATCTGGCTGTTGCGCAACTTCTTCATGGAGGTGCCGGTGTCGCTGGAGAAGGCGGCCCGGATCGACGGCTGCACGCGCCTGGGGACGCTGTTCCGGGTCACGATTCCGGCGGCGCGCCCGGGGATCGCGGCGGCGGCGATCGTGATCCTGATCGGAACCTGGAATGAGTTCCTGTTCGCGGTCATTCTGGGCACCCAGAACGCGGTCACCATCACCCGGTTGATCACCGGGATTCAGAACTTCCCGGGACCATTGAATCAGATGCCGGCGCCCAACCTGCTCGCGGCGGCGGCCATGGTCGCGGTGGCTCCGTGTCTGATCCTTGTCCTACTATTCCACCGCCGGATCATCTCCGGTCTAGCTGGAGGGTTCGTGAAGGGTTGACGAACATCTGCGGGTCATCGAGGTATACCCCAACCCCCAATAGTGCGAGGAAGCCATGACCGAGGACAAGAACCCAGCCATCGCCCGACTGACGTCGGCGCTCAGCCGCCGAGACGTGCTCAAGGGCGGGCTCATCGCCAGTAGCGCAGCGTTCATCGCCGCCTGCGCGGCTCCAGCACCGAGCGTGGCACCCGCAACGGCGGCTCCCACCGCGGCCCCACCCGCCCCGACTGCGGCCCCTGGTGCCACGGCGGCTCCCGCCACAGCGGCCCCGACGCCGGAGCCCGTGAGCTATGCCGGCGTCACCCTCAACAACAGCACCGGCGGCTACTCGATCCCGGCGTTCCAGCATGGGCTGGACGCGTGGAAGGCCGATACCGGCGGGAACGCGACCTTTACGAACATCCCGTTCGATGAGAAGCCCGTCAAGTACGCCAGCTTCATCGCCACGCAGGACGCCTCCTGGGACCTCCACTACACCTACGACGTGTTCATGCAGCGTTACGGCGTTCGCCTCCTGTTGCCACTCGAGGGCAACTACACGGGCGACCTCAGTGACTTCATCCAGACCGCACTCCCTGGGTTCACGACCCAGTCCGACCAGGTCCTGCGCGGCCTGCCGATCCATTTCAGCTCGTGGCTGTGGACCTGGAATCCGGAACTCTGGAACTCGATCGGTGAGGACGGGTCCAACCCGCCCGACTCGTATGAGGCGCTCTTCGCGCTCACACCCAAATTCGTTGCCGCGGGCATCATTCCATGCGCACAGCCGTGGCAGGGTGTCGGTGGCACGTTTGCCAAGCTGTACTGGACCCACATCTACAACTCGACCGGGCATCCGATGTTCAGCGATGATCGGACCCAGGTGCTCTTTGACGGCCCCGAAGGCCTGTCGGCCTTCCAGACGATCGAGGCCGGCCTCAAGAGCGGTTGGTGGGACGCCAACTATCTGAACATCACCAATGAGCACGAGGCGTACGTCGAGTTCGCCAAGGGCAACATGGCCACGGTGATGCATTCCGAGTCCGTCATCGAGCCGACGGAGGTGGAACTTGTTGCCGCGGGCAAGCTGGCCGTCCGCCAGTTCCCGGGCATCGTGTCCGGGACAACGGGCTCCGCCCAGGGCGCCGACGGCACCGGTGTCAACAAGTGGACGAAGCAGCCGGAAGCGTGCTGGAGCTTCTTCAACCGGCTGTTCACGCCGGACGTGGCCCTGAAGATCAGCCTGAGCCTGCCCGAGCTGTACCCGCCAACTCGCCTGTCGGTCCTTGCGGACCCGGCAGTCATCGCCGCTCAACCACTTGGGCCGGCCCACGAGGCGCAGGCCAAGGGCGTGACCAACCTGTGGTCGACGCCATACGACTGGGCGCCGGTCTTTGACGATGTCGTCAACAAGATCATCCAGGGCGAGTATTCGGCGCAGCAGGCGCACGATGCCGCTATCACCGGTACCCAGGACCTGATCATCAAGTTCCTGAGCGCCTAGGGCAAATCCGGCCGGCACCCGCCGGCCATCGAAGGAGTTCCGGCACAGGGCGTCGAGGTTCTCGCGCCCTGTGCCCATGTCTGGGAGCAGTTCCGATGTTCGCGTCTCTCGCCGCCGACTATCCCCGCGAGCCAAGGGCCGGTGAACCGGATCGGCTCGGCGCGGCGGATCGCCAGCTCGCCGATGGCGCCATCGGAGCCGCCGAGCACCTTGCGGTCATGCGTGAGGTCGTCAAGGTGGTCGTCGACGAGCAGGAGCTGTCCGGGCTGGGCATGCTCTGCCACGGTGATGTCACCGACGTGGACCGGCTCCGGCCCCTGGTTCTCGGGCTGGGCGGGACCAGCTCGGGCCACTCGGTGAGGCTGCCGGATGGTGCGGAGGTGCAGGCGCCGCGCTTCGACGCGCCTGCGCGCTGGCAGGCGCCGATCACGGTGGAGGCCTGGCGGTGGGCCGACCATTGCACGGACCAGCTGGTGAAACAGGTGCTGATCGGCCCGTACACCCTGGCCCGACTGGCCGAACCGGGCCCGATCTCTCGCGAGTCGCTCGCCCTCGGGCTCGCCGAGGCGTTGAACCTGGAACTTCGGGCGCTGGTTGAAGGCGATTGCCCATACATCCAGATCGATGAAGGTGCCTTGACCGCCATCGGCGATGACGATGAAGAGTGGCGACTCTATGCTGAGACTGAACGGCGTCTAACCGCGGGCCTTGAAGCGCGCCACCTGAGCCTGGGCCTCTATCGTGGCGCCGTCCACCCAGCCGGCCACGAGAGCATCGTTGCCGGGGCGTATCGGAGCTACCTCGTGGATGCGTTCGGAGGCCCCGACGCCTGGCGCTTTGTATTGGCCGTCCCGCCTGAGCGGGGCATCGTTATCGGCGCGCTTGAGGCCGCGAACTCCCTGCGCGACGACCCGGAACTGATGGTCTGGGCGATGGCCTGGGCCGGGCACGCCGATCGGAGCACAGATCGGATCGGCATCGCCGCGAACGGGAGCCTGCGGTCGATAGGCCGTCACGCCGCCCGGCGCAAGATCGAGCAGATGGGCGAGGCTGTCGGGATCGCCCGAATGGGTCCGCTCCAGGAGGTGGCCGAGGCCCTCGACCCCGATCCCCTCCACAGCAGGATGGCGCATCTCCGGACGATGGCCGAGGCCGTCGAGGCTGCGCGGGAGGCGGCCCGAGCGTCGCGGTGACACAGGTGCCTGGGCACGGGGCGACCTCGTGATGCCGATTGCAAGTCGAGTCGCGCGGCTGGTCGGGTGCGCTGCGATCGTTGGCGCGATCCTGTGGCCCGTTGCCCTCGCCGATCTGGCTGCGACAGCGGGACTGGCGCTAGTCCCAGCCTCCACGCCAATCGCCGAGCCAAGGCCGCTCCCGATCGTGCCCCTGGGAATCTCGCTGCTCTCGTTCGTCGCGGTCATCCTCGTGCTGGAATTGCGTGCCGTGGCGGTCCTCAAGCTGGCGGATCTCATCGGCGACTTGAACGTCGCCACGGCGGCTGCGGTCTTCCTTCTCGCGGGCATCGTGGGCGAAGCCGGTCTGCTCGGGCCCGGGTTTGTCGTCCTGTTCGTCGGGTCCGTCATCTTCGGCGTCGCCGGGATCGATGGCAGGCGCCGGCCGCGTTGGGGCAGCGCGCTGATCGGTTCGGGGGCGGGTGGCCTGCTCGCCTGCCTGTTCGCGGTCGGCTTGCTCGGCCCGACCGGGCTTGCTGGGGTGACCGAGGTGGCCCTGCTCAGCGTCCTGCTCTACTCCGCCGGCTGGGCCTGGCTCGGCG
>CAYRTS010000003.1:90499-92896 GCA_964427285.1 uncultured Anaerolineaceae bacterium
CGGGTCAGGGTGCCTGGCGTGCCTCGGGATTGACGACATTGCGAGGGCGCTCGCCGGAGATAAACCGCCAGGCCTCCTCGGCGGCCAACAGTGCCAGGTCGTGCCGTGCCTCCTGCGAATACCAGGCGACGTGCGGCGTCAACAGCACGTTGGGACGCTGGAACAGAGAGCGGGACAAGTCCGGGTTCGGTTCGTCCTCGAGGACGTCCAGCGCGAGCGAGGCCATCCGGCCGTCCTCGAGCGCCGCGTCGAGCGCCGCGAGGTCCACCAGCCCACCGCGGCTCGTGTTGACCAGGACCAGGCCGGGCCGGGCCCGCGACAGTCGCTCGGCATTGACGAGGTGGCGGGTCGCGGCCGTCAGCGGCGAATGCAACGTGATCGCGTCGCTCGTCTCGAACAGCTCGTCCAGCCCGATCGGGGCCGCGCCGGCCGCGCGAACGTCCCCCTCGGACAGCATCGGGTCATACGCCACGACCTCAAAACCAAAGCCCAACGCCCGCGCCGCGACAGCCCGACCGATCCGGCCAAACCCGACGATCCCGAGACGTCGGCCCCTCGCCCGGCGCACCGGCGGCATCAGGGCCGGGTTCACCCACGCCCCGGCGTGCCAGATCCTTTCCAATTCTGTGAGTCGGCGCCACGCCGACATGAGCAGCAGGATGGTGTGGTCGGCCACCTCGTCGACGCAGTAGTCCGGGACGTTGACGACCCAGATCCCCGCGGCCGTCGCCGCTTCGACATCGATGAGGTCGTAGCCGATCCCCGCCCGGATCAGCAGGCCCGTTCGGCGCAAGGTGGCGATTTCCGGTCCCCGGAACGGCAGCACGCCGATGATGGCTGCCGGGCAGTCGGCGGTGAGCGCCGCGGCCTCCGCGGCGCTGGCCCCGTCCGGAACCACCTGAACGTCGACGCCGCGCTCCCGGAGCAGGGTGATGGCGGGCTCCAACAGGACCTGCGAATCGGTGATGGCGACTCGCTGCGCGATGGTGTCCGACATTCCAGCCTCACTGCAACTCGTGGATTGTCGACAATGTACACTGCGAGCCGACGCCCGGCGGGGCGTCCGGCTCGGTGGCCCACACGGCCTTGAGGGACAGAGGAGCGACGTCATGAGCGCGACTTCCATCGGCTTTGGCATCCTCGGCTCGGGCAACATGGCCCGCGTCTACGCGGATGCCCTGGCGACCCAGGTGAGCGGCGGACACCTGGTCGCGGTCGCGCTCGGATCACGCGCGGAAGCCCTGGCCGCGGAATTCGACGTCGGGGTCGAAGCGTCGGCGGGGAATCTCGTCGCCAGGAGCGACGTTGACGTGGTCGTGATCGCCACCCCGCACTCAACGCACTTGCCGCTGGCCGTGATGACCGCGACTGCCGGCAAGCATGTCTACCTCGAGAAGCCGATGGCCCTCGATGTCGCGGAATGCGACCAGATCATCGATGCCTGTCGGCGAGCCGGCGTGCTCCTGACGATCGCCAAGCAGACGCGCCACATGGAGATGTCCATGCGGGCCAAGTCGTACATCGATGAGGGCCGCATCGGCGACATCCTCTTTCTTCGCCCGATGAGCGTCACCCCCGGCGCCGGGTTTGCCAATGTCCCGCAGAGCTGGCCGTCCGACCCGCGCGAAGGCGACGCGTTCCTCGACTGGGGCTCGCACGCCTGCGACGCCATCCGCTGGTTCACCGGCGCCGAGCCGGTCCGCGTCTACGCGGACTATGACAACCGCACCGGGCTGCCGCTCGAAAACCCTACGGCGATGGTCCAGATCCGCCTGTCCAACCGGGCGATCGCCCAGATCCTGCTGTGCTACGAGATCGGGCCGTCCGGTTTCGGTTCCCGGCGAAACAACCAGTACGAGATTGTCGGGACCGAGGGCTCGATCTTCTGGGATCTCGACCGGGTCGAGCTGGTCACCGGCGCGCGCGACGAGCAGGTCTTCGAGCTGCCGAGCTGGACGCTCCCCGATTTCAAGCCGCGCGACCCACGCCGGATCGGTAACACGGCCCGCCAGCTGGTCGACTTCATCGCGTCGCTGCGGGCCGGTACGACGCCCGCCATCACCGGCGAGGACGGGCGGGCGGCCATCGAGATGACCCAGGCGGCCAAGCTCTCCGCGCGGACAGGTCTGGCCGTCGATCTCCCGCTCGCGAACGCGGCCGCCTCGCCGAGCTGACGGATCAGCCGCCGCCCCTGGAGTAGCGCCCATGAAGATCACCGACGTCCGGACGATGCTGCTCCATGGCCCCGACCCGCATGGCGTCGGCGGAGTCGAACGAACCTGGCACGTGCTGCTGGTCCGGGTCGATACCGACGCCGGCATCTACGGGCTGGGCGAAGCGGGCAACTTCATGGGCGACCGCCAGGCGATCGCGTATGCACGCGACTGGCTGATCGGC